>NZ_JADYVG010000035.1:0-42423 GCF_020193585.1 Bradyrhizobium sp. IC3195 | reverse complement strand
TTGCAGCACCGTCGCCTCGCACATGCGGGACGGAAAAAAAAGAATCAATGGGCCTCCGCCTCAACCAACCATGCCCGCCGTACGCCACGCCATCGTCGATCTCATTCTTCGGCCGCCATCGCAGCGAGGCCCGCACTGCAGAAGACGAATCCGTGAAAAACCACAGCACAAACCAAATCTGCCAAAGTAGTGCTAGAGTTTTTCGCCGTGATCACGTTGGCGGGCTGGATGCGCCGACGTGGTTTTGCAGTAAAATCGGCGGTCGATTGCCGATCGCGCCATGGGGCCGTTCTTCATTGTAGTATCTGCGCCAAGTCTCCACTTTTTGCTGGGCGTCCGCAAGAGACAGGAACCAGTGGACGTTGAGGCATTCGGCCCGGAAGCGGCCGTTGAAGGCCTCGATGAACGCGTTGTCCGGCATGATGTAGCCGGTGTCCCGTGTTTCCAGACTCGATCTAGCCCATTAGCGTAGACCGATCCGGGCCTCGGGGCACCGGGAGCACGCAAGTGCGGGCAGGCCGTCGCACTGACATGAACTGCGAGTTCGAGGTCGTTATCTGGCCGCCCCTGCGACTAGCCCGGATGCGCTGCGAGCGCGGATCCGTAATTGTCGTGTTGCCCGCAGCTCCCTTTCGCACTGACCATGGAGGGAGAGATGCGCATCATTGGCATGGACATCCATCGCGTGGCGGCCGAGGCCGTGGCGCTGCTCGAGGGACATCTAGCGAAGCTCGGCCGCATTCCCATGACTCGTGACAGCTTGGAGGCTTTCGCCTGGCCGACAACCGCTCAATGCCATAACTGTTTGAATTCAGGGTAATTCTTGGCGTTGGTTGCTGCCGATGCCAACAGAAATACCAACAAGCCAGGCGAGGTCTTCGCTGGCAAGAATAATTCCATTGCTTCTCCATTGTAGCCGGCCGTTCGAAGCAACAGCAAATCGGTGAACGGCGCGACCATGGTTGTTACTGCGCGGTTCCGCGATGTTACTCCTCGTCACCGCGTAAACCGTGGCTTCGGAGCGTGGGGTCCGAGGACAGAGTTCGATGAAGAGCATGGCGCGCAAGCTCAGCCGCATCCCAATGACGAACGCTTCCATACTTCAACCATCTGATGGTGCTGAAGGGTAGTCCCGGATACAAGCTTCACTTCAACGAGGCCGATGCGCTGACCGACAGCCAGCGCGGCTATGTCGAGGCTCAGCTGAAACTGTTCGATACCTGGTATGCTCAGTGGTCGAAAGAGCTCGGCGCCTCGCAAAAGCAAGCGGCCTGACGACAAATACGAAAAGCCGTTCAGCGGGAGCTGAGTGAGCAGACGATGTCCAGCACGGCAGTTCGCGACACGATCGTGATCGGCGCAGGCGCCGTCGGCCTGTCTGCTGCGCTGGCTCTACAGGCCGAGGGGCGCCGGGTCGTCGTGCTGGACCGGGAAGGTCCGGCTGTGGGGGCATCCGCCGGCAACGCGGACGACTTTGCCTTTACGGACATCTTGCCGCTCGCCTCGCCCGGCATTCTGCGCAAGGCGCCAAAATGGCTGCTCAACCCCCTTGGGCCGCTGTCGGTCCCGCCAGCCTATGCGCTGCGGATCGTGCCATGGATGCTCCGCTTCTGGCGCGCTTGCGCGCCGGATCGTGTGGCGCAATCGACGGCGGCGCAGAGATCGCTGATGGACTTGTCAAAAGCCGAACTCGAGCCCTTTCTGCAGCGGACCGGCACGTTCGCCATGCTGCGCAAGGAAGGCAATTTGCAGGTCTATGAGAGCGAGTCCGAGTTCCGCGCATCGCTGCCCGGGTGGCAGGCGCGCGCCGATCACGGAATTGCATTCCAGCACATGACGGCAGCGGAGATGGCGGACATCCAGCCCGGCATTGCCCCGCGCTTTACCCGCGGCACGTTCACTTCGGGCTGGTACTCGATCTCCGATCCGAAGCTTTACACGTTAGCTCTTGCCGAGCGCTTCACTGCCGATGGCGGCATCATTGAACGCGCCGAGGTGTCTGCTCTGCACCCGCTCGATAACGGTGTCGAGGTGTTAGCCGGCGTCGCGCGCCGCGCCGATCACGTGATCGTGGCGGCAGGGGCCTTCTCGCATAAGATCGCCCACACCATGAGCGAACGCTCCCGCTTGAGACCGAGCGAGGATATAACACGACACTTCCGATCGATGCTTTCGACCTGCGCAGGCAGATTACATTCGGCGGGCACGGCTTCGTCGTCACGCGCCTCTCCACCGGCATCCGCGTTGGTGGCGCAGTCGAGCTTGGTGGCCTTTCGCTGCCACCGAACTTCGCGCGCTCCCGCGCCATGCTCACCAAGGCCAGCGCCTTCCTTCCGGGTTTGAAGACCGGCGGCGGCGTCGAATGGATGGGATTTCGTCCGTCCATGCCCGACAGCCTCCCGGTGATCGGTCGCTCTCGAGCGACACCGCGCATCATCTACGCTTTCGGTCCCGGCCATCTCGGCCTGACGCAGTCGGCCGGGCACCGCTCGGCTGTCGCCGACCTGGTCGCGGGGCGAATGCCCGCCATCGACCTTTCTCCTTTCTCGCTTCGGAGATTCTGACCATGGCCACCCATACCTTCTCCTGCATCGACGGGCATACCTGCGGCAACCCGGTTCGTCTGGTCTCCGGTGGGGGGCCGCGTCTGGACGGCGCGAGCATGCTTGAAAAGCGCGCCCACTTTCTGCGCGTCTATGACTGGATCCGCACCGGCCTGATGTTCGAACCGCGTGGTCACGACATGATGTCTGGCTCGATCCTCTATCCGCCGACGCGCCCCGATTGTGATCTTGCGGTGCTGTTCATCGAGACATCCGGCTGTCTGCCGATGTGCGGTGACGGCACTATCGGAACTGTCACGATGGGCATCGAGAATGGCCTCATCACACCGCGCGAACCCGGAAAGCTCTCGATCGACGCGCCGGCCGGCAAGGTCGATATCACCTACCGCCAGGAAGGCCGCTTTGTCGAGGAGGTGCGCCTCACCAACGTTCCGGGCTTTCTCTACGCTGAGGGATTGACGGCTGAGGTCGATGGTCTCGGCGAAGTCGTCGTCGACGTCGCCTATGGCGGCAATTTCTATGCCATCGTCGAGCCGCAAAGAAACTTCCGCGACATGGCCGATCATACGGCGGGGGAACTGGTGGGCTGGTCGCCGCGCCTACGCGCAGCGCTCAACCGGAAGTACGACTTCTTCGTCCACCCCGAGCATCCGGAGATCAAGGGCCTCAGCCATATTCAGTGGACGGGCAAGCCGACGAAGCCGGAGGCGCATGGGCGTAACGCCGTCTTCTACGGCGAAAAGGCCATCGACCGGTCGCCATGCGGTACCGGCAGCTCGGCGCGGATGGCGCAGCTCGCTGCCAAAGGCAAGCTGAAGGTCGGCGACGAGTTCGTGCATGAATCGATCATCGGCTCGCTATTCAAGGGACGAGTCGAGGCCGCCGTCAAGGTCGCCAACCGGGATTCGATCGTCCCCTCGATTGCCGGCTGGGCCCGCATGACCGGCATCAACACGATCTTCATCGACGATCGCGATCCCTATGCTCACGGCTTCGTCGTGAAGTGAAAGTGAAAGTTCGAGGCCACGATAGCCGCGCGTGGTTATTGTCATCCAGCGGGATCACGAGACGGCCAGGGAGCCGCTTGCTCGTTCCCTGATATGCGGGCGTGGCTTGCTCGTGAAGTTGGTCATCGGCGGAGGCCACACCTGAAACCTGATTGGTCAAGAGCGTAGACTCGGGCTTCAGTCTAGCCGCCCAGCACCCACGCAGCTACTCGATGCAGGCGCGCTCGATCGGCTTTTTGGAGATCGTCTTCGGGATTTCGTCGAGGATGTGGATGATGTCGGGGATAGCGGCAGATGGTGCCGTCCCGAAGCCGAAATCCGATCGGTTCTGCGGACCCGACCGCGTCGACGCGGCGACCCTGCCATCCGTGCCACCCATACTGGTACAAGCAAAGAGGAGACATCGACATGTTGCTCACCGATTTCGACGCGCTGACCTTCGACTGCTACGGCACCTTGATCGATTGGGAGAGCGGGATGGTCGAGGCTCTGAAGAGCCTTACGGATAGGGTGAAGCGTCCGCTCACACGCGACCAGATTCTGGAAGCGCATGCGCGCCATGAATCAAGCCAGCAGAAGTACACCCCGGCGAAGCGATATCGGGATCTGCTGCCGATCGTCTACAAGCGCCTCGCCGAGGAATGGGGCGTGCACGCGACACACGAAGATTGCGTCGAGTATGGCCAGTCCGTCGGAAATTGGCCGGCGTTCGAGGACTCCCCGGGCGCGCTCCAGTATCTGAAGAAGTATTTCAAGCTCGTCATCCTTTCCAATGTGGACAACGTGACGTTCCAGGCGAGCAACCGCAGGCTCCAGGCGGAGTTCGATGCGATCTACACCGCCGAGGACATCGGATCCTACAAGCCATCGCCCCGAAACTTCGACTACATGATCGAAAAGCTGGGCGAGATCGGCGTTAGGAAGGAGAAGATCCTGCACACGGCCGAGAGCATGTTCCACGACCATAAGCCGGCAAACGAGCACGGCTTGAAGTCGTGCTGGATCTATCGTCGTCACGCCCAGCAGGGCTTCGGGGCCACCATGAATCCTGACCAGATGCCGCACGTCGACTTCCGGTTCAACAGCATGCACGACCTGGCGAAGGCGCATCAGGAGCAATTGCGGGTAAAGTGATGGCCGAGCGAACGGGGATCACCAAGCCTCCTTTCGCGTTTCGAAGGGCATTGTGCTGCTAGACCCAGAGTCCGGCGGAAGATTGCGCGGCGGCATGCGAGGATGCCCATTTTTGGCCGGTTAAGCCCTGGGTTCCGACCGGTAACGAGGGCGCGGTTTCCCCGAACAGCTCGCGGGATGAGCCCGGTTGAGGCACCCACAAACTGCCTCGGGCGAAGTAGGTTTGGTTCGTGTGGAGAAAGGCGGTAGCGGTCTCCCGCGACCAGAAAATCAAGCGAATTTTCGCGTGCGTTCCTATCCGAACCGTAGGCAATTCCAGTGGAATTAGCTGGCAACGACGTTGATGGCTTGCGTGGGCGACCGACGGACGGCGACCAGGGCTCGCAGAAATCATCGCTCTGGCGAGCGTTCGCCGCGGAGGCTTGCGGGCCGCATATCGCCCCAAACTTGCTCAACGTAGGTCAGACATTCCTCCTTGCTGCCCGTTTTCGGGGCGAGCTGCCAGCCGGACGGCACTTCGCGCCCGAGCGGCCAGATTGAATACTGTTCCTCGCCGTTGACGACGACCTGGAATTGGCCGTCCTGGTTCTCTTGCCTGTTCACCGGATTCTCCTCGTTCAATTGCCTGGTTTGGATACAGGAGTGTTAGAAGCAAATCTTGCAGGCGGGCCCGGTTCGCGGGACGGCGATCTTCAAGTGAGGCTGTGGGCGGCCTCCTCTGGCATTTGCTCAAGCTCCGCGAGCAGGCGATCGATTTGATCGTCCCCCCGTTTCTCCAGCATGGATTCGACGGTCGCCAGTGCCAGCGCTTGGACCGTGGGATTATCGAACATAAGGCGGACGGGCAGTTCGGCCCCAAACTCATCCCTGATCCGAGAAATGACGCGAGTGGCCAACAATGAATGCCCCCCGAGCTCAAAGAAATTATCTTTAATGCCAACGCTCGGCACCTGAAGGATCTCACTCCACATGCGCGCCAGCGCAATTTCCACGGGCGTCCTCGGGACTGCGCCGGTGACGGAATGGGACGCTTCCCCTTGCGGGTCGGGCAGGTTGCTTCGGCTAAGCTTGCCACTCGGCGTAAGCGGCAGTGATCCCACAACGACATAGGTCGCCGGAATCATTTGTTCGGGCAATATGGCTCGAAGATGCGCCCGGAGGTCCTCGGTTGACGCGGGCGATTCCGGATCGGCCTGAATGTAGCCGAACAGACGAAGCTCCCCGCGACTTTCGCGCGCAACCACAACGGCTTCGCGGACCGACGGGTGCGTCCGTAGAGCAACTTCAATCTCGCCGAGTTCAACGCGAAAACCACGAATCTTGACCTGTTGGTCCGCCCGTCCGAGGTACTCAAGCTCTCCGTTCGACAAAAATCGCGCGCGGTCGCCTGTCCGATACAATCGTCCCCCTCTCGTGCTTTGCCCATCCGGGACGAAGCGCTCGGCCGTCAGGGCGCGCCGTTCCAGATAGCCGTGCGCCAGTGCAGAACCGCCAATGCAAAGCTCGCCCGGAATACCGATCGGGCAAAGCTGTCCATGCGAGTCAAGGATCTGGATCACCACATTGGGGATCACCCGGCCAATCGACGGGCGCGCCGGCCAGTCGCTTGCCGCCCCGGCCAGCCTGAGTTCGGTAACGACATGAGACTCGGTAGGTCCGTACTGATTATACAGATCCGCGCCGAGCCGAGTCATCATTGCAGCTATCTGCGGTGTGATCTGCAGTTGTTCGCCGGCCGTTATAATCTCTGTCAACGAATGCGGAAGATCGGCGGCATGTCGAGCGTGCTCTGCCAGTTGCTGGAGCGCGACGTAAGGAAGGAAGAGCCGACGCACATTTTCCTGATACAGCAATTTCCATAGAGCGGGCGGGTCCCTGCGCTGCTCCTCTGTTATGAGTACGAGCGTTCCGCCGGCGTCCAACGTCGAGAATATTTCCTGAAACGAGACGTCGAAACTCAAGGAGGCGAATTGTAAGGTTGGCGCTGCCGTCGGCAGCGCGGATCGGGCGATTTGCCAGCGGATCAGCGATGCGAGTGGACCATGCGGCATTGCTACGCCTTTCGGCTTGCCCGTCGACCCGGATGTATAGATGACATAAGCGAGACTGCCGGCAGAAACGGGCACGGCTGGATTGTCGTGAGGGAACATAGCGGGTTCAGGGTCATCGATGGCTAGGAGCGCGCCAGTCGCTCCCGACAATTCACTGCGTCGCGCACTCTGCGTCAGCACCAGTGCGACGCGCGCGTCTGCCGCCATAAAGGCGATGCGCTCTTTCGGATAGGAAGGGTCGATCGGAACGTAAGCCGCCCCAGCCTTTAGCGTTGCGATAAGGGCGACGATCATATCCACACCACGATCGACGCAAATAGCGACGCGAGAGCCCGGTCCGACGCCAAGCCCAATCAGGCGGTGCGCCAGAGCATTGGCGCGACAGTTGAGTTCCTTGTAGGTGGTTTTTTCCTTCCCTGCGACAAGCGCAACTGTATCCGGCAAGAGCTCAGCCTGCCTCTCGAACAGCACATGGCACATTTCCGGTTGAATCGGGTCCTCGGTGTCGTTCCAGTCCGCCAGAGCTGTTGTCTCGGTCGGCAGAAGCATTGGCAGCGACCATATCGGACGGTCCGGCTCGTCCATCGCCGCGGCGAGCAAGGCACCATAATGTCCCGCAATGCGCACAACCGACGACAGGTCGAATAGATCGGAATTGTATTCGATTCCGGCACAAAGGTCGCTCGCCGTTTCCGACAGGAACATGGTCAGGTCGAATTTGGCCACACCGGCGCTCAGTGTCGACGTATCCTCATCGAGCACGCCGCCGGTTTCCATGGGGCGGCCGGTGTTCTGCAAGGCAATCATGACCTGGAAGAGCGGATTGTAAGAGAGGTTTCTCTCCGGTTGGATCTCCTCGACCAGCTTCTCGAAAGGAATACCCTGGTGCGCGAAGGCTTCCATCGTCACATCGCGCACCTCGGAAACGAGCGCGCGGAAAGTGGAATTTGCCGAAAATTGGGTGCGGAGCACGAGTGTATTGGCCATAAAACCAATCAACCCTTCGAGTTCGGGGCGTACCCGGTTGGCAATCGGAGACCCCACCACCAAGTCTTCGCGGCCAGTATAGCGATAGAGAAGAACATAAAACGCTGACAGCAATGTCGAAAAAAGGGTTACTTGCTCCTGCTCGGAGAAGTTCTTGACGCTCTTCAGGAGCGATGGGGGTATGGTGAACGGGTACAAGCCTCCGGTGAAGGTTTGCATCGCCGGCCGTGGTCTGTCCGCCGGCAAGTCGAGCAGCGGAGGTACACCTTCGAGTTTGTTTTTCCAGTAGTTGACATCGCGCTGCAGCACCGGGCCGGACAAGTATCGACGCTGCCAGCAGGCGAAGTCCGCATACTGGATCGGAAGGTCGGGCAACGATGGAGACCTCCGGCTAAGCCGGGCTTCGTAAAATGCGACAAGCTCTCGGGATATGATGTCCATCGACCAACCATCCGCGGCTATGTGGTGGATGGTTAGAAGGAATCGATTGTCATTATTGTGCAGACGTATGAGTTCAGCCCGCAAGACCGGTCCGTGCTTGAGGTCGAACGGCATCCGCATCTGCTGCGTAGTCAGACGTTGTGACTCGAGTTTTCTGGTCTCCTCGGGCATGTTGCGAAGATCATGAACGGGCATCTTGATTTTGAGAGACGGAGCGATCACTTGCACTGGCTCGTCCGCGACCGTGTCAAAAGTTGTGCGCAGCGTTTCGTGGCGCACAATGAGGTCATTGAGGGCGCCTTCGAGCACTGCCACGTCGACCGCTGCGAAGCGCACCGGCATCGCGATGTTGTAAACGGCGCTCCCCGGATCGAACTGATCCAAGAACCATAGGCGCTGCTGCGCAAATGATAGCGGGATCGGCCGATCCCTAGGAACTCGAGCGATCGTGGAGACTTGGGGCCGAGGATCTGAGCCAACGAGCGGCTTGATAATTGCCGCCAGTTGCTCGATCGTCGGCGCTTCGAATAAGCGCTGGAGTGGTACTTCGATCTGCAAAGTATCGCTAATCCGCGCGATGATCTGTGTGGCGATCAAAGAATGGCCGCCAAGCCGAAAGAAATTGTCGCGGATTCCGACCACGTCCGTGTGGAGGACGCCCATCCAGATCTGCGTCAGGTGAATTTCCAAATTGTCGCGCGGCGCGAGATATTCTTCGACGCCGGATATTGGGGCGTCGAGGCGCGCGACGATTTCTGCCAACGCACGCCGGTCGATGCCGCCTTTGCCGTTATAGGGAATCTTTCGCTTAAGTTCGAACGTCGAGGGTATCAGCCGCGCCGGTATCCGCGCAGCCAAGAAGCTCTGTAGCTCCGATACGGGAACATCCCGAGACAGCTTTAGAAATGCGACCAACCCCCGGTCATGCAACCCCTGGCGGGTTCTTGCCGCAACGGCCGCTGCCTCCACTGCCGGATGGTCGCAAAGAGCAGCCTCGATCTCGACAAAGCTGATCTTCGAATTTCCCGTTAGCAGAGCATCGTCCATATGCCCATGCAGGACAAACTGCCCGTCCTCGAGCCGAGCGAAGTCACTCGTCCGATAGCCTGGCTCGGGGTGGGGCAAATCGGGATTTTGTACATAGATGTCTCCAGGCACTCGCCCCGGCACGGGCTCGAGGTCGCGTCCTAGAAGGTCGATTCGGACGCCGGCAGCTGGAATTCCAAGTGGAATGACCGCGGCATCCGGCTTGAGCAGCGCCAGTGGTTGTATCAAATAAAAGCCACCCGCGGCCGGATCGCCCGACACCATATGAATCCGTCCGATTAGCTCAGGCGTGAGCGCTTCCTGAAGTTGGCCCCAATCCAACCCGCGCTCGGCAGAAAGCACCAGCCGAACGCTCCGCAAGGACCGCGGAAATTCCCGGGCTAACCGCTCCAAATCCGCCAGAGCGAGAGACATGACGGTAACGGAGGCCTCATGCAGCAGTGTTGCAAAGCGCCGCGAGCGAAACGACAATTCGGGCGGCACAAATACGATTGCCGCCCCGGCGGCCAGCGCACCGAAGATTTCGTACCGCGCGCAGTCGGAGCCGATATTGGAAAGATGCGCAACGCGATCCTCCGGCGAAAGGCAAAGGAAACGGTCACATCCGGCGCGGCTAAGCATCCGATGGCTGAGGCGCACAGTGGTCATTTTGGCTGTGCCGTCAACCTGGACAAGCATCACGGCGGGCGAGTCGGGCGTTACGCAGGTTGTGAGTTCATCGTCCGGTTGGGTCGCCGAATCTGCCCAAACTTCGTCAAGCCGGACCGTCTCTACTCCGAATTGTCGGAAGCACGGCTCGGTAGCTTCGTCTACGACCACCAATGCCGGCCGAAGCGCCGTCAGGATGCGCTCTGCCCGATTGGAGTTCAGCGGGATTCCGCCTGATGCCAAGATGTCGGCAGGATCGATCGGAGCCCAGACCAGACCCGCCTTCAAGATCCCCAAGATGACCGCGAGCCCTCCCGATCCGGGCCTAGAAGCGATCGCGACGGTGCTGCCGGCGCTCAGTTTCCGGAGGAAAGATGTACGCGCGATCCGGTTCGCCCGTTGGTTCAGCTCGAAATAGGTGCACGTACCACTGGGATCGATGGTGGCAAGGGCTGTCGGTGAGCGTGCCGCATGGGCGGCGATGCGCGCTCCCAGGACTTCCGTCGGCACCGCCGCTGTTTCCGGGGCGTTGGCCGAATCCGCGGTCTTGATGACCTCGTCGGGCATCCATACGGAGAGGCGCGACAGCGTTTCGTGAGGATTCTCCACAATTCTGTGCAGCAACGCTATATAGCGCCCGATCATGATCTCGGCGGTCGATTCGTCGAAAAGGTCGGTGTTAAATTCAAGAGCTCCTCGTGCACCGGCTCCGGTATCAAGCACCGACATCGTCAAATCGAACTTGGCAGTACCGTTGCCGACCGAGCCAGCCTGAATCTGGGATCCCAACGGCTGGATAGGAGCCGCGCTGCGGTCTAGCGTTCCGATGTTTTGGACCCCGAACAGAATCTGGAAAAATGGATTGCGGCTCAAGTCTCGGTCGAGCTGAAGTTCGTCTACCAACTTCTCGAACGGCATGTCCTGATTGCCATAGGCTTCCAGCGCCACGTCACGCTCGCGCACAAGCAACTCGACAAAGGTTGGATCGCCCGAGAGATCGGTCCGCAACACCAACGTGTTGACAAAGAAGCCGATCAATCCTTCAAGCTCCGAACGGGTCCGGTTGGCGATAGGCGATCCGACGGCGATGTCGGTTTCACCACTCAAACGGTGGAGCAACACCTTGAGCGCGGCGAGCAGAGTCATGAACAGCGAGGCGCGGCTGGCGTTGCCGAGCGTCTTGAGTGCTTCGCACAGTTTCTGGTCCAGCGTGAAGACGCGGACCGACCCGTTACTGGTCTGCACGGGCGGTCTGCGACGATCGGTGGGAAGATTGAGCACAGGCCGCAGGCCGCTGAGCTGCTTGCGCCAGTAACCGAGCTGCTTTTGCAGAAGCTCGCCGCGGAACCACTCTGCCTGCCATACCGCGAAGTCCGGGTATTGAACCGTTAGTTCCGGCAATGGAGAGGGGCTCCTGCGCAAAAATGCCATATATATCGTCGTCAATTCCCGATTGAGCACCGACATCGACCAACCATCGGAGACGATGTGATGCATCACCAGCATCAGAAAGCTCTGGTTGGAATTAAGGTGCACCAGCGAAGCATATAGCAATGGGCCTGTTCTAAGATCGAACGGCCGTCGGCTTTCCGCATAGACGAAGCGGCTCACATCCTCCTCCCGGGCCACCCCGGAACGCGAACGCAGATCCACGATGGCGAGCTTGAGCTTCAAGGAAGCCTTGACGACCTGTGCGGGTTGTCCGTCGACCACCTCGAATGTCGTCCTCAAGGCTTCGTGCCGTCGCACGATTTCATTTATGGTTCGTTCGAGAACCGTTACGTCAACCCGACCATACAGCGGGACCGACGTCGCAATGTTGTACGCGGGATTGCCCGGTTGCAATCGGTCGAGAATCCACAACCGGGATTGCGCAAAGGACAAAGGACGAGCACGCCGCTCGCCATCCTTGACGAACTGGGACGCGGAGCCGTGCGATTGATCTGGTGCCTGAGAGATCGTGGACAACATTGCACCTCCACTTTTGCGGGAAATCCCGACGTCTGAACCTAGCCCGTGCCGCTGTCATTTGGGGACATCGCCGCCCGGCGAGGCACCCGATCTTTGTCTTCCCGGCTCACTCACCGGCCCGGAGCAACCCGGCCGTGTCAGCTGAGTTGCTCACATATGTCGGATCGAGCGAAAGCATCTGTCCATCGCTACGTTCGGGCACTCCATCACCGGAGGCAAACCATTCAATCATGCGTGCCACGACGTCAGCTCGATCATAGAGAAAGTAATGCGTCGCTCCCGGAGCCTGCAGCAGACGAGCCCGGGGAAATAACCCGCGCGCCCATTCCGAAGCTTTGGGCGCTGCGATACGGTCGTACTCCGACGCGAAAAGCAAGATCGGAACGTCGATTTGGCCCGCGACCTGGCTAACATCGTAGTGCCAAAAGTCGATCATCTGATGCGCAAATCTGATCGTTGTGTTCGCGTCGCGAAACGGCCGTAGAACCGGCATTCTCAGGTCACGGTTCATGGCGCGGAGAACGGCCTCCGACTCCTCGGTTTCTGTCTCTATCATCAGGTCTGGGCCGGCCTCACTCGCACGTGACGTGAGAGAAGCCGCTATCGACGAGGCCGTCGACGGACTTTGCTCAAGCTCGTTGAAAAGGGCCTGAAAATCAGTTTCATACGGCGTATCAAAATCGAGCGAGCTCTCGAGACACTTCACCTGCATATTCAGGAAAGTCATGGAGAGCAACCGATCAGGGTGACGTAGAGCGAATTCTGCCGCGATTTTAGGGCCAGTGCACCATCCGACCAAATGGACGCGAGTCACCGACTCCCGCTCGATGATCGACGCTAGATCGGCAACATGATCGAGAAGCGAGAGCTGAGATTCTGACTCATCGAGCCCGCGCGGATCCCAACTCAGTACCCGAAACCGCGGGCGCAGATGAGCTATCAGCCGAGACCATGGCTTCGGTCCCTGGCCCAGGGCATTGAGCAGCACAACCGCCTCGCCATCGCTGCTGGTAGAACTATAAGAAAGCTTTCGGCCGCCACGATGCGTCGTTCGGATGTCCGGCAGCTTCGATGCGTGAGAAACGAATGCGCTATGTTCGGACAACTGCGCCTGATGCGCCAATTCCACTAAATCATCGAACTCGGCCGGATCCAGGCCAGGTTGAACAGACCTCATACCTGCGGCGTTGTAGGCATGTTCGATCACTTCGCAGTCTGGCTGACCCAGGTGTTCGGCGAAATTCATCAACCGTCGATCGAACAGCGCGTCGATGGCAGTTAGCCGCTGAGAGAACAGTGCCTTGCCGTCCAATGGCAGTAGGCTTACGCCGTAAATGTTACCTACCCGCTCGAGAAAATCCTCCGCCGACAGGCTCTCCGCCCCCGCGACGACGTAGTTACCGCCCTCGGTCCGATCAACAATCGCCATTATGATTGCTGCTGCTTGCTCAGTTCTCAGTACATTGACCCGGGCCGTCGGCGCGATCAGGCACCGGAGCCCTCGGTATTCGAATAGATCATCAGCCCGTTCATCGACTTCCGTCTTGAGGTCGAATAGGGTGGACAGGAAATGAAGGATCCCTTCTTGTGCGATGTCGTCGGGAGGGGCGATATCAAGCGTGAGCGTCGTTCGGAACGTCCTCGTCACGGGGAAATCGAACGTCGCCGGATTGCTATAGACGACCGACCCGCCTCGCGGCAGAATCCAGCGCCAACGCTGGCCACCGCAATAAGGTGTCATAACCACATTCAGCGCACCGATGGGGGCAAGCTGAAAGGTTTCGCGCAATGATCCGGAAACGGATTCACCACTCGACGCGAAGTGCCATACTTCCGCGCCGGCAGCGTTTTCCAATGAGGCGAGGTGCTCCATCTGTCCCACCTCAGCCCTTGGGTCTCGGCGGAGCGAAATTTGCCGCACCAAGGACTCGAAGCGCGCGTACGCCCCCGATGGTGCGATGACGCCTAGTCGCTGGGAACGCGACAACCGCTCGGCGGCGATGAAGGCCGCCAAGAGGCCAAGCGTCCCAGTGAAAACAGCACTCTCTTGCGACATGCCGAGGTACCCACAACGTCATCCGCCCTGGCGGTGCATCAAGCGGCTGCTCTAGGTGCCCCGCCCGGGGGTGTGAAGGGATCGCTGGCAGCAGGCGCACTAGAAGAAGTCGGCCCCACCAAGCTCATCGCCGTCGCTGAAACGGAAAGCAGGCTTTGGCCCAGATTTCTCACATCCGTAAAACCCAGGTCGTTGATGTCGCTCTCGGCGATCAGTTGTTTCAATGCGGCCTTGTACCTGTCATACGCCTCGGCGTATTGCTGCGGCAGGGTCGGATTGCTGTAAAGCGATTGTACCTTCTGTTGATATTCCTCTTGCGCGGCGCGGAACTGCTCTGGCTGTTGGCTCTGATAGGCCTTTTCGACCCCGCGTTCGAATTCGGTCTGGATGCTGCGACACCGGCTTTGTGAGTCCGCCCAGGCATCAGCCACATCCCGGAAATATCTTTCGTGGATCAACTGCAGCTGCCTGTACAGTGGCTCGTTTGATTGGTCTTGGTTTGTCTGCGTCATAGAAGCCTCCCTACGTTCGGTTGGATTGGGTCAATTACGGTAGCGCCACGCGCTGTCTCCTAGTTGTGCCTAAAACACCGGTGGACCCATGTCGGTCCTTAGCGTCGATCCAAAAAAGGATCTCGAGTCCTTGGAATCGTTTGCTATCTTTTGGCTTTCCGATGCACGCCATGATCCGTTCCACCGATAAGATCGCGATGGTGGCGTGCTGGTGGTGGCAAGCTTGTTCGGAATGTTCTGTTCTTGCCGACGCTCTCTGCTGAAAGCGGATATCAACTGTCGGCAGGTCGATGTCGAGATCGTCGAAATCCTCAAAGGGCGTGGCGCTAGCAAATCCGTCATCCCGCCCGAGCACCAAATCGCCGGACGGATGATATCGGTTGGCTCGGCCGCTGCCGAAGCCTCGCCAAGGATGGGCGATGATCGAACCAAAGCGCGCTTGCCTTTCTGCTCTGAGCATCGACCCGGCCAGAACACTAAAAACAATATGCTCCCGGAGAGGCTCTCTCCTTGATCTCCCGCGCACTTCGGGTTGTTACCAGCGTGTCAAAGATGCGCGGTCTTCCGGGTGTTCAGCGATCTCCGAGCGAGTCCAAACATTGTTCCTCGCCGGGATAACAATCTCGCCGTTCACCCAGAGATTGTATTACCACATTCTACGCGCTACCGTGAATGAAATTTGCGCATCCCATTCGAAAGGTCGGAAGCCAGGCGTCGTCTTGGTTTCGCCTTCGCCCATGAGACCGCGCGCGATCCCCGCTTTCTTGCGGCGATGATTGCTTCAAAACTACAAAAATAAGGACCCGATCAATCGGTTATTGATTGGTCACAGACTACGCCATAAGGCCTGCACGAAGATTTCTCTCAGTGCTTCTTATCAGCCGAAGCTTCCTGATCCGTCAGCTGCGCCATGTGCTGCCTGAGGCTCAGCGGGCGCATGTCAGTCCAGACTTGCTCGACATAGGCAAGGCACTCCTCCTTCGAGCCAACCTTACCCGCATCCCGCCAGCCAAGCGGATTGTCCCGGTCAACCGGCCAAATCGAATACTGCTCTCCATGATTGATTACGACTTTCATTTGCCTGTCATCAAACATGTCAGCTCTCCCGTAAAACGTTCAGCGCCAAATTACGATTCCGATCATCGGATACTTTCATAACAACTGAAAGTAGGATATTGTTAGACGAAGAAACTAAGAGTAGTATCAAGTTCGTGGAAATCTTAGACGCCGATTTTTGAATTTGTGCGGTGTTGCGGGCACGTCGGTAGATTGCCCCGTTGAGGCTTGCGTACCTAGCGAAATACATCGAGGGAGGAAGACATTGGAATTTCCCATTGATATTGCGAGGGCGTCGACAGCCATTGATATCGACGGCAACCACGAAGTGTTCGGATCACCGGCCGCGGTTGCATCCGACCGGTGCGCGCTATTCGTCAAACCACAAGTTCATAACGGGATTTGGCTCTTATCATCGAGAGAGTGCCATGATCTATCAGTGTGTCGGGATCGGCGTCGGACCGTCGAACTTAAGTCTTGCCTCGCTTCTCTATCCGTATAAGGGCGTGCTCAGCGCCTTCTTCGATCGAAAGCCGGAATTCGCGTGGCATGACGGGATGTATTTCCCTGGTGCGACGCTGCAAGTCTCGCTGTTCAAGGATTTGGTAACGCTCTCAGACCCGACAAATCCTTTCTCGTTTATTTCTTACCTGCATGCTGAGGGTAAGATTCATCACTTTCTCAACGCTCGATTCGAATCGGTGCCGCGGCGTGAGTTCCGGAACTATCTGAAATGGGCGAGCGATTCGAACGAGAACGTCCATTTCGGTGAAGAGGTCACGCAGATCCGATTCGACGGGCACTTTGTCGTAGAAACGGAGAGGCGCTGTATCCGAGCCGAGAACATTGCCGTCGGCGTCGGCACAGAGGCCCATATTCCCAGCTTCGCCCGGTGCCATATCGGCCCAACGCAATTCCATGTCAGCGAATATGGCGCCAAGGCTAAGTCGCTCAAGGCTAAGCGCGTCGCTATCGTCGGAGGTGGTCAGTCCGGCGCCGAAGCGTTTCTCGACGTCATCACCAGCGAGCGCGACCTGCTGCCGAAGCAGGTAATCTGGATATCGCGCCGCGAGAATTTCCTGCCATTGGACGATTCTCCTTTCGTCAACGACTATTTCATGCCGAGCTTTTCCGAGTACTTTTTCGGTCAGGATGCCGATTTCAAGAGAGCGTTCCTCGAACGGAATGTTCTGGCGAGCGATGGCATCTCGGAAAAGACACTCCGGGAAATCTATCAGCGGCTTTACGTGCTCCGCTTTATCGAGGATTGCGACAATGTGTCCGTGCTGATGCCGGGCCGAACGGTCGAGCAGGTATGGCACGACGGGCGGCAATGGGGGCTGGCCGTGACCCACGATGCGACCAAATCGGAAGAGGAGCCTGTCTACGCCGACACCGTCATATGGGCGACCGGCTTCCGCGGCGCCCGCATGCCATTTCTCGATCCGCTCGTGTCGCGCCTTGAATACGAAGACGTTGAGGTTCGCATCGACGCCAATTTTGCGGCGGTCTGGGACGGTCCGACCAATCGACGCATCTTCATGCTGAACGCCGCGCGGCGGCAACGCGGGTTGGCTGAGCCCAATCTCAGCCTGATCGCTTGGCGCAGCCAATGCGTGATTGAGGCGGTGCTGAGCGGGGCAGGCTGCACGCGCGCAGCCCAGAAGCGGTCCTTTATGACCTGGCAGCCGATCAATGCTTGGTCCGAGCGCCAGCACCGTGCGGTGTGAGGGGGCGGCCATGCGCGAACGGGTCGTCGTTGCGGGCGCGGGGATTATCGGTTCCGTCATCGTTCGACAGATCTTGGCCGAGCGACCTGGCGCGGAGATCATCGCGATCGACCGGGACTTGGTCGGCTCAGGCGCATCACGGCGTTCTGCTGGGCTGCATTTTCCGGTTGGCCGGACGGAGCGCGTACGCGCCATGACCGAAATGAGCGAGCGCTACTATCAAGCGCTCGCAGCCCGCGATCCCAGCCTGCCGATCTATCCAGTAGCAATGCATGCGGTTGCCTTCGGCACAGCTGCGGAGGCGGCATGGCGCAATTTCATCAAGGCGGGGCCGATCGAAACATCGCCAGCCTGTCGACGGGCGGCGATGGGCCAACCGGTCGGCGCTTCTGTCTGGTCGGTCCCAGGTTGCCACTACACCGATGTCGCGACCCTGGCAGGTCGCCTTGTCCGTGATTTCCGGTCCATGATCTCGCTGCTTGAGGGCGTCGCCGTCGCAAGTATCCAGGAGGAGACAGGCGCCGCCGTACTGGTGCTCTCGACCGGCGAGACGTTGAGGGCGGACCGATTGATCCTGGCGCCGGGCCCGTGGGTGAATGCACCGGCATGGCGTGCGCTGGTCGCGCCGCTCGGCATCCGGATCAAGAAAATCATCGCCCTCCATCTGGATGCTCCGGCGGACAAGGCAGACGCTGCAGTCGTGTTCCCGGAGGAGGATGCTTTCCTGCTGCCGCTGCAGTATCGTGGCCATTGGCTTTTTAGTTATACGTGCCTCGATTGGGATGTCGATCCGGACGCGCCGCAGCCTGGTGTGAATCGACAGAATCTCGATGAGGCGCAGAAGGTGCTTCGACGTTACGCACCGGAGCTGGTCGAGAAATTGCGGTCCGGCCGTGTGTTCTGCGACGCGTATAGCCCGAGTCGGGAACCAATTGTCGCCACGGTCGGCGCAAGCGGCCGGATCATTTTCGCCGGCGCTGCAAACGGATCCGGCTACCGTCTCGCACCGGCCATCGCTGCCGAGACGTTGCGGCTGCTCGACAACTGATCACTTGGCCCAAGGAACGCACGCTATGAAAATCATAACCTTGGACGAAAGCGCCTACTCTGCTGCGTTCGGCATCGAGATGGCGCCGGTTGGTGGGCTTGCCGGCCCAGGCGGTGCCGCAAGTTTCGGGCGTGTCTTACCGGGGGGCGAGACAACACCGCACCAGCATGACGAAGCCGAGGCATTCGTCATACTCAAGGGCAAGGGCGAAGTGGTCGTCGACAACGTCATCCATGGCGTCGGTCCGGGCTCGGTGGCGGTATTCGAGCCCTTTGAAACGCACACGCTGCGAAATCCGGGTAGCGTGCCGCTGGAATTCTTGGATCTGTATGGCCGCGATCCAGTCCGCGCGGCCGAAGCGGCCAAGAATACCGGCAAGGAACGCTTTGCCGGTCGGCCTGTCTTCGTCTTTTCGACGCCGCCCACACCAAACGGCGATCTTCATCTGGGACATCTCTCCGGCCCCTATCTCGGCGCCGACGTCTTCGTCCGCTTCCAACGCATGAACGGGGTCGCAGCCTATCACCTCACCGGCAGCGACGATTTCCAAAGCTACGTGGTCGCCCGCGCCAACGAGGAAAACACCGAACCTCTGCGCGTCGCCGCACACTATGCCGCGGAGATTCGCGCGACGCTTTCTCTCATGGACATCATGGTCGACCAATTCACCGTTACCGGAACGGACCCGACCTACCGGGGAGGGCTGCAAAATTTCTTTTCGCGTCTGGTCGGCTCCGGCGCGGTGCAGCGGCGGAAGGATCGGGCGCTCTTCGATGGAGCGACCCAGACGTATCTCTATGAGGTCGATATCGGCGGACTGTGCCCGAGTTGCTCGGCGCCGACCGGCGGTAACATCTGCGAGGAATGCGGCGAGCCCAATCTCTGCGTCGATATTGTCAACGCCAAATCCAAGCTTTCCGTGGCGGCACCAGCGCGCGGGACGGCTGAACGCTACTCTCTGCCGCTGCATGATTTCCGCGACACCGTGATGGCTCATCACCGGACCGGTAAGGTTTCGCCGCGGCTCCAGGATCTCGCCCGGCGCGTCTTTGCGCGGGGGGAAATCCATTTGCCCGTCACCCACCCAGCCGAGTGGGGAGTGCCGCCGGTAGAACCGGTCGAAGGACGCCAAGTCATCTGGGTCTGGCCAGAAATGGCTTATGGATTCCTGCATGGCATTGCTGAGCTTGGCCGCCGCTACGGCCAAGAGTGGTCGGCGGACGCGCCGCAGCGCAACTGGAAGATCGTCCACTTCTTCGGTTACGACAACAGCTTTTACCACACGATCCTGTATCCGGTGCTATACGCTCTCGCTTATCCGGATTGGTCTTGCGACATCGAATATAACGTCAACGAGTTCTACCTGCTCGATGCCAAGAAGTTTTCGACCAGCCGGCGGCATGCGATTTGGGGCAAGGATATTCTGTCGCCGGAGACGGTCGATGCAGTGCGCTATTATCTCGCCCTGACGCGCGGCGAAACGGAGCGAACCAATTTCGAGCTGAAGAGCTGCCAGGCCGTCATCTCTGGGACATTGATCGGGCGATGGCAAACCTGGCTGAACGGGCTGGGCGGTCGTATCGCCTCGCACTTCGGCGGCCATGCTCCGGATGCGGGCGTCTGGTCACCCATACAGAGCGCTTTCCTCGCGCGGTTGCAGACGAGGCTCGACGCGATCGCGGTACATTATGGCGCTGACGGCTTTTCGCTCAATGGCGTGATGCGCGAGCTCAATGGATTGGTTGATGACGTGATCCATTTCACGACGACGCACCAGTGCCTGTCCGGCAATTCCGACGCCTATGACGAGTGGCGCACCGTTATCGCGCTCGAGCTGGCAACAGTCCGGTTGCTCGCTCAATGCGCCACCCCGGTGATGCCGCGCTTCGCCGGCAAGCTGGCCGAGGCGATCGGCACCGATGACGCCACGTCGCATTGGTCGGATCGGGTGATGCTGCTGCGGCCCGGCACCAAAATTGCGCTTGCCACGGCGTGTTTCTTCGCTGTTCCCGGAGCGGCATCGTCTGACGACGCCGGACAACTCGTTAGGAGCGCCCGGTCATGCTGAGGCAGCCTCAGATACAAATCGAGATACAAGACCTGCCGCCATCCGATCCGGAAGCGGTCATACGGACGGAATTTGAAGCGACTCTCCGAGCGATCCTGCACCTCGCCCCTGATGCACCAATCCGGTCACAGGCGCCGGGTGATCTTGGCCTCACCTCGCTCGGCGCGATGACGTTGCAATACAAGCTGCAGACCAACTGGGGCATCGAGCTTTCTGTCGGCGATATTCTGAAGGCAGAGACGGTCGACACACTCTTCGCTCTGGCGATCGCGCGGCGCGCCGCCTGTCAGCAAGAAGGAATCGTAATATGAGTGCCGAGAGCATTCTGAGAGTTGTCGCTGAGCGCGGCCTCGTCTTGTTGCGCAACGGCTCGAACCTGCGCCTCGAGGGGCCTCGATCAGCGATTGACCCGGCGCTGATTGGACTGATCCGCAGCGCCAAATCCGAGCTGATCGAGCATTTGCGGGCCGTGGCGAGGGACGACGGCGGGTGCATCGCTCTGACACCGATGCAGGCAAGCTATTACTATGGTCGCCAGGATCACTTCTCGATGGGTGGCGTGTCCTCCCATGTCTACCGCGAGATTGAAGGCGTGTTTGATGCCGCTCGGCTCGAAGCGGCCCTGGCCGAGGTCGTCGAGCGGCACGGCATGCTGCGCACCCGCTTCGCCGACGATGCGGCGCAGGTCGAAGATAGTGCCGCCGAGTGTCAGCCGGTGCGGATCGCTGTGGCGGATCTGCGCGGCCTGAAGGGTGCCGACCAGCAAGCAATGCGGGATCGTACGCGGGCTGAAATGGCCCAGCAGGTGTTGCCGGCCAACCGCTCGCCGCTCATCGAAGTACGGCTGACAATCCTGGGCGAAGCCAATATGATCCTTCATGTCAGTCATGACGGGCTCGTCATTGATGGCAGCAGCGCATTCCTGTTCTTCGAGGATTGGCGCCGGGCCTATGTCGCGACGGACCGGCCGGGCTTGCGTGACGCCTTGCAAGTATCGTTTTTCGACTACGTTCGCGCGCTCGCGGCGTCGCACGCCGCACCGGAATATATGCGTGCGCGCAATTACTGGCTAAGCCAGCTGGAAAAGATTCCGCCCCATCCGCAGCTGCCGTTGTGCGGCAACCCGGCGGCAATAAGCGCGCCGGTCTCGGTTCGTCATGGATTCCGTATCGAGCCGGAGCGCTGGTCCGCGCTCAAGGCGCAGGCGGTCCGCCGCACGCTGACACCGAATGCCGTGCTTGTTGCCGCCTATGCAGAGGTCTTGTCGCTTTGGGGCGCCGGCGAGCGCTTTACGCTCAACATCACCCTGGCGAACCGCCTACCGATCCATCCCGATATCGACCGCGTCATCGGCAATTTCACCGATTGCATGCTGCTGCCGATCGAGATCGATGTCCGAGCCGATTTCGCAGAGCGCGCCGTCGCAATCCAGACCCGCCTGCGCGAGGGACTGGATCATCGTCAATTCTCCGGTCTCGACGTCATGCGGGAAATCGGCCAGCGTGCCTGCACCGGTCAGGCAGTGCCTATGCCGTTCACCTTCAATAGCACACTCGGAGCTGTGCCGGACGGTTCGGCGATCGCCGCCTGGGGGCGCGAAGTCTATTCGGTAAGCCAGACACCGCAAGTTTGGCTCAATGCCTTCGCACTGGAGAGTGACGGCGCTCTCGTTATCCAGATGGATTCGGTGGACGCGCTGTTTCCGGCAGGGCTGGTCACCGCTCTGACCGAGGGCTATGAGCGGCTTCTCGTCGCGCTCGCCGCCGGTGACGCGGCGTGGTGCCGCATCGATCAGGGGCTCCTGCCGCAGGACCAGTTCGCTCAACGCCGGGCAGCCAACGACACGGCCGTCGCAATTCCTCCCGGGCAGCCCTATGACCGCTTTCTGCAGCATGCCGCCGCAGCACCAGACGCCCTGGCGATCGATTGCGGCACGAGGCGCCTGAGCTATGGCGAATTGCGTGCCGGTGCATGCGCGGTAGCGCGCTGGCTCAAAGGCAACCGCATCGGCCGCGACGACCTGGTCGGCGTCGTGATGCACAAAGGGTGGGAGCAGATCGTCGCGATCCTCGGTGTAGGCCTCGCCGGCGCCGCCTATGTGCCGATTGAGGCGGGGCTTCCAGCGGCGCGGCTCGAGGCTCTGCTGTCGAACGGGCCAATACGGTGCTCGCTGGTGCAGGATACCGCGATGCAAGTCTGCGAGGGCACGGTGAGCTTGACCGTCGATGGCGCCTTCCAGGAGCGAGCTCAGCACACGGAAGCGGATACGCGGCCCGAGGATCTCGCTCCGGTCGATTCGGCACAAGGCGATCTTGCCTATGTTCTTTATACCTCCGGCTCGACCGGCGTGCCGAAGGGCGTGATGGTCACTCGGCGCAACCTGATCAATCTGGTCGCCGATACGACAAAGCGCTTCGAGATTTGTGCCAAGGACCGCTTCTTCGCGGTCAGCAGCTGCAGCTTCGACCTGTCCGTTTTCGACATATTCGGTGCGCTCTCGGTCGGTGCTGCGCTGGTCATCCCCGACGCGGCGCGCGCGGCGGATCCGGGACATTGGCTCGACCTGGCCGCGCGGGCCGGCGTCACAGTGTGGAATTCGGTGCCGGCGATCGTTGGTTTGCTGGTAGATGAGGCCGTTGCGTCCGGCCGGGCGCTGCCACAGACGCTGCGCTTCGCGCTCATGAGCGGAGACCGCATTCCGGCGACGCTGCCGGGGCGGATCGCGGCACTCCAGCCAGATGTTCGGATAGTCAGCCTGGGCGGCCCGACGGAGACGACGGTATGGAACATTCTTTACCCGATCGACCACCCCGGCTCGATCGACGGACCGATACCGTACGGCAAGCCGAACGCCAATAACCGTGCCTATATCCTCGATGCGCAGCGCCGCGAATGTCCCGACTGGGTGCCGGGCGAACTCCATGCCGCCGGCGAGGGGCTCGCTAACGGCTATTTGGGTAATCCGGCCCTGACCGCCGCCGCCTTCTTTGACCACGAGCCGCTGCGCGAACGGCTCTATCGTACGGGCGACAGCGCCCGCTATCGTCCGGACGGAAACATCGAAATCCTTGGCCGGGTCGATTTCCAGATCAAGCTCAATGGCTATCGCATCGACCCGGCGGAGATCGAAGCCGTGCTGATCAATCAGCCGGGTATCGCCGCCGCCGCCGTGGTTGGCCGCAGCACGCGAGACGGTCCGCGCCTCGTCGCCTGTCTCGTCGAAACCGGCGACGGGACCACGGTAGCCGAATGCACTTTGACTGCAGCGCTCGAAGCGGCACTGCCCGAGTACATGGTGCCGCGCCAATTTGTTTGGCTAGAGCGCTTGGCGTTGACCGGAAACGGCAAGGTCGACCGAGCCTTCCTTGCCCAGACTGCGATGCCGGACGCGCCGGACACGGCCACTGAAGCCGCTCCGGCCCCGCCAACCGAACTCGAAGCGAAGATCATCCAGATCTGGTCCGATATATTGCGTTGTGACGCGATTGATCCAGTCAGTGGATTCTACCAACTGGGCGGCACGTCGCTGTCGGGTGTCCGGCTCCTCGCCCGCATACGCAAGGAATTCGGTATCTCCGTGCCGATCGCCAAACTGCCGCGCCTCGACACGCCGCGTAAGATGGCAAGCCACCTCGACCAAGCGCAATCGCACGTGAAGACCTCGTGACATGGAACAGATCATCAACCGGGTCGCGAATGGTCGGCCCTCGGCCGCAAAGTCGATCGCCATCTATGGCCCGGGCGGGCGAACCGTACTGTCGCTATCCGAACTCGACCGGCTTGCTCGGAAGATGGCTGTCTATCTCCAGCGCCTTGGTATTTCCGCCGGGGATCGGATCGGCATCGTGGCCAGGAACCGGCTCGAATGGCTGCTGCTCGACTTGGCCGCGCTGAAGCTTAAGGCAGTCACCGCCGCTTTCGAGGCGGGGAAATTCCCGGCGGCGGCCGCACTCGCCGAGCGATACGCGCTGCGCATCGTCTTCAGCGATGAAGCGTCGGACGCATCTTGCATTCTGCCGATGGACAACCTGCTTGCCACGCTGGAAGCGCTGCCGGAGGATCTCGACCTCCCTCCCGTCGCCTTTGCGCCTAGTGACGTGACGACGATCAAATTCACGTCTGGGAGCACTGGTGAGCCTAAGGGCTTGGCGGCCACGGTCGGCAGCATCGACAGCTCGATTACTGCGACACAGGCGCTGTTCAATCATTCGTCTGAAGACAAGATTTTTGTTTTCTTGCCGCTGTCGCTGCTGCAGCAGCGCTATTGGGTCTATTCCGCGCTCGTCTACGGGCATGATGTCGTGCTGTCGACTTACGAATTGGCGTACTACGCGCTGTCGCGCGAGGCGCCGACGGTCGTGATGGGTGTTCCCGCCTTCTTCGAGACGCTGCGCAAAGCGATCGCAGCGCGGGTCGAGAGCGACGATCCGGCGGCGCTCCGCCGCGCCGCAGTCGAGGCCATGGGATCTCGGATCCGTTATCTCTGGACCGGCTCTGCGCCGGCCAGCCCGGACATGTTGCGCTTCTTCGAGGATTGCGGCACGCCGATCTTTGAAGGCTATGGCATGAACGAGACCTGCATCGTCACCAAGAATGCGCCAGGTGCCCATCGACGCGGCAGCGTCGGCAAACCGATCGACGGCAAACGTGTCTCGATCGATGAAGAGGGCATTGTCGTCGTGCACAGCGCTTTCCCGGTGAATACGAGCTACCTGTTCTGCGCGCCTGGTGACTCGGAGCGCATCTTCCAGCCGGACGGCTCGGTGCGCACCGGCGATCTCGGCCGCTTCGACGAGGACGGGTTTCTCTACATTCTGGGCCGAGCCGACGATATCGTCGTGCTCACCAATGGGCGCAACGTCCTGGTCCGGCCGATCGAGGAAAAGCTTCGGACCTGTCCCGAGGTCGAGAACTGCATCGTTCTCGGTTCAGGAGAGGATCGCCTTTCGGCGATCCTTTGCGCGCCGCACGGCGAGGCGGCGCGCGACGTCATCAAGCGTCATATTGCCGATCTCAACGACACGAGCCGGCCGGATGAGCGGATCGGCACGTTCCTCATCGTGGACGAGCCGTTTAGCATCGAAAACGGGCTGCTGACCTCGCAATACAAACCAAAGCGCAGGGCCATTCTGGCTCGATTTGCGAATGAAATCACCCAAGCGTCAAGGGGCTTGATATGAGCAATCTTCAGTCCACCGTCAAAAGAAATCTCGCAGAACTACTTGATGTCGACGTCGATCGGATCGCCCTCGATGCAAATCTTTCCGATGGATACGGGCTGACGTCGCTCAATCTGGTGCTGCTCATGACGTCGCTCTGCGAGGAGACGGGCATCCCCGTTTTCAGCTTTACCGACAAGGACATCGCCAGCCTCAGGACCCCGCGCGATGTTGTCACCCTGTTCGCAACTGCCGGCCGCCAGGAGGCTTGACATGGCTTGGAAGGACCTCGCCGAGGTGCGGCTTGAAAACGATTATGCGCGGCTGCGGCCAATCGCTTTCACCGATCGTGCGTCGCTCGCCGAAATCGCTTTCGATGCCGATATCTGGCGTTATTTCGTGCAGCGGATCGATGCGGACGTAGATCTTGACCGCTTCATCCAGCAAGCGGTCGAAGACACCGCTGCCACCCGCCGGGTCGTCTTTGCCGTCATCGACAAGGCGACGGGCTCGATGGCCGGCAGCATGGCCTACGGCAATTTGGCTGAGGCCGACCGGCGCCTCGAAATTGGCTGGTCGTGGCTCGGCCGCGCCTATCGAGGGAAGCGGCTCAATCGTTGGGCGAAATTTCTGCTGCTGCAGTACGCCTTCGAACGGCTGGACTGCGAACGCGTCGAGTTCAAGACTGACGTGCTCAATCTCCAGGCGCGCAAGGGCTTGCAGAATATCGGTGCGACCGAGGAGCGGGTGCTGCGGAGCTTCAACTACATGCCGGACGGGCGTCGCCGCGATGCGATCTATTACAGCATCCTGCGCCACGAATGGCCGATCGTTCGGTCCGGCCTGCTCAAAGAAGCGAAACTGACCAGGGCAGCCAGCGAACTGGTTGGTGCGGGGCAGTGAAGCCGCTGTGCCTCGAGGGCCTGCCGCGCGAGCTCGGACGCGCCCATGGAGTGGCGCTCCGGCAGCAGATCCGCACCTTTCTCGATGACGATCTGGCGCGGCTCAATCGCGTCTTGCCGCGGCAGATCAGCCTCACGACACTGGAGCCGGAGATTGCGGCCTATCGCCGCGAGATCGCCGCGGCGATGCCGTCGCTTGCCGAAGAAATCGAGGGCTTGGCCGAAGGCGCCGAGATCGCGCCGGACGAAGCGATGTTGCTGCAGATACGCCGCGAGGTGATGGGCTATTCGCGGTTTCATACGGCAGGCGACTGCACGACACTGTGCCGGCGTGGCGAAGACGGCCCCGTGCTTGCCCAGACGATCGACCTCAATGGCAATCTGGACGACCAGATAGTCATTCTCCGGATTGCTCATCGGTCGAGTCCGCGGCGGGTCTTGCTGCTGAGTTTCACGGGACTGCTCGGGTATCTCGGCCTCAACAGCGAGGGTTTGGCGATCGGGCTCAACCTTGTGCTCGGCGGTACATGGCGCCCCGGCATCCCACCCTATCTTGCTATCCGCCATTTGCTCGACAGCAGCAGCGATATCGATTCATGCCTGGATTGGTTGTCGAGGGTGCGGCTCGCCAGTTCGCGTTCGCTCCTGCTATGCGATGCACACCGCAGCGTTACCGTCGAACTCTGCGACGGGAAGCTTTCCGTCCGAGCCGGTACCACTCTTGTGCACACCAATCATTTCCTGTCGGAAGACTTTGTCGCAATGGACCAGATGAACCCATTCTCGCGCAATTCCTCGGTGCGCCGGCTGGAAGCGTGTGTCGCGCAGCTTGATCGTCCGGGCAGTCACGGAGGCCCGGAGGACTACATGGCCCTTTTATGCCAGGAGCCGATCTGCGTGCCCGACACCGGCAATATATGCCGCGAGAAGACCGTCGGCGCCGTGGTCATGTTGCCAAAGGATGGCATACTCCATATCCGGCGCGGCAATCCCGCGCTGGCTCGAACCGAAAAATTCTGTCTGGCCGTGTGAGATGGCCCGTCACCCCGCCGTTTCAGCCGGCCCAGGCCCAAATTCAACTCTTGCGCAGCAATGCACCGAAGCGGGCACCGGATACGCTCGATCCCAGTGCCAGCAGCTCGCCCGACGCCACCGAACCGCTTGCCGCCAAGTCGATCATATTGATCAGTGGATCGCAGGAGAAGACGTGGCCGATACGTGGAATATTGTCGAGATGGAGCTGGTCGCGGCGGAAGCCAGCCTGCTGCTCCTTCATGATCACGATCGGCTTCCACAGATTGTTGTGCGCGAGGCGCTTGATGTCGCGGAGGCCAACCTCCGCCAGCGCGAACAGTTCGGCATTCGCCCGCCGCGTCAGGTCGGCCGAGATTTCGGCGTTTGGCCTCATCATTCGGGCATCAACCGCCGCGGCTGTGCCAAGCAGTTGGAATTCGCCACTTTGTCCGGCGCTGACGATGCAGCTTGCCGCTCCATCGCTGAACACCGCGAAAGGGCGCAGCCTTTCATCATGCGCGCCGATTGTATCTCCGGCCGCCACCAGGATCGCCTGGTGCCGCCCGCTGCGGACCAGCGTCTCGGCCAGGCCAACAGCGGATGTGAGGGTCGCGCAGCGATTCAGGGTAACGCCGTACGGTATGGCTTGGTGCAGGCCCAGAGTCTCGAGCAGCCGGCCGATGAAATCGGCATGTCGGTCGACATCGGTCGGAAAGTGCGTTGCGCACAGGATGACTGCATCGACCGATGGCTGACGGGCGCCAAAATCCGCCAAGCTCCGGCGCGCCGTTTCGGCCAGCAGCTCGACCGTCGGCCTGGCCGTAACGCGAAAACGATCCCAGCCCCACAAACCCGGGTCGTCGATCATTTGGTTTCGCGCGAGCCACGTGGCCAGACCGGGAATCTCCGTCACACGCCGCTCTTCTTCCCCGAGGAAATAGTGACAGCCGTGAAGATACAATTTCTGGTTTTCCATGCCGCGTCGATCCGCCGGTTGGTGTTATAGGAGTCACCATAGCGAGGTTGTGAAATGAAAGGCCTACCATCAACCGGTATATCATCCAAATCGGATGCGGCCTTGAATGATGTTCAAGGCGCCGCCATACATCGCTTCCTTGGTGGCATGATCGGTCTGTTCCATTTCGATCCGGCGGCTCGACCGTTGGCCGATGCCGCATTGGCCGCGGAGCCGGCCGAGATCGCCGCACTCCTGTTGAAAGATTGCGAAAGTGAGGCGATGCTACTGGTCGCCAAGCAGATTCTGGATGCCACGCTGAGTGTCGCGGAGTGGGACGATGGAGCGCTGGAAGCAATGGCGCAGGCGCCCGTCCTCCGCGGCGGCCGCGTAGATCGGGAACGGCTGTGGCACTGGCTCGAAGAGCACCGTATCGCCACCACGGCGGCGCTCGACGGCGTGGTCGCCTTAGGAACGGCTGCGAAACACTCTCTTCTTCGTGGGCGGGCTGCGCTGTCGTTACTCGGCGATTGCTGGCTCGACACCGTGTCGCAACCCGCGACCCAGCCTGCCGCCATCGTCAACATCCTGTTCGGCCAAAGATGGCTGCTTCTTGGCGAGGGCTGCCCAGCCCGGTCATGTGTCGCTTTGCGCCGTCGGTCCCTCGAAGAGGCCGGCATTTTCCTGCCGTCGATCTCCGATGCGGGCTTCTTCCGCGCGGCCGCGACGGAGCCGATGACGTCACTGCAGGCCGCTTTCTTGCTGTCGCTGTCTCGCTACCCGGCGACCTACCTCCCCGAGTTGGTCGGAATCCACGCTGCCTACCACGCCCTGGGGATCGATGACCGCGTGGCGGGGCTAGCCCCCTTCGTGTCACCCGAAACGGCATGGGAGGCCCTCGACACCTATGTCGACGGGCTGCAAGATGACCCGGCGGGTGAAGCCTTGTCCCGCCGCCTCGTCGATGCGATGCGTGTCTTTGTCGGCCTCGAAAGGCGACAGGTGACGATGCTGGCGGAACTGGCCGGGCAATCGACGGACCGCTCCCTTGATCTGCAGGTCGCCGAGATCATCCGGCGCCACGCGCCGTTTGCCGGGAAACAGCATGGGCGCGTCCGGATCGGCGGAAAGCTGCTCTCCGAGAGTTTTGCTGAAACCAGTTTGGATCTCGCCGTCTTCCTGCGGGATTTCAAGCGCTCCAGCTATCTGCGAGCCGATGCGAAAGGAAGTTGCCGCTTCGTCGACGCCATCAAATTCGGCGGGCCGATGTTCGGCATATTTTCCGAACAGGAAGCGTGCGTCCTCAAATCGTGGTTCCAGCGAGCGGCTCAAACGATCGACGAGCCGATAATCCTGGTACCGGAAGGGCATGACGAATCGGTCACGCGATTGTGGCTCGCCAGCATCCGGAATCGCCCACCCCGCGACACTGTGTTCGAATCTGCCCCAGATCTCGATGACAGGACGCTGTTCTACCGGCTGGTCAATATAGAAAATTTCGCGAACACATTATCGGTTGCGCTGGAGCGCGCACGCGTGGGGTTGGCTCGGGCGGAGGTCCTTTTCAACAACGAGGCCACGGGGCGATATACAGACGCTCGCTTTTTCGAGTATTCCCCCGAGGCCCTGGAAGCTCGGGTCGAGTCGATCTATTGGCACAAGCTCGTCGAACCCTATGCGCCACTCAACGACATTCCGCCTCGTGACGAAGTTGTGTTCGGTCAGAAATACTTTGCGCTGGGCAACCTGATCGATGGCTGCTGGGCATTTCGAAGCAGCGGCACGGGCCGCTTCGAGCGAGCCGCAGATGCGACTTTGTTCAGCATCTATGCCGATGAGATGGGCTTGGGTGATATTCAGAAGAACCACATCACGCTGATCTATGGGGTCCTGAGGAGCCTGGAGATCGACCTGCCGCATATCCGTGACGAAGCGTTCATCGATCAGGACGAAATCCCCGACAACTTCTATACTTTTCCATTGAACCAGCTGTCACTCGGCCTATTTCCGAACCGCTTTCACCCTGAGATTCTCGGCTACAATCTGGGCGTCGAAATGTTTGGCCTCGGCGAGGTGCGGCTGCATGAGATCCAAAAGCTGAAGCACTGGGGCTTCGACCACATTTACGAGGATGTGCACCTCTCCATCGACAACCTCTCCGCCGGACATTCACGGCAAGCGGTGACGATCATCCAGGCGCATCTCGACGAAACGGAGCGGCGATACGGCACCGCTGCAGTCGCCGCCGAATGGCGCCGCATTTGGAATGGCTATGCTGCGTTTTCCTATTTCATGGAAGGTGGGACGCTGGAATCGCCCCACTCTGTCATGATCGACGATGATGCGATCGGCGATCATTGTGCTTTGACGCTCTGACCGTTCGGCGAGCCGGTGCCAGCGGATGACCGGATCCTGGCGGGCGGTGCCGCCACGAGGCCACCGCTTTGCCTTCGGGAGAGTTTTGCAACACCGGGTCGAAGGGGCCGCCGTGAAAATATTCGACACCTCGGTTCTTAGACTGCCGCTCTACGAGGAACGGCATCGGCAACTCGCGAGGCGAATTGAAAGCTGGGCTGACGAGATCTCGCCAGAACTTGGCGAGATCGAAGGTCGCTCGCCCGCCGAGATGGGCCGTCATCTAACGGCCCTGTTCGGGCGAACCGGCTGGTACGCGGCCGTCGGCGGCGCCGATGCGGCCCCTGATTTCCGCAGTATCTGCTTGATTCGCGAGGGCTTCTCGTTCATCCATGATTTGTGCGATTTCGCCTTCTCGATTCAGGCCCTGGCCGCTGCGCCGCTGGTCCGGTACGGTTCTACGGAACAGCGCGCGACTCTGCTCCCGGACATACTGGCAGGGCGGTCGATCGGGTGTCTGGCCTTATCCGAACCCGACGTCGGCTCGGACATTGCCAACGTTTCGCTGCGTGCCGAACGTCGTTGCGAGTCCTATGCCCTGAACGGGACGAAAACCTGGATTTCCAACGCCGACATTGCCGATTTCGCGATTGTCCTGGCCCGAACGGCTGACCAGTCGGGGCCACTGGGGCTCAGCTTGTTTTTCGTGCGCGCTCAATCGCCTGGGATGCGTGTCGCGGAGACGATTGAGGCGATGGCGCGGCGCTCCTTTGGCAGCCTGAGCTTTGACGAGTGCATCGTGCCGGCGGCCCAAATGATCGGAAAGCCGGGACTCGGCTTCCAAATCGCGGGCGAAATCCTTGAGCAGTATCGGATGACGGTTGGCGCTGCCGCGACCGGTTTCGCCCGCCGGGCGCGGAGCGCAGCGCTAAAATGGGCTCGCTCTAGACGCCTCTCGACCGGCACGGTCTGGGACATGCAATTGACTAAATCGAAGCTCGCCGACAGCGAGGTGGCGCTGACCGCCAACGCATTGCTCATCGCCCAGGCGGCGTGGGAAATTGACCAGCAGATCCGTGGCTTTGGAAAGCACTCCAGCATCGCGAAACTGTTTGCGACTGAACATGCACAGCGGATCATCGATGATGCAGTACAGATCTTCGGCGCCGCGGGAATCGTGAAGGATGCCGTGCCCGAACGTCTCTATCGGCAGATCCGATCGCTGCGCATCTACGAAGGAACCTCGGAGATTCAGCGCCTGATCATCGCAAGCTATCTCCAGCATCCTGACATCGGATAGGCCTCCCGCGTGAAGGGCGGCAGGCAGACTCGACGGCGTGACCGCGGGGCTCTACGGGCAGGGATCTCGGGGCCAACAACTCCCAACCGGTCACAACTCACTGCGTGAGGAGCGCGGTCCGAGAAGAAACCGGTTGACCGCATCGGCAAATTCGTCTGGATCTTCGACCATCACCGCGTGGCCGGCACGAGAAACTTCGCACAGCTGGCCATTTTTCAACAAGCGTATGATATCTAGTGCTTCTTTTTTGCAAAGGACCGCAGATCCTCGGCCTCTTATCAATAATGTTCGGCATAAGATCTTAGAAAAAATAGCCCGAACATCATCCGTTCGCGCCGATCCTGTGCTTATTAGTTGCTGAATCCTCTGATCGACTTTGAGTACAAATCTTCCATCGGCGGTCTCGCGCAGAGCGTTGTCTACGATGTGACGAAGCATTCGTGGATGAGTCAGCGGTCGCTTGGCCGATATCCAGGCGGCGTACTCGGCGAGCGAGTTGTAGCCATCGCATTGCTCGTGGAACTGCGAGAGAATATTTTCGCAAACGTCCGGTTCGGTGCTCAAAGAGAAATCTACAAGAACCAAGTCTGTTACAAGGTGAGGGACGGCTGCAGCAACTTGAAGCGCCACGGCCGCACCAAGGGAATGCCCTACAAGAGAAACATTACCAAGTTTGTATTTCTGAATAAGATCGAGAACGTCTGTGGAATAGGGGCCAACGCCATAATTTCCTGTTGGATCTTCATCGGAATCTCCGTGCCCCCTGAAATCGATGATTATGGCACGGTATTTTTTCGGCAAGCGAGGTGCAAAGTCGTACCATACATAGCCACCTTCGCCGAAGCCATGAAGGAGTATGCAAGTCGCGTCTCCACGACCACACTGCTCTATGCGGAAAGAGAATTGGTCTGCCCCGGGCGCCGGCGTGTGCAACAGGTCCGGCACTTTCATAGATAGCACCTTATCGTTCGTTAGATGAAGGGCAGCTCCGATCCAGTGTCTAAATCTGCAACGATATCGTCATCACCCCATAAGATGGATGGCTCTATGCGCTCGATCACGGGGGGCCAAGCGTTTAAAAAGACAACCAAGAGTTCTAGCAAAAGTAGCAAAATTATCTATATACCGATAGTGGGTTGAGGGTCTCAATAGCGCAGCCACCTGATCGAGCTCCATGAAGCCTCGCTTGTGATGGTCGAGGCGAACGACGCCTGATCGCACGATCGGGCCGACGGCCTGGCGAGCGTTCATTGAATCCACCGGGAGCGCCATCGAACCTCCAAGGTGGAATACAGAGCGACGATCAAGAGGTTCGGTAGCCACGAGGTAAACGCCGGGATCGGAGACGTGCTGGAATAGCTGGCGTACCCCAACGCATAGCCGATCGGAATCTGCAGGCGAAGGACAACGGCTCATCGGGAGATGTATCCTGTCTGCATCCGTCTCGCACCTTGCCGCTGCTATTGGTTAAACCGTGGTCTTGCCACTGGGATTTCCCGGGGAGGGAAACGAGCGTCTCGCGCCGCCAACTCGGTGGCCAGCCATATCACAAACAAAGCCTGTGACCTTTAGCCCCGAGAGGGTCGGGTGGCACTCACCCCTCACCCTCTAGAAGATCGCGTATGCGTGCAGCGATCCGCCGCGCGTCCTTCGGCCTAAGATTGGGCTTCACACTATCGAGTATGCCCAACACTGCCTGAGCCTCCTCTGCATAAGATGTCGCGACTTGGCGATCTGCCAGGCTCAAAGACTGATCGGCCGCGCGGGCCTGATTGGCTGCAAGCACCTCAAGCGCTTGCGACCGTAGGGCTGTGATGTGCCGCTCGAAAATGTGCATTCCGTTGGCCCGGTTTAACCTGGTGGGTACGAGTCGCGCCCATATACCCACTCGCTTCTGAATCTATTGTCGTGGCTTTGGACCAGAACCTGCGCGTCGTTTCCTGCCTGCCCCTGCTCGTGGGCGTTCTTCACTGCGACACCGATGGCCTCTTGCTCAGTGGCATAGGGGCCGGAGTACACATCCTTGAGCGAAACCGCCCATTGGCCCCTGTAGCGCGTGACGAAGTATTGAACGCCAGCCATAAAGCCTTTCTCCGGCATCGCCTCTATGATCGTTGGTCCGGATGATCTTTGCAAACCTGACGCGGTCGTCTCAACTACCGGAGTTGGTGGCCGCCTCGTAGCGTCGCTAACGCGCGGGGTGGGCGCATTCAAGTCGACGATCTCGTTACCTGGGTGTCTCACCGGCCCGCACGTTAATCTTGACCTTGCCCCCTGGACTTAATCCAGATTGAAGTTCGCTCTGGCCATATGAGGACCAGAGCATGAAGCGCAGCCGCTTTACGGAAGAGATGGGGTATTCGGTCCCGATCGCCTGACCTATTTGCTGCGCGGCACGTTTTGACTGACGATCATGGACCAACTCTATCCGAAGGAGAAGCGTCATGATCTACGTCGGCCTCGATGTTTCGCTGAATTCCGTTGCGGTATGTGCGGTGGACGAGACCGGAAAGCTTATCCGGGAGGGAACGACGTTGGCGGACGCGCCATCGATTGTGCAGTACCTCGAACCATGGGCTGGTCAAGTTGAACGGGTGGGCCTTGAGGCAGGACCGACGTCAGAATGGCTGACCGCAAATCTAATCGAACTGGGGCTGCCGGCCGTCAGTTTGGAAGCCCGCCAAGTTAAGGCGGCGCTTTCGGCCATGCCGGTGAAGACCGATCGGAATGACGCCCGTGGGATCGCGCAGGTGGTGAGAACGGGATGGTTCAAGCCTGTTCACGTCAAGAGCATCGGCAGCCAAAGGGCGCGGACGCTGGCCGCGGCTCGCAAGCATATCGTCCGCTCCATCGCTGCCACAGAGCAAGTCATCCGCGGACTTCTGCGTCCGCTCGGTCTCAAAGTCGGAATCGTCTCGCGGACTCTGTTCGCGACGCGAGTTCGTGAGTTGGTCGGCGATGACGCCTTGCTGGAGGCGATCATGAATCCACTGCTTGCCGGACGCGAAGCGCTGATGCGGGAGTACGCCCGACTGCATCGTCTGGTTCTGAAGGCCGTGCGCAGTGACCCGGCTTGTCGGCTCTTGATGACGATGCCAGGGATCGGCCCGGTCTCTGCGTTGACCTTCCGCTCCACTGTGGACGATCCCAGGCGATTCCTGCATTCCCAATCTGTCGGCGCCTATCTCGGGTTGACGCCCCGGCGATACCAATCTGGCGAGGTTGATCGGGTGGGACGGATCACAAAAGTCGGAGATGGAGAGACGCGCACAGCCCTGTTCGAAGCTGCCAACGTCGTTCTCAGGCCATCAACCCGATGGTCTCCGATGAAGGCCTGGGCGGTGCGTGTTGCCCACCGGCAAGGAAGCAAGCGTGCGAAGGTCGCGCTGGCCAGAAAGATGGCTGTCGTCCTTCACCGAATGTGGGTTGATGGAACCGAATTCCGATGGACGGCGGTGGCGTAAGGACGCCATCGTCATCCCGAGAGACGCCCGTCGCGGGGCGTGGGGATGGTCGAGTTCGTATGATCTGTCGTGGCGTCCGCCCTCCAGGTCGGGTGACTACGCCGAAGAGCTTGAACCGACCATTCAACCGAATCCCATCGTGTGGCGGCTTTGCCGACCACGAACAGAAGCAAGGTACCCGCGGCACGCGCTCTTAAGGGATTGACAGAAGCAGACCGAATACAGAAGCAGATCATCGGGATTTTGAAGGAGCACGAAGCTGGCGTGTCGGTTGCCGATCTGTGCCGGAAGCACGGCGTCAGCGATGCCAGCATCTACAAATGGAAAGCCAAGTTTGGCGGGATGGAGGTATCGGAGGCCAAGCGGCTGAGGACGCTGGAGGATGAGAACACGCGTCTGAAGCGGCTTTTGGCCGACGCCATGCTGGACAATGCTGCGTTAAAGGATCTCCTGGGAAAGAAGTGGTGACGCCCGCGGGGAAGCGGAAAGCTGTCGCCCATCTCATGGAGGCCCACGAGATGAGCGAACGGCGGGCGTGTAAAGCCATCGGCTGTTGCCGCATGACCATCAGATATCGGACGACCCGGGCGGATGACGCGGCCCTACGCCAACGCATGAGAGCGATTGCCGAGGTGCGCCGTCGCTTCGGCTATCGGCGCCTGCATGTTCTGCTCAGGCGGGAGGGCTATCTGGTCAACCACAAGAAACTGTTCCGGCTCTACCGGGAAGAGAGGCTCGCGGTCCGTCGCCGTGGTGGCCGCAAGCGGGCGCTCGGGACCAGGGCGCCGATGGTGGTGCCGATAGTGCCGAATGACCGCTGGTCGCTCGACTTCGTCTCGGACCAGCTCACCGATGGCCGCCGCTTCCGCATCCTGACCGTGGTCGACGAGTGCACGCGCGAATGCCTGGCGTTGGTGGCCGACACCTCGCTGTCGGGCTCCCGGGTGGCGCGGGAGCTGGACCGGCTGATCATCGAGCGCGGCAAGCCCAAAATGGTGGTCAGCGACAACGGCACCGAATTGACCAGCAACGCCATCCTGACATGGGCCGATCAGAGCCGCGTCGCCTGGCATTACATCGCGCCCGGCAAGCCGACGCAGAATGCCTTCATCGAAAGCTTCATGTATAGACGGCCCCGCGGGTGCAAGAGGTTTTTACAGCATTTTGGATATCGGTCGGGTGCGTTCATGTATACGGCCTGTTAGTGCGACCGATGCCATGGCCGCTGGCCCTGATGGAGATCGCGGATCGAGGCCTCATCAACGGGTCGCGCTTGTTGCGCTTAAAGCTCTTCGGGCTTGCTCGATCCCCAGCTCCGCCGGTGTCCATCATGCTGTCATTTGCCCTACACACCATAAGGTGGCCAACATACGCGGAAAGTCAGGCCGCGAGCTTTGACCGATAGAATTCTCCGGTCGTCATCATCGCCCAGACGATCCGGGCCAACTTGTTGGCAACGGCGACGGCGACGACCATGGGCCGACGCCGTTCAAGCAGGGCTTCGATCCAGCCGCCTCCAACCCGGGAGCGTGCCTTTGGGTACCGAACGACGTTACGTGCTCCGATGACAAGCAAGTGCCTGAGATAGGAATCGCCCTGTTTCGTAATCCGGCCGAGCCGATCCTTCCCGCCAGTGGAATTCTGCTTAGGCGTCAGGCCAAGCCAGGCCGCGAACTCCCGCCCGGAGCGGAACATGGTCGCGTCCGGTACGGTCGCGGCGAGAGCCGTGGCCGTTATGGGACCGATCCCGGGAATCGAGGACAGCAACTTCGCCATCGGATTTACTCGCTGGATCTGAGCTAGCTCGCGCTCGATGGCCTCGACCTGCCGGTCCAATTCCTTCAGTTGGTTCATAAGAACGGCCAGTGCGATGCGGGCATGGGACGGCAGCGTCAACCCCTCGTCATCCAACAAGTCCACCAGACCATCCACCCGTTGCCGGCCTTGCCCGAGGATGATTCCGAACTCAGCAAAGTGAGCCCGAATGGCGCAGGCTGTCATGGTTCGCTGGCGGACCAGCAAGCCTCTTGCACGATGAAGCATCAAGAACCCTTGGTTCTCGACGCTCTTGATTGGAACGAACCGCATATTTGGACGGGTGACGGCTTCGCAGATCGCGGCCGCGTCAGCAGCGTCATTCTTGGCTCCTCTTCGTACGTAGGGTTTGACATAGGCCGGCGGAATCAATCTTACATCGTGTCCAAACTGCCGAATCTCCCGCGCCCAGTGAGAGCGGTCGCGCAAGCCTCGATGCCGACCAAGCAAGGTGCGAGCGAGGAGAAGAACGACATGATCTCGCCTCGCCGGAGGCGCTGGCGACTGGTCACTTGGCCTTGGCTGTCAACTGCATGGATGTGAAACACGTGCTTCGAAATGTCCAATCCAATTGTCGCGACTTTCATAGGGAATAGCTCCTGTTAGCGGGTCCGTACATCGCCAGTATATCGCGGCGCCGAGGGAGCGGGGCCGTCTTCCCCATCAATGGCCGTCTCCGAGACGAATTGTTGAACGAGACGCTGTTCACGTCGCTGGCCCAGGCCCGCGTCGAACTCGGACATTGGCGGGCCGACTACAACGATACGCGACCTCACTCGCAACTCGGATGGAAAACACCATCGGAGTTTGCCTTCACCTGCAACCCGCGACGGGATCTGGCGCTGCGCTATGCCGATGGCTCCGCACCAGCTCCCGTCGCTACCACCGCCCATTCGGCTAAATCCAACAGCCGGGGCGAACTCAGGACTGGATAAAACTTGATGTGGTGGAACGGCCCGCTCCAACTGCATCAAAGTGCTAGAACGTGGTCGTTGTTCGAACGCCACAAAGGAGGGACCGTTCCGTGAAACAGGTTAGCACCATCGGGTTAGATTTGGCCAAGCACGTTTTCCAGGTTCACGGCGCGGATGCGGAGGGCTCGCCCGTGTTCAACAGGAAATTGCGGCGCAGCGAGGTTCTGCGCTTCTTCGAGAAAGTGCCACCATGCCTGGTGGGGATGGAAGCCTGCGGTAGCGCCCACTATTGGGCGCGCGAGATCGCAGCTCTCGGTCATGAGGTGCGGCTCATTCCCCCGGCTTATGTTAAACCCTTCGTCAAGCGAGGCAAAACGGATGCGGCGGACGCGGAGGCCATCAGCGAAGCGGTGACCCGCAAGACCATGCGCTTGGTCCCGATCAAGACGGCCGAGCAACAGGCTGCCGCGATGGTGCTGAAGACCCGCGCTCTTCTAGTGCGGCAGCGAACGCAGGCGGTCAACGCGTTGCGCGCGCATCTGGCTGAATTGGGCATCATCGCCACCGCTGGCCTTGCAAAGGTTGAGGCGCTGATCGCAATCGTACGGGATGAGACAGATGCTCGCCTGCCCGCAGCAGCGCGCTTCGCGCTGAGGGCTATTGTCGACCAGATTGAAGCTTCAGCCGACCAAATCGAGAGGCTCGAGCGCGCGATTGTTGTGGAGACCAAGCACGACGAGGACATGCGTCGGTTGACCACGATACCTGGCGTCGGCGCCATCACGGCGGCGACCATCAAGGCGCTCGTGCCGGATCCCGGCGGGTTCAAGTCGGCTCGCCACTTTGCCGCCTGGCTCGGATTGACGCCGCGGCCTCATTCAAGCGGAGGCAAAGAGCGACTGGGAGGAATATCGAAGATGGGAAATCCGGAACTCCGCTCTCTGCTCGTTGTCGGGGCGACGGCCGTCTTGCGGGTTGTCCGAAACGACGCTCGGGCGCGGCCGTGGCTGAAGGCGCTTCTCGCCAGACGGCCCTTCAAGGTTGCCGCGGTCGCGCAGGCCAACAAGACGGCGCGGATCATCTGGGCGCTTCTGAACAAGGGCGGGACGTACCGACGTCCCGACCCGCTGACTGCCGCCGCCGTCTGATGGACGCAGTGACCGCCAAAGCGATCTGACCGGCGCAGGCCGGCAGAGGGCAAGGTGCAACAACAGCCGATGAACCCATGGGACGACATCCCGAAACGAGTGAAGCTACTGCCCCCAATGCGCTCAAACGCGTAAACTTGATTTAGCCCCTCGTTCCGCGGATCTCATCGAGGCCAGCGGCCATGTGCCGCGCGCAAAGGCCGGACATATGACCGCACCGAATATGTGAAATCGACTGAAAAAGCTCTTGCCACGCGGGCCGTTCCACATATGGGGGCAAGGTCAATCCACGTGTCGAACGCGTCCTTGGAGCAACCACAATAGGCGGCCCGCGTCGGCCTTAGTGGGGCCCCGAGGCGCGATCTGATCGGCGCGTAGTATCCGCTCCGAACGTCTCAGCTCTGCGGGCGAAGGTTTGTCACGCTGATGATCACCGTCCATTTGGACCTATGGTAGAAGTTAGCGGCAACGTGACGCGGCGCCCGCTTAGAGAAAAAGCGCTGTCCCCTACCACGCGCCGCTAACTTCAACATGGCCAGCCTCAAGCGCCTGAAGCTGACGGCGGAAAGTATCGTCCGGAAAGCCCGTGGCACAACTACCAGGACTGGTCGTCGCCAGGCGCTTGGGCGATCAGTCTCGGCGATCTTCGAGTTCGAGACGTTGCGAATGACTTCCATTTTAGTTCCCCTACAGGCTTCTTAGTGAAACCCCGCAGAGACTGATGGAAGCCTCCGCTGGCGGCGGGAGGCTAAGAACCTGTAGAGCACAGGCGCGCTTATTCGTGGTGTTTCCAGCCTTAGCGCGGCCCTCCCGCCATAGCGGAACGTCGAACGGAAAGCCGGACACAAAAAAGCGCCGTTCGAAGCTCGGCGCTGTGGGCGCCTTTAATGGGGTTCTTAGGCCCCGCGCAATCTATCGACTGCGCAACTATACAATGCACAACCGCGCCGTTTCTGTCAACGCCAAATCCGCTTTAAGCCACTGATTTTAGGGGCGTTTTGTAAGGTGACATTCCTTACACAGACTGAACCACCTCGCGACCCTCGGTCGGTAAGGGGTTGAAGACTACGCCCATTGATAAATCGATGTCTGTGGAAAGCAGCGCGGATGCGACTCGGCGCCCATATCGACCAGGGGGTCTTGGATAGGGGGCGCTGCCTGCCGCATCCGCACTTCCGGGACGGTTGGCGACGAACGTGACTCGGCGCATTCCACCTGGAATGGAGCAAGCATGGAAGGCGCTGTCCCTATCACGTGCCGCAAATCCCGGTAGTGGATTCTAGCAAGGCGCCGCCAAGCAATCGCCTACCGGGATTGGTGGGCATGCAGAAACGATCAGAGCGCCGCGAACTGTGCGCTGATCTCCCCATATCTCCGCTTCAGCTGCCGCAACCTCTGAAGGCCAAGCGCCCTCTCAAGCATCGGCTCGCCGCAGCATTTCATCACGACCCGAATGGCGCGAGCCGGAATGTCCTGAACCTCCTCCGAATTGATGGACACCTGTAGTAGGCTCGAAGAGCCAGGAGGTGTCGGATGGAAGGACGTCAACGTCGGTCGTTTACGGATGACTACAAGCGGCAAGCGGTTGATCTCGTAGTGTCGAGCGGGCGCTCGATCGGATCTGTTGCCAGGGAGCTTGGCCTGCGCGATTCCGTGCTGCGGCGGTCGGGTGGAGCAGCGAGGGGCCCGGCTGGAGCCGACGGCGGCGACGCGGCGCCCCACAACGCAGGCGACGCTGCCGTCGGCGGACCACGCGGCGGAGATCGCGCGTTTGCAGCGGGAGAACGAGCGGCTGCGCATGGAGCGTGATATTTTAAAAAAGTCCATTGCGATCTTTGCTGGAGTTCCGAAATGAGATTCCGCTTCATCGAAGATCGCCGCGCCGACTATCCGGTGATGATCATGTGCGGTGTGCTCGGTGTCTCGCCGGCCGGCTATTATGCCTGGCGCTCGCGCCCGGAGAGCCAGCGATCCGCAGCCAATCGTGAACTCGTCGACGACATCAGGCGGGTTCACCGCGACACCAATGGCCGCTATGGCAGCCCGCGCGTCCATGCCGAGTTGAGGGCTCATGGCCGCGGGGCCAGCCGCGGTCGCATCGAGCGATTGATGCGCCGCCATGGCATCAGGGCCATCATGGCGAAGCCACGACGGGTGCGGACCACCGACAGCCGTCACGATTTCCCGATCGCCCCGAATCTTCTCGAGCGCAACTTCATCGCCACTGCTCCGAACCAGATCTGGCTCGCCGACATCACTTACGTCGAGACCGAGCAGGGTTGGCTCTATCTGGCCACGCTGATGGATCTCTACAGCCGCAAAATCGTCGGCTGGGCGATGGCAGATCATTTCCGCGCCGAACTGCCGATGGCGGCCCTAGCGATGGCCATTGCGACACAGCGGCCTGGCGCCGGCTTGATCCACCATTCAGATCGTGGCGTTCAATATGCTTCGGCGGAGTATCGCAAGATGATGCAGTCCGCCGGTTTTCGGGCCTCGATGAGCCGCAAGGCCGATTGTTACGATAACGCACCGATGGAGAGTTTCTTCCACACGCTCAAAACAGAACTCGTCCATCAGCAGCATTATGAAACACGTGAGGAAGCCAGACGTGATATCTTTGCTTACATCGAGGGCTTCTACAATCGAAAGCGTCGTCACTCCGCCATCGGCTATATCAGCCCGATCGAGATGGAGCTAAAAGCAGCTTAACCCTGTCCATTTTTTCGGGGGAAGATCATCCTGCCGTCATGAAGCCGCCCACGCTAGGAACGGCAACACGACTTCGGGCAGCTCATCCGTCAAGCGCAGAACGTTGATGGCATCGCCCCCACATTGCCTCAGCTTCGCGATCGCGTGTGCGAGGACATCGGGAGTATCAGGCTCGACGGCCGCAGTGCGCGGTGCGAACTGTAGCTTTACGACGCCCATGTCACTCTACGCCCCTGCCGTATAGCGCGACAATCTGGGTGGGAAGCGCACGACAATCAGGATGGCGAGTCGGTGTCGCGGCGAGGTGATGATTGCCGCGTTAATTGTCGCGCGCAAGAGTTTTTTGAACTCTGATTGTCGCGGAG
>NZ_JADYVG010000034.1:0-47156 GCF_020193585.1 Bradyrhizobium sp. IC3195 | reverse complement strand
CCCACCTGGCCCCTCCGCCCCGCCGCCGGAGCCGCCGGCCGGCCGCGATCGCCAGGCCGCGCGGCGTGCGCCCGATGTGGGCCCCCCGCCGCCGCTGCCGTCCTCACCCGGCGTGCGCGGCTTCCGCGACATCACGGCCGACGCCAACGATCTCGGCGGTGCCGCCGCGCAGGCCAGCCGCGCCGCGCGCCGCACCTACGCCAACGTGCCCTCGCCCTCGCCGGAATTCGACCGGCTGGAGCCGAGCCTGGAAAACCGCGCCGGCGAGACCGAAGCGCCCTATTCCTACGACGAGTCGATCGAGGAGGCCGAGCGCTACACGCCGCAGCCGCCGTCGCCGCGTCCGCGCATCGCCCCCGATCGCGACGTCAAGAAGCGCGCCCGCACCGGCTCCGCCTTTCCGTTCAAGAGCGCGATTGCCGTCGGCATCGTGCTCATCCTGGTCGGCGCCGGCATCCTCTGGGGCAAGCAACTGGTCCAGATCGTCAACGGCTTTCTCAAGCCGTCCGCGACGCAAGTTGCGGATACGCCGACCCCGGCGCAGCCGCAGAGCAAGCCCAAGATTCCCGATCGCGTCGGTCAGCCCTCGGCGGACCAGCCGGTCGCGCCGGTGGCGCAGAAGGTCGTGCTCTACGACGAGGATCCGTCCGATCCGAAGGGCAAGCAATATGTCGGCTCGGTGGTGTGGCGGCTCGAGCCGATCAAGGCCTCGGGCAACCAGAAGGCCGACGTCGCCGTGCGCGCCGACATCGAGATTCCCGACCGCAAGTTCAAGATGACGATGTCGTTCCGCCGCAACACCGATTCCTCGTTGCCGGCGAGCCACACGGCGGAGCTGACCTTCATCCTGCCGCAGGATTTCCCCGGCGGCAGCGTCTCCAACGTGCCGGGCATCTTGATGAAGTCGAACGAGCAGGCCCGCGGCACGCCGCTCGCCGGCCTCGCGGTCAAGGTCACCGACGGCTTCTTCCTGGTCGGCCTCTCCAATGTCGACGCCGACCGCGCCCGCAACGTCCAGCTCCTGAAGGAGCGCTCCTGGTTCGACGTGCCGCTGGTCTACGCCAACCAGCGCCGTGCCATCATCGCCATCGAGAAGGGCGCCCCCGGCGAGCGCGCCTTCAACGACGCCTTCGCGCAGTGGGGCGATTAAGGCTCTTCTGTCATTCCGGGGCGCGCGTAGCGCGAACCCGGAATCCATTTCACCGCGTCACATGCCGCCCGATGGATTCCGGGCTCGTGCTTCGCACGCCCCGGAATGACGTCCGAGAGGACTACTGCGCCGCGGCTTCCCGCTTGCGCGATGCCGCGGCGGCGGCGTGCTGGCGGTCCATCACGGCGCGGCAGCCGGGGCTGACCTGCGCCTTGTTCCGCACCATGCAGGCGGTGATCCGCGGGATGTCGGGAATCTCGCTGGAGCACAGCCGCATGGCGTCACCCGAGCACATCTGCTGGGCTTCTTGCGTGAAGGCGAAACTGGGTGAGGTCTGGAGAGCGAAGGTGGTGGCGACTGCGAAGAGCGAAGCGATGGTCTGAAGGCGTGTCATATGGAATGGATCCCCGAGTTCCCTTAAGGCTTGAGCCGCTTGGTTTTGGGGCGCCGCACGCGGCTTGATCTGCCGCATGTCGCAGCCTTCACATCGGGAGCTTCGATCCCGCGTGTGGTCGCTCGACTTCTTGATGCTCGAATCGAAAGTGCTGCGCCGCCCGAGCGAAGTATGCGCCATTGTCACGCGCCCGCAATGGCCGGCACAAAGGAATTCGCAATTGTTGCACGCCAGTCACGTCGCGCGATCGGATCAGCCGATCGGAGACGCTTGTTCCTCATCGCTCGCGCCGAGAGCGGCGGCGTGCTCCTCGACAGCGGTAACGCCCTTGGGCGTCAATTCGAACAGATCGCCGTCTTTCATCACGTAGCCGTCGGCGATCAATTGCCCCATCTTGCCCTGCCGGTCGTCGGCAAAGGCAACGGATTGGCTGATGTCCCGCAGGATCGAGAGCTCTTCGTCGTGCAACATGGCGTCACTCTCCGTTTCGCGGGTATGGGTCCGTCCTCACATGCCGTGGCTCTGAAACACCTTGCTGCAGGACTTCGACAGCTTGGCCCGGTTGGCTTGCAGGCAGCTCTGCACCGCGCCGTCATTGCCGAGGTCCTTGCGGCAGAAGCGCTGGGCATCGCGCGTGCAAGCCTGCCGCTCCTGCGGCGTGCCCATATGGCCTTGGGCCAGCGCGGGTGCCGCCGGCAGGCTGCTCAGGGCCGCCAGCGCGATCGTCGCCAGGAGAAATTTGCGGGCCATCGGCGGCTCCAGTCTGCCAGGGGTCAATTCAGGTCCAGCATGAACTCATCGCCTTGCCACTTGTTCCCCTTAAGGAGCCCGGCGCCCGCTGTTCAAGGTTCCCGCTGCGCTGCTATAACGCCTGCAGAGTGTGAGGTGCTTGATGAAACGCTATCTGGTATTTGCGCTGGTCGTCCCATTCATCGGCGGGTTCCTGCTGCTGCTGACGACGACCTACCAGTCCGGCTATTGGGCCCAGACCAACCTCGGCGAGGTCGGCAAGCTGTTCGCGGTGTTCTTCAAGACGCTCCAATACAGCTACCTGTTCGGGTTCTTGCCTGCGCTGATGATCGGCGCAGTCGATGACATCCTGATCCACATCCGCCGGATTGGGCCGGTCTTGCGGATGCTCCTGGTCGGCCTGTTCGCCTTCGCTCTGGCCTCGCTCACCCACAGCTCGCGCGGGCCGGATTCGGGCGCGGTGCAGTTCATTCTGTACGGGCTCGTCGGTTTCGTGCCGGCGGTGATTTCATCCTGGCTGGTGCATCGCTACGTCGAGGAGCCGCAAGCCGCGCCGGTGCCGACCTGACGCGCGGCGTTCGGGCGCGGCCGCAACCTCCGCCGCGCTGGCGCGTTCACTGAAGGCCATGGCCATGCAAGACGACGACATCCTCGCTCCGCGCAAATCCCGTTCCGGGAGCGGCTCGCATGCGCGCTTTTCGCGCGACGAGGCGCGCGGCCCGATCATCGACCAGGACGGCCACGAGATCAGGCCGGAAAGCCTGGAGCAGGGATTTCGCGAGTTTCGTTTCGAGTTCGGTCAAGGCAGCCCGTTCGGCAATCTGACGCGCGAGCAGCGGATCGCGCGGCTCGAGGCGATCGCCAAGCTGCTCGACGTCGCCTTCATCCTGCCCGGCACCAACATCCGCTACGGCATCGACGGGCTGATCGGATTGATTCCCGTCGTCGGCGACGTCATCACCACCGCGATCTCGCTGTGGCTGGTGCGCGAAGCCCGCGCGCTGGGCGCGCCCTGGCACATCACGGCGCGCATGCTCGGCAATGTCGCGGTTGACGGCGTGGTCGGCCTCGTCCCGTTCGCGGGCGACGCCTTCGACGTCATGTTCCGCGCCAACACGCGCAACGTCCGCCTGCTCCAGCGCTGGCTGGAAAAGCAGCCGCGGATGTAGCCTGGCTGAGAGCGCTCGCCGCGAGTCCGACTGGTCGACAATGCGCTCGATCTCCCTGCGTCGTCATTGCGAGCGCAGCGAAGCAATCCAGAATCTTTCCGCGGAGGGACGCTGGATTGCTTCGCTGCGCTCGCAATGACGGATGAGAGATAGCGGGTGAGAAAGCCCCCAAACACAAAAGGCGCGACGACCTTTCGGCCATCGCGCCTTCTGCGCACATCGAACTTTGTTGCGAAAGCTTACGCAGCGTCGGCGTCGGTCTCCGCGGCCGGGGCCGGCTTGGGCCGGCGGGGCAGCGGGAAGGCATCGCTCTCGTACAGCGAGCGGATGCCGTTCTGGTCGAAGCGCGCTTCCTCGACCTGGAGATAGGCGCCGTTCAGCGAGTCCGTCGGCAACTGCTCCATCGCGAACTGCACGGCCTCGGCCGCAGTGCCGAACCGTCGATAGGTGAAGCCCGCGCGCTTCTTCTTGCGGATGGCGGCGGGGAAGAGTTCGGCGGAGGTGTTGAAGTTGAACGGACGCAGTGGACGCATGGTCAAAGACCTCGTGATCTTCTCTGGGGCTTTAAGCGCGTGGGGTTGGGGAGGGCAGGGGCCGCAATCGAGCGGGCCCGCCGCATGTCGTTGTCGCCCTCTAATATAGGCCGATTTGACAAAAATGCGACCCCCGCGATGCGAGATGATGAATCAGCGCATGGCAGCCCCGCGGAGACGAAACTTATCAATGTTTCAAAGACTTATATGGCTTAAACTTTGCCAAGAAGCAGCAGCACGACCAGGATCACCAGCACGACCCCGCCGATCCCGATGCCGGAATGGCCAAGGCCATAGCCGTAGCCGCCGAACCGGCCGGACAGGCCGCCGACGAGATAGATGATCACCAGGATAATCAGGATGGTCCCAAGCGCCATGGCATCCTCCCTGGCGGCCACCGAAATGCGATGATCGGCCGCACCGCCAGAGCAGAAAAGCACATCGCGCCGCCGGGTTCCATGGGGGAACCCGACGGCGGGCTTGGGTTTATTTGGGCTCGAGCTTCAGGGCCGCGGAATTGATGCAGTAGCGCAGGCCGGTCGGCCCGGGGCCGTCGGGGAAGACGTGGCCGAGATGGCCGCTGCATTTGGAGCAGAGCACCTCGGTGCGGATCATGCCGTGGCTGGTGTCCCGCTCCTCGTCGATATGGCTCTCGATCGCGGGCTGGGTGAAGCTCGGCCAGCCGCAGCCGGAATCGAACTTGGCATCCGACTCGAACAGCACATTGCCGCAGCCGGCACAGACATAGGTGCCGGTACGGTGGTCGTGCTCATATTCGCCCGAGAAGGGACGCTCGGTCGCCTTCTCGCGCAGCACGGCGTATTGCATCGGCGTCAGCTCGCGCCGCCACTGCTCTTCACTCTTGATGACCTTGTCGTCGGTCGCTTTCGTCTTGGTGTCGGGCATGGGTCTCCCGTTGCATTGGGGATCTCGCGATCAGTTGGTGGCCTTGCCGGCATTCACCAGCGTCGGCTTCTCGATGTAGTTATCCGCGAACAGCTTTTTCAGGTTCTCGACCTTCGGGATGTCGTTGAAGGCGATGTAGGGCTGGTTCGGGTGCAACGTCATATAGTCCTGGTGATAGGCCTCCGCCGGGTAGAACGCCTCCAGCGCGCCGACCCTGGTCACGATCGGCTTGTTGAACACCTTGGCGCCGTTGAGCTGGGCGATATAGGCCTCCGCGATCTTCTTCTGCTCGTCCGACGTGGTGAAGATGGCCGAGCGATATTGCGGGCCGACGTCGGGACCCTGGCGGTTGAGCTGGGTCGGGTCGTGCACCACTGAGAAGTAGATCTGGAGGATCTTGCCGTAGGAGATCTTCTTCGGGTCGTACTTGATCTCGACCACCTCGGCATGGCCGGAGCGGCCGCTCGACACGGTCTTGTAATCGGCGGTCGCCTTGGTGCCGCCGGCATAGCCGGAGACCGCGTTGACCACGCCTGCGGTGTGCTGGAAGACGCCTTGCACGCCCCAGAAGCAGCCGCCGGCGAGCACGGCGGTCTGGACGCCGCTCGCGGGCGCCGCGTCCAATGTAGGGGCTGGGATCACGACCGCCTCCTCCGCGGCCCGCGACGGCATCACGAAAGCCAGCGTCAGGGCGGTGGTTGCGGCGAGCAGGGTGGCGAGGGCGGTTCGGCGCATGGCATCCTCTTCCGGAAGGGCTGACAGTCTAGGGCGGTCGGGACCGGGCGAACAGCCTGCCCGGCCGCGTTTTCGCATCATCCGAGATACGGGCCGTACCGCAGATTGTTACGCCGGGGCGGACACGAGACCGTGAGGACGCGGCTGACGCGGCGACGGGCCGGCTTGGCGGGATGCGGAACTCCGCGCTAGATGAACCGGCGCGATCGGTGATCGACCAAATGGTGGCTGGAGCTGGCCTGACAATATGCTGCGCGTCGTACTCCTGATCCTGGCCGTCCTCGCCGCCGGCACTTGCTTTGCCGCGGCCGATCCCCGAGCCGGCGACGATCTCGCTTTGTGCCGCGACCGCCAGGCTGAGCTGCAGGCCCGCGCCGCCGCCTGCGAGAATCTGCTGAGCGCCGATCGCCTCACCGCCAAGGACAAGGCGATCGCCCTGTCCGCGCGTGGCAATGTCCTGCTCAACAAGCGCGACCATGTCCACGCGATCGAGACGCTGTCCATGGCCATCGACCTCGATCCCGACAACGTCGTCGCGCTCAACCTGCGCGGCCTCGCCTATGAGCGGAGCGGGCAGGAGGATCTCGCGATGGCCGACTACAATCTCGCGCTCCGGAAACGCCCGGCCTATGGCGTTGCCTACAACAACCGCGGCGTCATCCACGCACGCCGCGCTGCGCTGCAGAGCGCGATCGATGATTTCAGCCTGTCGATCAAGTACACGCCGAAATTCCTGCTCGCCTGGACCAATCGCGCCCGCGCGCGCACGCTGATGAAGGATTTCGACGGCGCCATCGCCGATTTCGCCGAGGCCGAGAAGATTGAGCGGCTGCGCCGCAGATCGCCGGCAACCGCTGCGTCACCTACGGCATGATGGGCAAGTTCGACCGCGCCCTGGCCGATTGCAATGGCCTGATCGAAAAGCAGCCCAGGAACGCGTTCGCGATTAACAACCGCGCCGACGTCAACATGATGAAGGGCGATCTCGACGCGGCGCTGAAGGATTACAACACGGTCATCCAGATCAACCCGAACAATGTCCGCGCCCATTCCGGCCGCGGCCAGATCTACGAGCGCAGGAAGGATCTCGCGCAGGCCCGCGCCGATTATCGCGCCGCCGCCTATTCGCTGACGAGGTTCGACGAGACCGAGGTTGCGCGCGCCCGCGCCATCGCGCAGGAGCGGCTCGCCGCCCTGACGCCGAAGGAGGCGGCGAGCGCGACGACCGGCCGTCGCGTCGCGCTGGTGGTCGGCAACGGCGCCTACAAGAACGTCCATGCGTTGCCCAATCCGCCGCGCGACTCGAAGCTGATCGCGGGCGTGCTGCGCGACCTCGGCTTCCAGACCGTGATGGACACCAGGGACCTCACCCGCGATGCGTTCTTCCAGACGCTGAAGGCCTCCGCCGAGGAAGCGGAAAAGGCCGATTGGGCCATGGTGTATTATGCCGGCCATGGTTTCGAGATCGGCGGGGTGAACTATCTCGTTCCGGTCGACGCCAAGCTCACCGCCGACAAGGACGCCGAGACCGAGGCCGTCGCGCTCGAGCAGGTGATCGCCGCGGTCGGCGCGGCGCGAAAAGTGGGTCTCGTCGTCCTCGATGCCTGCCGCGACAATCCGTTCGCGCCGGCCATGCAGCGCACGCTGTCGCTGAAGCTGGTCGAGAAGGGCTTTTCTAACATCGAGCCCGGTGCGGGCTTCATGGTCGTCTACGCCGCCAAGCACGGCCAGACCGCGATGGATGGCGATGGTAGCCCCAACAGCCCGTTCGCCACCGCGCTCGCGCGCGAGATCAAGCAGGCGAAGGTCGAGATCCGAAAATTGTTCGACATCGTCCGCGACGACGTCTGGGCCGCGACCAGGCACGAGCAGCAGCCGTTCACCTATGGGTCGCCGCCAGGGCGCGAAGATTTTTACTTCGTCGCGGGGAAATAGCCGCGCTCACGCCAGCGAATTGAACCAGTCGAACGCCGTCGCGTGTCCGTTCAGAACGGCCGCTTCGCCATAGAGGCTCGACAGGAACGTGCCGCGATGGCTTGCGCCATTGACCGCGACGCCCGCGGCGAAATGCCCGCCGGCGGCGATTGCGGGCCGCACCAGCCGGGGATGCAGCGCCTCATCGGCCAGCCCGTAGTAAAATCTGATCGGGGAATCGTACTGCCAGTACGTCGCACCATTGCCACCAAGGCGGCGCAGCAATGCGCTGTTGGTCTCGTTGGTGAAGCGATCGAAGAAGCCTTCGACCAGGAAATCGCCGGCGGGCGGAATGCTCTTCGCGATCTCGCCCTCGAGGCTGTAATCGGACCAGTATTTCTCCGCGAAGGCTTGATATTGGGGCTTGACCGCCGTCTTGAACAAGTCGGTCAGCCCGTAGTAGCGGCGATAGCTGCCGAGCAGGACGATCAGGCAGGGTGTGATCCAGGCCGGCGGCATCGGGTAGGAGGTTTCCGAGGCCGGAATATAGGCCGTGGGGTTCGTCCAATAGTGAAAGCTCTCGGCGAGATCATTGAACGGACTCTGTGTGGCGGTCGCCCGCACCTTGATGCCGCGGCGCTGCAGCTCCTGTTTCAGCCACTGCGTGTTCAAGGCGCCTTGCGACCAACCGTTCAGGAACAGGTTTGATTGGCGCAGGCTCAGTGTCCGCAATTCGTGCAACCCTGCCGTCAGGATGTCGAGGCAGCATTGCACCGTCGCGCCCTTCACGGCATAGGCTTCGCTCCGACCGTTGCGATAAGGGCCCTTGCCGACATAATCGGCCGCGACGACCGCATAGCCGTTGCCGGCGAAGCGCTGGATATTGAACAGGGTCTCGATCGAATCGACATTGTCGCGCAGCTCGTAATTTTCGTCCTTCAGCCGCAGCAGGTTCGACGGGACCTGGTCGAAGGAGAGGATCGTGCCGTGCTGCCATGACAGGAGCGGCAAGGTGCCGCGCGCGCCGACCGGAACCGCAAGCAGGCCGCTGACCTTGACGCGTTCTCCGGTATCCGGGATGCGCGTGAAGGTGACGATGCGCCGCAGCTCCACGTCGTTTCGTGCCGCATATCTTTCGGGAAAGGCAGCTGGCAGGATATTGCCTTCGTTGAAGACGGCATAGAACTTTGCGGCCAGCGTATTGAGCCGTTCCTTGGAGACGCGCACAGGCTTGCCCGCATCCGTGCGTCGTACCTGCGCCGGCAATGCAAAAGCGGTGTCCGGAATTGTGGTCGAGAGCGCAAGGCCCGCTGCCGCGCTTCCGGACTTGAGGAAGCTCCGGCGGCTCACTGCAACATCATCGAGCCGGCGATCGAGGTCATCAGGCTTTGTCGCGCGAGAGGTCATGCGTTCCACTCCGAGGCTGATACAGCACAAAGCCTAGCGGGCGGTGAACGCACCTCGTCGTGGGTGCTCATTGTGCGGGTCCGTGGCCCGGATGAGCGCAGCTACAAGCGGCGGATATCGCTACGCTCATCCGCGCTACGGCAGCTTCATACCACCACGCTCAGCCGTTTCGCGGCACGCGTGATGCCGGTATAGAGCCACCGCGCCCGCGAATCCTGGAACGCAAAGCTCTCGTCGAACAGCACGACGTCGTCCCATTGCGAGCCCTGCGATTTGTGCACGGTCAGGACGTAGCCGTAGTCGAACTCGTCATAGGGCTTGCGCTGCTCCCAAGCGATCTGCTCGACGCCGCCCTCGAAGCAATCGGCGCGCACTGAGACCTTGGTCACCTTGTGACCGAAATCCTCATCCGGCGACAACCGCATTGAGAGGATGCGCGATTTCGATCGCGAGGTGTTGCGCGACTTGACGCGCCACAGGCCGCCATTGAACAGGCCCTTCTTGCGGTTGTTGCGCAGGCACACCAGCTTGTCGCCGGCGACCGGGAACTGGTCCTCGATGTTCTGGCGCTGGCGCACCCGCATGTTGTAGGCGCGGCGCGTGTTGTTGCGGCCGACCAGGATCTGGTCGGCGCCCATGACGCGATCGGGATCGAGCTCCTTGCGCGAGACGACCTCGCTCTCGCCGTAACGGCCAATGTCGAGCTCGCGTCCCTCGCGCACGTCCATCGACATCCGCACGATCGGATCGTCCTGGGCCTGGCGATGCACCTCGGTCAGCATCGCGTCCGGCTCGGAATTGGTGAAGAAGCCGCCGCCCTGGATCGGAGGCAACTGCGCGGGATCGCCGAGCACCAGCAGCGGACAGTCGAACGACATCAGGTCGCGCCCCAATTCGGCATCGACCATCGAGCATTCGTCGATCACGATCAGCTTCGCCTTCGACGCCGGCGCATCGTCCCACAATTCGAAGCTCGGCTGCTCCTCGCCGGATTCGCGGGCGCGGTAGATCAGCGAATGGATGGTGGAGGCGCCGTCGCAGCCCTTGTTGCGCATGACGAGGGCCGCCTTGCCGGTGAAGGCGGCGAACTTCACCTCGCCGTCGACGCCCTCGGCGATGTGCCGCGCCAACGTGGTCTTGCCGGTGCCGGCAAAGCCGAACAGGCGGAACACCGGCGGCGTGCCGCCCCGTCCCGGCTTGGCCTTGAGCCAGTCGCCGACGGCCTTGAGCGCAGCATCCTGATGCGGGGTGAAAGTGGCCATGTCTGTCTTGAGGGAGCGGCGAATGAGGCGATTCGCCTTCCCCCAAACTAACCATTCGCCCCGCTGGTTCAAGCGCGGGCCCGTCGCATTTGAAGTCCGTTCCCGGCCGCCATCCTTCGAGACGCCCGCCTTTGGCGGGCCCTCAGGATCAGGGCTGAGTGCGCGGCGGCATTTTTGGCGGGCAAGATGCCGTTGAGCCTCATCCTGAGGAGGCTGCGAAGCAGCCATCTCGAAGGACGAGGCGTTCGCTCAGGCGTCGCCAAACCCTACTGCCAGCCGGGAACGCCGCGCATGTCGGGCAGCTGGTGGGCGATGCCCTTGTGGCAGTCGATGCAGGTCTTTTCCTTGGTGAACAGGAAGCGCTGGTGCGCCACCGAGGCCCGCGGCGACTGCTTGGTGATGTCCATGGAATCGGCGCTGTGGCAGTTGCGGCATTCCAGCGAGTCGTTGGCCTTGAAGCGCGCCCATTCGTGCGCGGCGAGCTCGAGCCGGTGATCCTGGAATTTCTCGCGGGTGTCGATCGTGCCGAAGATCTTGCCCCAGACCTCCTTGGAGGCCTGCATCTTTCGCGCGATCTTGTCGGTCCAGTTGTGCGGCACGTGGCAGTCCGGGCAGGTCGCGCGCACGCCGGAGCGGTTGGTGAAGTGGACGGTCGACTTCAGCTCGGCGTAGACATTGTCCTTCATCTCGTGGCAGCCGGTGCAGAACTTCTCGGTGTTGGTGATCTCCAGCGCGGTGTTGAAGCCGCCCCAGAAGATCACTCCGGCGACGAAACCGGCCAGCACCAGGGTGCCGAGCGCGAACACCGAGCTCGGCCGGGTCAGCACCTGCCACAGCTCGAGCAGGAACGCCCGGCTGCGCGCGATGACGCCGCGCTTGGCATTCAGCTCCGCGTTGGGATCGTCGGCAGTCGTCGTCATCTGCGGCCACCCGGGCTTGCGCGTGACAGCAGCGTGTCGATGTCGGTGAAATCGTTGCTGACCGGAGGATTGGCGGTGTTCTGCGGCACGTGGCATTCGGTGCAGAAGAAGCGGCGCGGCGAGACCGAGGCCAGGAACTGGCCGTCGCGATCCATGAAGTGCGTGATCGACACCATCGGCGCCTGCGACTCCGCCGTGCGCGCCCGTGCATGGCAGGACAGGCATTTGTTGCCGTTGAGGTCGACCTGGTAGCCGTCGATATTATGCGGGATGACGGGCGGCTGCTCCGGATAGTTGCGCACCTCCTTCTCGGAGGTGTTGCGGTTCGGCAGCATCGGCGGCGCCGGGCCCTCGTCGTTGAGCGGGGTCGGGCCGCGCAGGCCGGAGCTCACCGTCTGCGCCGTCAGCGAGCTCGTGCCCGCTGCGATCGCGAAGGCGAGCAGGATGATTGCGGATCGTTTCATCATGACATGTTCACCCGCTCGATGCGCACGGCGCATTTCTTGAAGTCGGTCTGCAGCGAGATCGGATCGGTGGCGTCGAGCGTCACCTTGTTGATCAGCTTGGATTCGTCGAACCACGGCACGAAGACGAGGCCGCGCGGCGGCCGGTCGCGGCCGCGCGTCTCGACGCGGGCGCGGATGAAGCCGCGGCGGGAGACCACCTTCACCTCGTCGCCGCGGCGCAGCTTCGCCTCCTGCGCATCGTCCGGATGCATGAAGCAGACCGCTTCTGGAAAAGCCTTGAACAGTTCGGGCACGCGGCGCGTCATGGTGCCGGAATGCCAGTGCTCCAGCACGCGGCCGGTCGAGAGCCAGTAGGGATATTCGTTGTCGGGCGATTCCGCCGGCGGCTCGTAGGGCAGCGCGAAGATGCGGGCCTTGCCGTCGGCATGGCCGTAGAACTGCACGTTGGTGCCCTGCTTGACGTAGGGGTCGCTGCCTTCGCGGAAGCGCCACTTGGTCTCCTGGCCGTTGACGACGGGCCAGCGCAGGCCGCGCTCCCGGTGATAGGTGTCGAACGGCGCGAGGTCGTGGCCATGGCCGCGGCCGAACTGGGCATATTCCTCGAACAGGCCCTTGTGGACGTAGAAGCCGAACGCCTTGGATTCGTCGTTGGCATAGCCCGGCTCGATATCGGTGACGGGGAATTTGTCGACCTGGCCATTCTTGTAGAGCACGTCGAACAGGGTCTTGCCGCGATATTCCGGCTTCTTGGCGATCAGCTCCGCGGGCCAGACCTCCTCGATTCTAAAGCGCTTGGAGAACTCCATGAGTTGCCAGAGATCCGACTTCGAATCGCCCGGCGCGGGGACGAGCTGGTGCCAGAACTGGGTGCGCCGCTCGGCATTGCCGTAGGCGCCTTCCTTCTCCACCCACATCGCGGTGGGCAGGATCAGATCGGCGGCGAGCGCCGTCACGGTTGGATAGGCATCGGAGACCACGATGAAATTGTCGGGGTTGCGGAAGCCTGGATAGATCTCCTCGTTGACGTTGGGACCGGCCTGCAGGTTGTTGTTGACCTGCACCCAATAGGCGTTGATCAGGCCGTCCTTCAGCATCCGGCTTTGCAGCACGGCGTGCGCGCCCGGCTTGTCGGGAATGGTGCCTTCGGGCAGCTGCCAGATCTGCTCGGTGTGGTCGCGATGCTTCTTGTTGGTCACCACCATGTCCGCGGGCAGACGGTGCGAGAAGGTGCCGACCTCGCGCGCGGTGCCGCAGGCCGAGGGCTGGCCGGTCAGCGAGAACGGGCTGTTGCCGGGCGCGGAGATCTTTCCGGTCAAAAGGTGGATGTTGTAGACGAGGTTGTTGCACCAGACGCCGCGGGTGTGCTGGTTGAAGCCCATGGTCCAGAACGAGACCACTTTTGTCTTCGGGTCGGCATACAACTCGGCCAGCGCCTCGAGCCGGTTCAGCGGCACGCCGGACATCTGCGCGGCCTTTTCCAGCGTGTACTCCGACACGAACTTGGCGAATTCGTCATAGCTCATGTCGGTGGCGTCGTTGGGTTTCGCCGCGCCCGTCGCCTTCTTCTGCAGCGGATGGTCGGGCCGCAGGCCGTAGCCGATGTCGGTCTGGCCGCGCTTGAACACGGTATGCGCGGCAACGAAGTCCTTGTTGACGCGACCGGTCTTGATGATGTGGTTGGCGATGGCGTTGAGGATGTACAGGTCGGTGTGCGGCTTGAACACCATGCCGATGTCGGCGAGGTCGAACGAGCGGTGCTCGAAGGTGGAGAGCACGGCGACGCGGACATGCGGTGCGGACAGCCGGCGGTCGGCGATGCGCGTCCACAGGATCGGATGCATCTCCGCCATGTTGGAGCCCCACAGCACGAAGGCATCGGTGGCCTCGATGTCGTCATAGCAGCCGGCCGGCTCGTCGATGCCGAAGGTGCGCATCATGCCGGCGACCGCCGAGGCCATGCAGTGCCGGGCGTTTGGGTCGATGTTGTTGGTGCGGAAGCCGGCCTTGAACAGCTTGACGGCGGCATAGCCTTCCCAGATCGTCCACTGGCCGGAGCCGAACATGGCGACGCCGTTGGGGCCGCGCTTCTTGATCGCCTCCTTCCACTTCAGCTCCATGATGTCGAAGGCTTCGGTCCAGGTGACGGGCGTGAACTCGCCGTTCTTGTCGTACTTGCCGCCCGTCTTGCGCAGCATCGGCTGCGTCAGCCGGTCATGGCCGTACATGATCTTGGAGAGGAAGTAGCCCTTGACGCAGTTGAGGCCGCGATTGACCTCGGCCTTGATGTCGCCGTGGGTGGCGACGACGCGGTTGTCCTTGGTCGCGACCATCACCGAGCAGCCGGTGCCGCAGAAGCGGCAGGCGGCCTTGTCCCATTTCAATTCGCTCTCCTTCCGCTCGGCGGCGAGGTTCGCGGCGAGCGCCGGTGCCGGAAGGCCGGCGGCGGCCGCGGCGATCGCGGCGGCCTCGAGCTTGAGCATCTGGCGGCGGTCGAGCTTCGGCGATGTCATGATGGCTCTTCCTGACTCAGGCGGTTTCGATAGCGTGGAAGACGAGCGCTGCGGAATAGACGTTCGGCAGCGACTGGATGGTGTTGAGCATGGTGCCAAGGCTGCCGGCATCCGCCGCTTCAGCCACGACGACGAGCTTTCCGCGCGCGTCGCGGGCATGAATCTCGCAGCCGGGAAGCGCTGCGATCTCCGCTTCTAGTTCGGCAAGGCGCTCGGGCCGCGCCTGCACGATGATGCTGGCGATCTCGGCGCCCGGCGGTGCGATGACGCGGTCGGCGCTGAGCACCCGGCCGGTGATCAAGGCGCGGCGGTTGAGTGTGGCGTGAGCCATGATGCCTGTCTTTCGCTGGTTGCCGATCAATGCGGGGAGGGCGGCGGGCCGGGAGGGCCGGCGAACATCTGGTAGATCCAGACGCCAAGGCCGTAACTGCCGACGGTCCCGACCGCGAGCACGGGCATCACGATCGCGGTCAGGAACAGGAAGGCGAAAATCTCCATGCGCTTACGGCGCACGCGCGACGTCGTGTCGTCAGGGGCCGACATATTCGGTCTCTTGAAGCTGTGGGGAATCGTGACGGCATCCGGGCCGTCGCCTTGCTGCACTTTAGATACGTTCCACCCGACAGCGCGTTGATTTGGATCAATGTCGGTTGGCTGCTTCTCGCTGCGCCGGAGGATGGATCGTCTCCCACGTGGCGGAATTGCGCATCCGTAGACAGCGTCGCCTCGCGCATTAAGATGCCGTTAACAACAATAAGCGGGAGAGCGACGCCATGAAGTTCGGCATCTTCTACGAGCTGCAGCTGCCGCGGCCCTGGGCGGCCGGCGACGAACTCGCCCTTTATCAGAATGCGCTCTCGCAGATGGAGCTCGCCGACAAGCTCGGCTACGACCATGCCTGGGTGGTCGAGCATCACTTCCTCGAAGAATATTCGCACTCGCCCTCGCCGGAATCGTTCCTGGCTGCCGCAAGCCAGCGCACCAAGAACATCCGGCTCGGCCACGGCATCCTCCAGCTCACCACCAACCATCCGGCGCGCGTCGCCGAGCGCGTCGCGGTGCTGGATCTGCTTTCGAACGGCCGCTGCGAGTTCGGCATGGGCGAGAGCGCCTCGATCACCGAGCTCGAGCCGTTCGGCCGCGACATGGAGACCAAGAAGGAGGTGTTCGAGGAGGCGGTCGCGGCCATCTTCCCGATGTTCAAGGACGCAGGCTCAGAGCATCACGGCAAATATTTCGACATCCCCTTGCGCAACGTCGTGCCCAAGCCGGTGCAGAAGCCGCACCCGCCGCTGTGGATGGCCTGCTCGCAGCTGCCGACCATCGAGCGCGCCGGCCGCCACGGCTTCGGTGCGCTCGGCTTCCAGTTCGTCAGCGCCGATGCCGCGCATGCCTGGGTGCACGCCTATTACAACGCCATCACCAAGCGGCTGCACAAGCTCGCCGACTACGAGATCAATCCGAACATGGCGCTGGTCTCGTTCTTCATGTGCGCGAAGACGGATGAAGAGGCGCGCGCCCGCGCCGACGGCGCCACCTTCTTCCAGTTTGCGCTGCGCTTCTACGGCGCCGCGCAGAACCGCCAGCGCCCCGCGCCCTACACCGTCAACATGTGGGACGAGTACAACAAGTGGAAGCGCGACAATCCGCAAGCCCAGGAGGCGGCGCTGCGTGGCGGCCTGATCGGCTCACCCGACACGATCCGAAGGAAGCTGAAGCGCTTCCAGTCCTCGCACATCGACCAGGTCATCCTGCTCAACCAGGCCGGCAAGAACAGCCACGAGCATATCTGCGAGTCGCTGGAGCTGTTCGGCCGCGAGGTGATGCCGGAGTTCCAGAACGATCCGGCGCAGGCGGCCTGGAAGCAGGGCGTGATGAGCGGCGAGATCGAGCTGGAAGAGATCGATACCGAGGCTTTCACCGATCGCTACGGCAAGCTGGCGATCAACGTGGCCCCCGCGAAGGCGGCGGGGGGGTAGCCTGTAAGCAACGACAGGTCCTGCTTCCTGGTGCTGAAGCGGTGCGGTGAGCCGCGCATCAGTGCGGCGTTTTGACCCGGAGCAGACCTTTCGAACCCTTCCGCATCCAGCAATGGCTAGGCGGCCGAGGTCGCGCGCCGTTGCGCTGCTTCACGCATATCGTCGTCCCGGCAAGCGCCCAAGCGGCGCGAGGAACGATTCAACACAGCGTGAGTTCGACCTCAAATCTAAGAAACAAAGGCAAGAGGGTAACGCGATGACACGATCCGTGGAGGAGTTGAGACGGGAGTCCGAGCGTAGCCGCGCCGAGCTGGCGGCAACGGTCGGACGGTTGAAGGAGCAGATATCGGACACCGCCGAGGACATTCGCCACAAGGTCTCGCCGCAGCACATCAAATCCGAAGTTACCGAATACGTCAGCCACAAGACCCAGAGCTGGGTCGAAGGGCTCAAGCAACAGATCATGGACAACCCGATAGGCGCAGTCGCCGCGGGCGCCGCAGTCGGCATTCCGTTGCTTCGGTTGGTGCGAGGTACGCCGTTGCCACTTCTCATGATCGGCGCAGGACTCGCTCTGACCTCGAAGACGGTGCGCGATCGTGCTGCAGACGTCACCGCCCCGGTCATGGACAAAGCCGGGCACATGCTTGAGGAGGTGGCCGAGAGCGCACGGGCGATGCAGGGTGACGCCAAGGAGACGCTATCCTCCGCGCAAAGCCGAACCGCTGGCATGGCTGATGACGCGCAGGAGAAGGCCGCCGGCATTGCCGCCGATCTGCGGGAGAGCGCGGCGCGTGCTGCCAGTTTTGCGAGTGAAAAGCTCAAGAGTGGCATGAATGCAACCAGGGATGCCGCCGCGAGCGCGCCTGACCAGGCCCGGCAGGCCATTGGCGACAATGCTGCGCTCATCGGCGGCCTGGGCATCGCGATCGGCGCCATCATTGCGGCTGCTCTTCCCGAGACCAAGGTCGAAGCTAAGGTTATGGGCCGGACGAGCGACGAGGTGAAGCAGGCTGCTGCCGCCGCGGCGCAATCCGGGTTCGAGGCCGCGAAAGACGCCACCACGTCGGCGGCCGATGCTGCGGTGCAAAGGGTCGCCGATGCTGATCTCGGCACCCATGCCAGCCGCATGACGCAGAACATGGCGGACACTCTGAAGGAGGCTGCGGACGACGTGGTCAAAGCTGCCTTTAGCCCCTCTCAAACCAACACCTGAAGGAAACCATCATGAGCGATTTGGACCCGCAGAACGTGAAGCAGTTCACAAAGAACCAGGACAAGGGCACCGCGAAGGACATGAAAGAGCAGATCGGCGATGCCGGAGCGGAGATGAAGCAGCGCGCCGGCGATGCGTTCCGGGCATCGGCCGACGTCGCGCGAGACAAGTTCGGCGAGGCCGCGGATGCAGCAAAGGGCGTCGCGGACGGAACCATGGACCAGATTCAGAGCCAGGCGCGCGAACAGCAGCGATCGGGCGCCGATTTCGTCGAGCGCCTCGCGGCCAACATCCGCGAGGCCGGACGGGCTTTCGAGAGCGACGTACCGTTCGCCGCACGCGGCATCGGTTCGGCGGCGGACTATGTCGAGGATGCCGCCCAGAAGATTCGGGACGGAAGCTTCCGAGATCTTGTCGCAGGCGCGACCGATTTCGCCAAACGTCAGCCGGCCGCCTTTCTTGGCATATCGGTGCTGGCTGGCTTCGCGGCCGTTCGCTTCCTGAAGGCATCGGGCGGACAGTCGTCATCCCAAGGGCAGCGCAACACCCCCGGCAGCACGTCGGGGAGCGGGCAAACGTCGGGCGGGAGACCGTTTTCGGCGGGAGAGCAAAACTGGAATCGGGAGTCCGGGACCCGTAACCCCCATACGCAACAATCCTCATCCTTCCAGGGCAGCACGTTACCATGAGCATCGAGCGCGATATCAAAACCAGCAAAAGCGAGTTCAGGGAAATCTCGACGCTGCTCGGCGATGCCATGTCGCAGTTCGCCAAGCTGTTCCAGAACGAGATCGACCTGGCAAAGGCAGAAGTTGGCGAGAAGCTCCAGAAGATCGGCGGCGCCGTCGGCTTGATCGTAGGCGGCGCCGTTCTGGTGATCCCGGCCATCGTCATGGCCTTGTTTGCCCTCTCGGCCGCATTGATCTCCGCAGGATGGTCGCAGCCACTGTCATATCTGACATCGGCAGTCATCGCTGCGGCCATCGCCGCCGCGCTGGTGGCCATGGGCATGAACCGGCTTGATATGCGTCAGCTGGCTCCCCGCGAAACGATCGGCCAGCTGGAAAAAGACAAGGACACCGTGAAGGGAATGGTGCGATGACCAGCACGAAAACCGGCTTTATCGACAATCTGGTAACGGCCGCCAGGGACAATCCGCTCGCCGCAGCCCTCATCGGAGGCGGCGCGCTATGGCTGTTGGCCGGAGACCAGAGGCTGAAGACTGTGGCGCGTTCCGCTGCCGAGGCCGTCGAACCTGTTGCCGATATTGGGACGAGTGGTTTCAGGTCGGCAGCATCCGCGATCAAGCGGACCGTCGCGCCGCCGACCGCCCCCGAAATGGACAACGACGGCTCGCAAGGGGTCGGGGAGACCCTGCGTGGCGCGACCGCCGCCGCTTCCGATACTATGTCGCAGGCCGCCGAGGGCGTCCGGGATCGTTTCGACGAGGGCGTCGCCTTCGCGCAGGAGCAATTCAGCAAGCTGGGCAATGCGCTTCCGAACAAGGACACCATGGCGAGTGCGAAGTCGTCACTGGCGGACATGCTGGAGCGGCAACCGCTCGTGCTAGGGGTCGTGGGCATCGCAATTGGTGCGGCCGTGGCGGGCGCGTTCCGCGCCTCCGAGATTGAGAACCAGTATATCGGAGACGTCAGCGACGACGTGAAGGCTGACCTGAACCGGCGCGCCGGTGCGGTCTCGCAGGCCCTGCGTGAAGCCTCGGACACGGTTGTCTCGGAAATCAGCGATACCGGCGCCGAAATTGTGGACCGGGTCAAGCAGGCCGGGATGGACGCCGCGGCAGCTGCCCGCGCCGAGGTGAAGGCTCCGTAGTGAGGCGACGGAGAGCGGGGTGCGCTGGCCACGCGCCTCGCTCTGGTTGGGTGATCAGGCAGGTGGGTTGTCCTGAAGGCGAACCTAATCCCAGTATGGAATGGCCGGACGGGCGATCATCAGCCAGAAGATCATCAGCACGGCCGCGAAAGCCGGAAAGCCGAACGCGAACCACCACCAGAAGAGACGGTGATAGCGGGCGGGCAGCTTGCCGTTGCTCGCGACCGCCGCAACGGCGAGATCGCGCATCTGCATCTGCATCCACACCACCGGCAGCCAGAAGGCGCCGATCACGAGATACAGTGCAATCGACGCCGCCACCCAGCCGTCGCCGAGGGAATACCCGCTCGACCAGGCGAGCCATGTCCCGGTGATCGGCTGCAGGATCACGGCACTCGCCGTGAACAGGAAGTCGGCCAGCACCACCGTGCGCGCGACGCCCGCGATCTCGCGCGGGTCGCCGCGCAGATGTGCCACCAGCATGAAGAAGGCGATGCCGGCCCCGGTGCCGAGCAGCACGGCAGCGCCGATGATGTGCGCCATCTTCACGAGGAAGTAGAGCATCAGCGATCCTCCCGGATCGCCATGGCGACCAGGTTGAGCATGATCACCGGCCAGATCTTCAGCATCGGTCCGAGCGGATCGGCCCACAGCCGCGGCACCAGGACGGTGCCGATCACGGCATAGGTGAGCGAGATGATCAGTGCCGCCCAGAGTCCGTAGCGGCTCAGAGGCCGCCAGAGAATGGCGATGCCGATGACGATGTCGGCGAGCGCGCCGGCGGTGACGACGAGCGCCGCGACGTTTCTTTGCAGCCCGCCTTCAAGCAGCAACGACATGCCGATGTCCCAGCCCGCGCTCAGCGAGATGATGCCTGTGGCGATCCAGAACGCGCCGAAGACGCCGAAGATCAGCGGCTTGAGCGCATACAGCTGTGCAAACCAGCGTTCCTGCACCGACGCAGGCTCGCGTGCGAGCGCGGTTTCGAGATCGCGCGGTGGAGTGCCGGTCAATCGACGCCAGGGCTCGGGATCGCCGGTCGCGCCGCGGCGCATTTCCGCCTGTGCCGTCGTGTTGATGGGCGTTGGCCATCCCAGCATCTGCGCAACGTCGCCCGCACGATAGGCAATTGAAGCCGCCCAGCGCGGCAGCTGCAGGCGATAGGCCGGGCGCCAGCGCAGCCAGGCGCGAAACAGCGCGACCGCATCGCTGAAGGCGATCCGCCGCGGGCCGGCCAGATCGACCGCGACCCGTGAAGGCGCGCCGGGCTGCAGGAAGAACAGCACGGTCTCAACGACGTCGTCGAGATGCACCGGTTGAATCGCCGCCGTGTCGGGCATGACCGGCAGAACCGGCAGCGCCGCCAGCCCGCGCAGCAGCGCGCTGCCACCATAGGCGGGCCGGCCGACCACGACAGAAGGCCGCAGCACCACCCAATCGAGCTCCCGCGCCATCAAGGCGGCTTCGCCCTCGCGCTTGGTGCGGGAAAAATCGCTGAGCGCATCGACATTGCTGCCGATTGCCGAGAACAGGATGACCCTGCGGACCCCGGCGGTCTCGCAGGCCGCATAGAGTGCCGCGCTGCCGGCGACATGAACGCCTTGCATGTCCTGTCCCTGCAGCGCACCCGCTGCATTGATCACGGCATCGACGCCGGCGAGAAGGCCCTTCCATTTCGACACATCGGTGGTCCGGGCGACGTCGAGCGCGACGTGGCGAGGATCGTGCGCCGCCGCGGGATGACGCGACACCAAGATGCAGTCATGTCCTTCGGCGGACAGCCTGGCGTGGATCGCCGATCCGATAAGTCCTGTAGCCCCGACGAGAAGGATGCGCATCGACTGATCCTTCGATGAGCGGCCTGGGCAACGCCCTGATCAAGCCTTGAAGATATGGACCAATAAAGCGGGGCTGCAATCGTTCCTCGCGGGGGAACTGATGGGTTTGGCTGCAGGCAGAGAACCGGACACCCCGCCCCGCGCAGCTCCCTTGAAGTCAATGACGGATGATCGAAAGGGTACGGAGCGACGCAGCGGCGTGATCCGCGAATGCCCTCACAGCCGGTGCGGTGCGCCGGGAACCGGGAATCACGACTTGAACCGGTACGGCCGGCGGCTCATAGGCCGGAAGAAGACGCACGAGCTTGCCTGACGAAATCTCGGCTTCGACCTGATAGGATAACAGTCGAGCGATGCCTTGGCCCGATGTCACGGCGGCAATGACCGTGTCGAGATCTGTCGTCATGAGGCGCGGCATCATGCGAACCGTGTGCAAGCGACCTCGATTCTGAAAACGCAGTTCGGTCGGCCCCGCAAATCCGGAAAAGAACACGACATCGTGCTTCGGTATGTCTCGCGGATGTCGAAGCTCAGGTTGCCTGCGCAAGTAGGAAGGGCTGGCGACCAGGACGCGACGGACCGACCCCACTGATCTGACGACGAGGCGCGAGTCGCGCGGCTGACCTATCCTGACCGCAACATCGATGCCTTCACTGATCAGGTCGAGCGATCTTTCGCCCATGACGAGCTCGATACGGATCGCCGGATGAGCGTCAAGGAAGCTCGATACGATCGGAGCGACATGACGGCGTCCGAAGATGGTGGGAGCGGCTATTCGCAGGATACCGTGCAGCGGAGCCCCCTCCGTCTCGACAAGCCTGCTCATGACGGTCGAGTAGCCGTTGACCAGCTCGCGGGCGCGCTCAGCAAAGTGGCGTCCGGCATCCGTCGGTGCAAGGCGGCGGGTTGTTCGCTCCACCAATCGTCTTCCGACCCTTTCCTCGAGGGCCGCAAGCGCGCGAGTGACCGCGGGAGGCGAACGCTTCAATCGCTTTGCTGCGCCTACCAGACTTCCAACCTCAACTATCGCGACGAATGTCGCAAGTTCATCGAGCCTGTCCATCGGATCATTCCCCGAAATGGAATTGTGACTTTCAGCATTAATTCTAGTGCAATTCAGGAGGTCGTAATAGCCTTCGAATGCGGTCGGCAGCGGAGGCGATCATGATCGCGGCAGCGCGAGAGGCCATAAAGGCTGATAACGCAGACGCAGCGCTCGCGTTTTTCAACGAGCATCAGTGCCCCGCCTTTGTTTCGCAACACGTTTCGAAAGGTGCCCTCATGCCCGCAGCATTGGAATTTCTGTTGTGGTGTGTCGCGCTCGCAACGTGGCTGATGCTTCTCTGCGGGCTCGTGAGTGAGCGCTTGAAGCGGCTCTCAAAGCTTTTCAGTCATCTGCGCGAGATTGCTTTCAGGCACAGGGTGAAGTGACTCGGTGGGGCCATCGGATCAGCCTCATCTGAGAAAATCGCGACGATGCCGTCTCGAAGGGGGAGGCGCAGCGTGAGACCCGCCAATGGTGTCTGCAACAGCCGAGCGGCCCTGGGCGGCGGTGCTCGTGAGCGCTTCCGGTAAGATTCCGTTGCTGCTATCCTCTCGCAAAAGAGCGTCTTGCGGAGGAATACGGTGCGACCCAACGGGACAACCTTTCATCCGTCGGCCGGCGATGTCACGCCCGCGGTGCTCGCCATCGGCCGCTCCGATTTTCCCGATGTGCTCATCGACACGCTGCGCCGGCAGGCCGATGTCGGCCATTGCATGGTGTTCGCGCTGAGCCGGGCCGGCGCGGCAAGCTGCCTGCTCGATGCCGGCAACATCTCGATCGGCGCCGATCTCGGCGCCGCCTATGCCGGCCAGTTCCACGAAACGGATCCCAACCGCGATGCGCTGTTCGAAGGCGAGGGCGGCGCGCCGATCATGCTGCCTCGCTTCGCGCCGCGCATGTACGGCGCGCGCTATCGCAAGATCTTCTTCCAGGATTCCGGCATCGTCGACAAATGTGCGACCGCGATCTGGACCGGTGACACCTGCTTCTACGTCAACTTCTATCGGATCGCCGCGCAGGGCCGCTTCAGCGCCGCCCAGCGCGAGCGGCTCGGGGCGATCGCACCGGCGATCGCAGCCAGCGTCGCCCGCCATTTCCAGGAGAAGCCGACGTCCGATCTTGCGTCCCTGTTCGCGACGCGCAAGCCGCTCTCCGCGCTCACCCTGCGCGAGCAGGAGGTCTGCCGCCATATCCTCGGAGGCTTCAGCTCGGAGGCGATTTCGCAGGCGCTCGGCATCAGCCTGCATTCGATCCTGACCTACCGCAAGCGCGCCTATGAGCGGCTCGGCATCTCCTCGCAGAGCGAATTATTCGGAATTGTGCTGCGCCTGCTGACGGGTCCGCGCGGCCTGAACTAGGGGCTCCAAGTCCGCGATGTCTGTGTCCATCCAACTTTAGTTGAAGCATTTGGCCTATCATCCGATGCGGTTGCGGCACGTAGGGCCGATCCGAGGATGAGAACATGCCAGACTGGCTTCTTGCACCTATCTGCCTGGTCGCCTTGCTGGGAGTCATTGGCTACGCCTTTTACCAGGGCATGAGGGTCCCGCCGGATCGAAACAATACGAACTTTGGACCCGGCCAGAATGATGGTTGGTCCGGCGGCTCTGACGGCCATTCCGGAAGTTAGCAACGTCGGCGCGGCCGAACGTCCGACGAACCCGAGCTAACCCGACGATCGCTTCTCGACAGCCGCCGCGATTTTCTCCAGGGCGGCGTTTGTGTGCCGCAAGTCGACCAGCTGCTGTTCGCACATCTCGATGATCGTTCGTCCAGACCGCCATCCGAACGACCGTGCGCCCCCTCGGCAACAAAGCCAGATCAGCGCTGCCAGAAAGACGCCGGCAGCGAGCCAGGATAGCGCCTGCTTCCGGTCGACGTCCGCGAAGGCCTGGCGGAGGTCGCCCTTGCGCAGGTACGCAATCGCGCGGCTGCCGTAGGCGGCATAGTCGTGGGCATATTCGGGATCAACTGCGATCACCCGGTTGTAGTCGGCAATGGCACGGTCAAAATCGCCTTTGGCAAAATAGGCGTTGCCCCGGGCCATGAGAGCGAAGCTATTGTTCGCATTCAGCTGGATGGTGGCGGTATAGTCGGCAATGGCGCGGTCGTTGTCCCCTTTCCTTTGATAGGCGTAGCCGCGCTCGCCGTATCCGACCCGCTTTCCATGGTCTGACAGGCCGGCTTCGAATGCCTGGTCGACGTCCGCTATTGCCCGGTCGTGGTCGTGCCGTTGGTTGTAGATGTGCGACCGGTTGAGCAGTGAGCCGCCAGCTTTCGGGTTTACCCGGATCGCCGCGGTGAAATCTTCCAGGGCGCGGTCATCGCGATCGGCGAAGCTTGTCCATGGCCAGGAACAGCCACGCGCATGATACAAACTTGACAGGTCTTCGCCGTTGTAGTCTCCGCTCTGGATCGCGCGTGTGCAGGCAGCGATGATCTCGGCAGAGGCTTCCTTCGTCCGTTCCAAACAGACTTGTCGATCGTCGGCAGCCGCTGGCCGGCTGACGACGGCGGCTGCGAGTGCCAGAACAACTAGCAGGATGTCGGCGGCAATGCCCGAGCGCATGACTTCGTCCCCGCGATGCCCGGTGTTCGCGCTAACCAGGAGACGGCTTTTCCAGAGCGGTCGCGATCCTCTCCAGCAATGCATTGGTTCGCCTGTTTTCCGCGACCTGCTGCTCGTATAGATCGACCCAGCTCGCCCCGGATGATGAGCGCCGGATCGTGCGCGAGTACCATAGCCAGGCGCCCACCAGCACCAGGAACGGCAACCAAGACACGATCAGATTAAAGACCCAGGATGAACCACCGCTTCCGCCTGGTGTGTTGGCGAACGCAAAGAAAACGACGAGAGCTCCGACGAGACTGACCCACAAGGCAATCAACAGAAGTCGAGATCGAAGCTTGGTCATTTCAGTCACGGCAGTTCCCTTTGGTCGGCTGACAAGGCCGATACTATCATGAGTTGATTTCTCCTCCATGCTCTCGCGCGTGCGGTCGTTGCAACGTGGTTAGCCGTTTCTTTGCTGGACGCCTTGGCCATCATGACGCCCACCGTCACGAGGGCACACCGTGAAATTCGTTGCAATTGTCCGGATTGAGCCGGAAGCCGTCGTTGCCTTTCGCTCAGGACGTTCGCGCGGGGTCCCTCAGCGGAAATTAACGTTGCGTCGCCATCATGCTCGACATGCATTCCAAACGGCGTCGTCAAGTGCCCTATCTGGTTCACACCAACAGAGAGCTCGGCCTGATGCTCCGGGGCACCAAGCCCCTCGCATATTTCATGGATATCGTCGGCCAGGAGCCGGACATCTGTATTCGGTAGTGGCGCATGTTCGACCGGCATGTCGCTGAAGGCCGCCTGACGAAGCGCGAGCTGATCGAGCCATGTCCTGGGGCGCCGCAGCTCGAATATCGGATGCTGTTCTACACATTGCCCGGTCACAAGTGGCGGATTGACGCCATGCTTGCGCTGCTGAACGAGCCCGGAGCCTGGTCCGATGATCGAGAACGGTGCTTCGGCGAATTGCTCGGTTACGAGACCTGGCAGATCGACCATTGGCTGACGCATGGTCGCTCGCCGACCGACGCTTAGCTTGCTGTCCCGCACACTGGCAACCCTGCAGCGCTCGAGGAGCTCCTTGCTATGCGGAAAGTCGGGAACGATAGGGCGCGGTGAGCAGCAGCATGAACAGCGCTCTCTCGGCCTGGTACTTTGCTGCGGGTCGACTGGCTTCCCGGCCCTGCATCACCACCGCGCCTTGAATGGTGCAGACGCTCCAGCTCCATGTCCTGCGCCTGCGCTGCGCCAGGGTCACTTCGAAAATCGGAAATTCCGGTCCCGCCATCGCCGCCGCTTCTCGCCAGACATCCAATTTGGGCGGAGTTGAACCCGGAGCGCCGGCCTGTGTCTTCACCCATTTGGGTGAAGCGAAGCTTGTCCCTGCCGACGCACGCCACCGGACAAGTCCGGCGTCAATCTCTCAGCGGTAATTTGGGGATCGCGCCGAAGAGGGCAGCTGCGCTCTTCTGGTTTCGCGTTCCCGTCTTGGCGAGGACGGCCTTGACCTGCGTGCGGATGGTTTCGCGGCTGAGCCCGTGATGCGCGGCGATGTCGCCGATCGTCTGTCCTTGCGCGATTCCGCGCGCAACGCGCGCCTCGCTCGGGGTGAGGTCGAACAGGCCGCGAATGAGGGCGAGGCTCGGGGCCTGTGAGGCGGTGACCGGCGTCGCGATGAGGAGGCCAACCGCTCCATCGAAGAGATCGCGGGCCTCGCCCGGCATCGAAACCAGATGAAGCACCACCCGATCGAGATCGCTGGCGCGACGCGCGGCGAAGGAGCACACGGCCTTGTCCGGCGCATCGAGTTGGGCGAGGCCGGCGCGCAGCAGGGTGTCGGCGGCGCGGTCCTTGATCGCGATCCGGTCCTTCGGCAACCATTGCAGAAGGTCGGTCATGGCTTCGATCAAGGCGTTGGCGGTCAGAACCCGCCCGGAGCGCGTGATCGCGAGGGCCGGCAAGCCGACCAGCGACAGCGCCTCGGTTGCCGCCCGCATCCGGGTGAGGCGCCAGCGTGTCGACAGCAAAGCCGCCCGCGCGAGATGGGGGCGAAAGCGGTCGAGAAAATCGAGATCCTGCCGCGAAAAGGCGGGGCGGCCGGCCAGTCTTTCCATGTGGAAGACGATGATCTCACCGGACGGGCTGCGGACCGCCGTCGCGCAGGCGTGTTCGAAGCCCCACTTCTTGTTCCATTCCACCCGATATGGATCGCGCTCCCATTCCTCCGGCGAAAATGCCTCGTGCTCGCCGACGAAGCCGGGGTGATCAAGCGCCAGGAGTCGCGGGGTCGTCTCCGTCCGGCTGGAGAGGTCGCCACGCAGGAACGCCGAGAAAGCCTCGCGGATCGACGGCGACGTCACGACACCATTCCAGACACCGGACCACTGATCGGAGTCCGAGGTGATCATGACCATGCCATGCGCGCCCGCGGCATGAGCGATGTTCTCCAGGACATCAGGCCAGAGCTCCGGAACGGTCGCTGCCTCGTGGATGCGGTCCACGATCTGCTCGAAGTCGATGCCCGTCATTGCTGCGCTGGACCCATCAGATTCGACTGATCTTTCAGACGCGCGGCGTGCATTTCTGCAGCAGCCTTCGTGCTTCGCCCGCCCAAGGCCCTTGATACCAATCCGCTTCGGCGGAACCAATTGCTACTATTTCCCAAGCCGGCCCGGATGGACGGCTAGCAGAAATCATGTCCATATATCAACTATTTGACAGGTCAGAGGTTGTCCCGGCGGCTTTCAAGGTCGGTCTGATCCCGTAAGCCGGGGGCAGCGCTGAATGGACCACGGTTCTCGGCGCATCAACCTATCGGCGTTCGCGGGTAGAGGAGGCGAGCATGATCCTCATATGGCTTGGAGTGCTCCTTGTTTTCGGCGGCCTATTCCAAATGGCGTTTCAGCCCATTTGGCGAGGTCGATTCAGTGGTGGGAAGTGGCTTCGCTCCGGGCGTGACACGCTGGAGCCTGAAAGGCCCGGTAGCGGCTTCGGCGTCAAATCGAACTGGCCTGGACTTGTGATGGTCGCGCTTGGCGGCGCTTTCTTGCTGGCCGGAGCTGCCATCTGAGTTGAAAGCGGATAAAGGCAGCTTTTGGCCCGCCTGTCCCAATCCATGGGGACAGACGGCGGCAACTGAAAGGCGCTAGCCTTGGTATCGAGGAGACGACAAGGGAGCGAAGCTTGAGCACCGCGCCGCGCATCGAGATCGACCCGGCTGCCTTCTGGGCCGACCCCTATCCGATGCTCGCCAAGATGCGGAAGGAGGCGCCGATCGCCTTCGTGCCGCAGCTCGGCTCGACGCTGCTGACGAGCCGCGACGACATCTCGATCTCGGAGAAGCAGATCGACGTGTTCTCCTCGCACCAGCCCGCCGGCCTGATGAACCGGCTGATGGGCCACAACATGATGCGCAAGGATGGCGAGGCGCATCTCGTCGAGCGCCGGGCGATGTTTCCGACGGTCTCACCGAAGACGGTGAAGGGCTACTGGACCGCACAGTTCCAGTCCCATGCGGATCGCATCATCGCTTCGCTTGAACCGGGCCGGATCGATCTGATGCACGACTTCGCGCTGCCGTTCTCCGGCGAATGCCTGAAGTCGATCACCGGCCTCACCAATATCGGCTTTCAGGACATGGACGCGTGGTCGCAAGGCATGATCGAAGGCATCGCCAATTATGCAGGCGACCCTGAGGTCGAGGCGCGCTGTCATGCGGCAACCGCGGGCATCGACGCCGCGATCGACGACATCCTGCCGGTGATGCGCAAGCATCCCGACCAGAGCATTTTGGGCGTGCTGCTCGCCTCGGACATGGCGATGGAGAGCGTGCGCGCCAACGTCAAGCTCGCCATCTCCGGCGGCCAGAACGAGCCGCGCAAGGCGATCGCCGGCACGGTCTGGGCGCTGCTGACCCATCCCGACCAGCTCGATCTGGTCCTGCGCGGCGAGGTGTCGTGGCTGCAGGCCTTCGAGGAATATGCCCGCTGGATCTCGCCGATCGGCATGTCGCCGCGCCGCATCGCAAAACCCTGGACCATTCGCGATGTGTCGTTCGAGCTCGACGAACGCGTATTCCTGATGTTCGGCTCCGCCAACCGCGACGAAAAGCATTTCGAGCGCGCCGATCAGTTCGACGTGCGGCGCGACACCTCCAAGAGCGTCGCCTTCGGCGCCGGCCCGCATTTCTGCGCCGGCGCCTTCGCCTCGCGCGCCATGATCGCCGACGTCGCGCTGCCGACATTGTTCGCGCGCGCCTCGCGCATCGAGCTTGCCGAGGACGAAGAGGTGCGGATCGGCGGCTGGGCCTTCCGCGGACTGCAGAATCTGCCGGTGAGGTGGGAGCAATAGGCCGGTAAGGAGCCTCTCCCCCAAGGCTGCAATCGTGCCATTCTGCCGCTGTTTTGCCCGACAGGTCAAACAAATTTCGGATAATTCGTAAGTCGTTGATCTTGCACGTCTCGTCTACTGTGCATGGGGTTGTTTTCGCGTTTTATGTTTCGCGCCAAAGACCGCCCGACCAAATCCGTGGAGCTCTCACATTCGCGTGCAGAAAAATTCCATCCTCATTCGCTTCGCCGCTTGAAAGATTAGTCACGCGCGCGGCATGCAGCGCAGTGCTCGCATCGCTATTTTCCCGGACGTCTCGACACTTCCGATGACGCGCACCATCATTCGGCAAACGTGAATGATGACGGCCGCACGCGGCCGGGAGTGTGGAATGCAGCGTCGAGACTTTCTGAAACTTTCGGTTGGAACTGCGGCCGCCGCCGCGTTCGCATCGCCTGCGATCGCGCAAGGGGCGGTGAAGGAAATTCGTATCGGCTACCAGAAGACCGGCGTGCTGGTCATCACGCGCCAGCAGGCTGCCCTGGAAAGACATTTCGCAGCCTCAGGCATCGAGGTGAAGTGGATCGAGTTCTCCTCGGGCCCGCCGATGATGGAGGCGATGAACGTCGGCAGCGTCGATTTCGGCGCGGTCGGAGATTCCCCGCCTGTGTTCGCCCAGGCCGCGGGCGCGGCGATCGTCTACGCCGCCGGTCAGCCCATCACCAACGGCCAGGGCATCCTGGTGCCCAAGGATTCGCCGATCCGCGACATCACCCATCTCAAGGGCAAGCGCATCGGCTTCACCAAGGGCTCCAGCGCCCACAACGTCGTAGTGCAGACGCTGGAGAAGGCCGGCCTCACCTATGCCGACATCACACCGGTCTACCTGACGCCGCCGGATGCCGGCCCCGCCTTCGCCAATGGCAGCATCGAGGCCTGGGCGATCTGGGATCCCTATTTCGCCATCGGCGAGACCAAGCAGAACGGCCGCATCCTGATCAATGCGCGCGAGGTCACCAAGACCAATTCCTTCTACATCGCCAACCGCGAGTTCGCGAAGAACCATGCGGCGATCCTGCAGCAGATCGTCGACGTGACGACCGCGGCCGGCCAATGGGCCGAGCAGCACCGCGACGAGGTCGCAAGATCGCTCGCCGCGATCACCGGCGTTCCCTTGGATATCCAGACCGTCGCCGCCAATCGCGCGAACTTCGTGGTCGGCCCCGTCACCGACGAGATCATCGCGACGCAGCAGGGCGTCGCCGACCGCTTCTACAAGCTCGGCCTGATCCCGAAGCCGATCGTCATTCGCGACATCGTCTGGCGCAACCCGGCAGCCTGACCGTGCCGACAACTCTTCCCGTTCAAAAAGGTCTGAACATGAAGCGCATCGTTCAACGCGTGATCGCAGCCATCGTGCTGTCGATCGGCATCGTCGCGGCCGCCGTCGGCACCTCCTACGGTCAGGATAAGGTGGTCCGCATCGGCTACCAGAAGTACGGCAAGCTGGTGCTGCTCAAGAGCAAGGGCACGCTGGAGCCGAAGCTCGCCGCTGACGGCTACAAGGTGGTGTGGACCGAATTTCCGTCCGGTCCGCCGCTGCTCGAAGCGCTTAACGTCGGCGCGATCGATTTCGGCAACACCGGCGAAGCTCCGCCGATCTTCGCGCAGGCCGCCGGCGCGCCGATCCAGTATGTGGCCTACGAGCCGCCGGCGCCGAAGGGCGAGGCGATCCTGGTCCCGAAGGAAAGTCCGCTGAAATCCGTTGCCGACCTCAAGGGCAAGAAGGTCGCGCTCAACAAGGGCTCCAACGTCCACTATCTCCTCGTCAAGGCGCTTGAGAAAGCCGGCGTCAAATACTCGGAGATCGAGACCGTGTTCCTGGCACCAGCCGACGCGCGGGCCGCCTTCGAACGCGGCGCAGTCGATGCCTGGGTGATCTGGGATCCGTTCCAGGCCGCGGCGGAAGCGGCCACCGGCGCACGCACGCTGGCCGATGGCAGCGGCATCGTGGCCAACTACCAGTTCTACTTCGCCTCCAAGAAATTCCTCGAAGCCAACCCGAAGATCGTCGATGCCGTGCTCGCCGAACTCAGCGCGGTCGATGATTGGGCCAAGGGCGACATCCGCGCCGTAGCCGAGCAGCTGGCTCCCTCGATCGGTCTCCCGGTCCCCGTGGTCGAGGTGGCCCTGAAGCGCCAGTCCTACGGCATCAAGCCGATCACCGATGCCGTCATCGCCGACCAGCAGCAGGTGGCCGACGCGTTCTTCGCGCTCGGCCTGATCCCCAAATCCATCAAGATTTCCGACGTGGCGCGGAAGCCGGGAACGTGAGCACACTCATGAGCAAGCAATCAAACGCCAACATCCTCTGGTTCCTGCCGACCCACGGCGACGGCCGCTATCTCGGCACCGGCATCGGCGGCCGCGAGGTCAATTTCAACTATCTGCGCCAGGTCGCGCAGGCCGCCGATCAGCTCGGCTATTTCGGCGTGCTGTTGCCGACCGGGCGATCCTGCGAGGATTCCTGGATCGTTGCGTCCTCGGTCGCGCCGTTCACCGAGCGGCTGCGCTATCTCGTCGCCGTTCGGCCCGGCCTGCAATCGCCGAGCGTCGCCGCGCGCATGACCGCGACGCTCGATCGCGTCTCGAACGGCCGGCTTCTCGTCAACGTCGTCACCGGCGGCGATCCCGTCGAGAACAAGGGCGACGGCATCTTCCTCGGCCACGACGAGCGCTACGAGGTCACCCGCGAGTTCCTCAGCGTCTACAGCGACCTGCTCGCCGGCAAGACGGTGAACGCCGAGGGCAAGCACATCCGCATCGAGGGCGGCAAGCTGCTGTTTCCCCCCGTGCAGTCGCCGCGGCCCCCGCTCTATTTCGGCGGCTCCTCCGATGCCGGCATCGACGTCGCGGCGGACACCGTCGACAAATATCTCACCTGGGGCGAGCCGCCGGCGCTGGTCGCCGAGAAGATCGCGAAGGTGAGGGAGGTTGCCGCCGCTCGTGGCCGCAAACTCTCCTTCGGCATCCGTCTACACGTCATTGTCCGCGAGACCAACGAAGAAGCCTGGCACGCCGCAAACGAGCTGATCAGGCACGTCAGCGACGACACCATCGCGCTGGCCCAGAAGAACTTTGCCCGTATGGACTCGGTCGGTCAGCAGCGCATGGCGCAGCTCCACGGCGGCAAGCGCGACAAGCTCGAGATCGCGCCGAACCTGTGGGCCGGCGTCGGCCTCGTCCGCGGCGGCGCCGGCACGGCTCTGGTCGGCGACGCCCAGACGGTTGCGGCCCGCATCAAGGAGTATCAGGATCTCGGCATCGATACCTTCATCATGTCGGGCTATCCGCATCTCGAGGAAGCCTATCGCTTCGCCGAGCTGGTGTTCCCGCTGCTCGCGCTGGAGCAGCCGAGCAACGTGACGAAGCTGCATTTCAACGGCGGTCCGTTCGGCGAGACCGTCGGCAGCGATTTCCGTCCGCAGCACCGGGTGTCGCAGTCATGAGCCTGATCGACAGCATTTCGCTTCCGCGCAGCATCCGCCTGCCGCGGGCCGACGGCCTGATCCAGTGGATCGTGCCGCTCGCCATCATCGCGGTCTGGCAGGTCGCGAGCGTCACCGGCTTCGTGCCGACGCGGGTGCTGCCGGCCCCGAGCGACGTCGTGCTCGCGGGCTGGAAGCTGCTGGTCTCCGGTGAGCTCGTCCGCAACATCTGGGTGTCGTTCTGGCGCGCCTCGGTCGGCTTTTTGATCGGCGGCAGCATCGGCTTCGCCTTCGGCCTCGCCAACGGCCTGTCGCAGCTCTCGGCCAGGCTCACCGATACCACCCTGCAGATGGTGCGCAACGTGCCGCATCTGGCGCTGATCCCGCTGGTCATCCTCTGGTTCGGCATCGACGAAAGCGCAAAGCTCTTCCTGGTGGCGCTCGGGGTGTTCTTCCCGATCTATCTCAACACGCTGCACGGCATCCGCACCGTCGATCCGCAGCTGATCGAGATGGGCCGCATCTACGGCATGACCGATGGCGAACTGTTCCGCCGCGTCATCTTCCCGGGCGCGCTGCCCTCGATCTTCGTCGGCATCCGCTTTGCGCTCGGCATCATGTGGCTGACGCTAATCGTCGCCGAGACCATCGCGGCCTCTTCCGGCCTCGGCTACATGGCGATGCAAGCGCGCGAGTTCATGCTGATCGACGTCGTCGTGCTCTCGATCCTGATCTACGCCCTGCTCGGCAAGCTCGCCGACAGCGCCTCCCGCGTGCTGGAGCGTCTGACGCTCTCCTGGCACCCCGCCTTCCAGAAACGTTGAGCGAAAATACTGGGAATCACATGCAGACAGCGCTTCGTACCTCTCTTCCCGAGACCGAGCTCGCCGGCCGCGCCACTTTCGCCCCTCACGCCCGCGTGGTGCGCGAGGAGCGGCAAGAAGAACACCGAGTTCAGGCCAGCGGCCTGCCGCTCAGCATCCGCGGCTTGCGCAAATCCTTCGGTGACAACGAGGTGCTGCGCGGCATCGACCTGCACATTCCCGCCGGCCAGTTCGTCGCGATCGTCGGCAAGAGCGGCTGCGGCAAGAGCACCCTGCTGCGCCTGATCGCCGGCCTCGACAAGATCGATGCGGGCAGCATCAGCTTCGGTCAGGAGATCCAGCCCGAGGACATCCGCGTGATGTTCCAAGAGCCGCGGCTGCTGCCCTGGGCCCGCGTGCTCGCCAATGTCGAGGTCGGCCTCGGCCGCGATCGTGCCTCGAGCGATGCGCATGCCCGCGCCGAGAAGGCACTGATCGAGGTCGGCCTCGCTGACAAGCGCGACCAATGGCCTTCGGTGCTCTCGGGCGGCCAGAAGCAGCGCGTCGCGCTCGGCCGCGCGCTGGTCTCGCGCCCGCGCATGCTCGCCTTCGACGAGCCGCTCGGCGCGCTGGACGCGCTGACCCGCATCTCGATGCAGCGCCTCTTGGAGCGGGTCTGGCGCGATCAGGGCTTTACCGCGATCCTGGTGACCCACGATGTCTCGGAAGCCGTGGCGCTGGCCGACCGCGTGCTCGTCATCGAGGAGGGCCGCATCGCCCATGACGTCACGGTTAACGCCGCCCGGCCGCGCCAGCGCGGCTCGGCCGAGCTTGCCGGGCTCGAAGGCTCGATCCTGAGCCACCTGTTGTCGGCGGACGATCGTACCTAAATAGAGGGAACCCCGCTTGCGGGGAGTAGCGCCATGAATGTAGTGCCCCGCGAGCTCATGACCGAAATTCCCGTCTCGTCCGCCGATTTCCGCGGCGCCATGCGCCACCTCACCGGCGGCGTCAGCGTCATCACGGCCGGGCGGGGCAAGGACATCTCCGGCATGACGGTGACCTCGGTCACCTCGCTGTCGGTCGAGCCGCCGACGCTGCTGGTCAGCATCAACCGCGACGCCTCGTCTTTTCCGCTGATCCGCCGCCACGGCGCCTTCGGCGTGAATATCCTCAATGCTGACCAACTCGACATTGCCGAACGCTTTGCCGGCAAGGGCGGGCTGAAGGGTGCGGATCGCTTTGCAGGCAGCCAGTGGGTGACGGCAGTCTCTGGTGTCCCGCTGCTGGCCGGCGCGCTCTCGGCCTTCGATTGCGAAGTCGAGGAGATCGTCGAGCGCCACTCGCACGGCATCGTCATCGGCCGTGTCCGGGACATCAGGAGCTCGACCCGCACCGCCGCGCTGGCCTATTGGCATGGCCAGTACGTGGCGGTCGACCAGGACGAAGACGCGGCCCGGCTCGCCGATGTCAGCCTTCCCGCGCGCGGCCGGCGCGGCATTTGATCGCCATCGGCGAGCCTCGCGCAAGGCTGGCCTTTTCCGCCTCGTCGCTCTAGAAGCGCTCCTCGGCTGTCCCGCCGGACGCATGGAGGGGAACGATGAAGCGCGTGGCTACCTTTGTCTTCTACGCCGTCGGTGCGCTCGCGATCGCCTATCTCGCGCTCTACGCCTACGCGATGTTCTCTGGCTCTCCGATCGTGCCGGGCGATCCCATCCACATCTTCCGCAAGCCGGATGCGCCGAGCTATTCGTGAGGGTCTCGTAGGGTGGGTTAGCCGTAGGCGTAACCCACCACTGTTTGTCTCCACGGAAAACGACGAGGTGGGTTACGCCGAGCAGATGCGCTTTGCGCATCTGCAGGGCTAACCCACCCTACGCACCTGTGTTCACCCCCGCAGAATCGCCAGCGCCAGCGCCTGCGCGCGCGGCACGATGCTGTCGATCTCCAGATATTCCTCCGGCGTGTGCGCGAGCCCGCCGACCGGGCCGAGACCGCAAATGGTCGGCGTGCCCACGGCGGCCGTGAAGCCGGAATCGGCGCAGCCGCCGGAGAACTCGCCCTGCAGCGTGGTGAGGCCCACCTGCCTTGCGGCGGACTGATAGCCTTCGAACAGCGCCTTCGAGTCCGCGCTCTGCACCACCGGCACGAACTCGCCCTTGATCGACAGCGTCGCGCTGGTGCCCGGCACGTAGGAGGTCGCGACGATCTTTTCGATCGCACCCATGATCCGCGCGCGATCGGCCGGATCGACATAGCGCAGGTCGATCTGCCCTTCCGCGTAAGGTGCCGTCGTGTTGACGGACTGCCCGCCCGAGATGAGGCCGACATTGAGCGTGATGCCCTTGTCGAGGTCGGTGAGCGCGTGGATCTGGACGATCTTGTGCGCGAGCTCGCCAATGGCGCTGACGCCGGCGGCGAAGTTGGCGCCGGAATGCGCGGCCTTGCCGGTGATGGCCATGTGCATGAAGATGCCGCCCTTGCGCCCGGTGACGACGTTGCCCGTGGGCCGGCCCGGCTCGGAATTGAACACCGCGCGGGCCGCGCGTCCCTCGCGCTCGATCACCGGGCGCGAGGAGGGCGAGCCGATCTCCTCGTCGGAGGTGATCAGCACCTTGATCGGATGCGGTGCGCCGCCGAACTTTTGGAAGGCGGCGGCCACGAATACGTTCATGACGAGGCCGGACTTCATGTCGGCGACACCGGGTCCATAGGCGCGGCCATCCCGGATCGTGAAGGGACGCCGCCCGGCCTCGCCCTTGCCGAAAACGGTGTCGCGGTGTCCCATCAACAGCACCGGCTTCTCGTTGCTGCCGGGCTTTGCCACCTCGGCATGGATCGCGTCGCCGAAGGTGGCGTTGGCCTCGCGCCGGAACGGAATGCCATGCTCGGCAAAGTACCGCTCGAACCGCGCACCGACCGCATCGACGCCTTCCTTGTCATAGGAGCCGGAATCGATGTTCACGACGTCGCGCAGCAGGTCGATCATCGCCTGCTTCTGCGACGCCAGCCAATCCGTGATTTGAGCTTCAGACATGTGGTCCCTCGCGTGGTTTTCGGGCGGGGTTATAGGGCGTGCCGCGCGGATGGCATAGTCACGTGGCGCGGTTCGGTCATGCGAAGGACGCTCCTGAGGTTCGTCATTGCGAGCGCAGCGAAGCAATCCAGTCTGTCGCCGCCAAAGGATTCTGGATTGCTTCGCTGCGCTCGCAATGACGGGGTGGCGGCCTGCGCCAAACGAAAATGCCCGGACTTGGCCCGGGCATTCGCGTCCGCTCGATGGTCGCGGGCGCCTACGCCCCCATCATCGGCATCCGCGGATATTCCCCGGGCGTGCCTGCGGGCGGGATCGGGATGCCGCCGTCGGCATATTCGTTGAGCTTGTTGCGCAGCGTGCGGATCGAGATGCCGAGGATGTTGGCGGCATGGGTGCGGTTGCCGAGGCAGTGCTTCAGCGTCTCCAGGATCAGGTCGCGTTCGACGTCGGCGACGGTGCGCCCCACCAGCGCGCGCGTCACCTGCTCGGCGGCCATGGTCGCGTGTGCCACGGCAGGTGCGGTCTTGGCGAGGTCGAGGCGGTCGCCGTCCGGGGTGATGATGGCGTCGGGCCCGATCTCGTCGCCCTGGGCCATCAGCACCGCGCGGTGCATGGTGTTTTCGAGCTCGCGGACGTTGCCCTGCCAGCGGTTGGCGGAGAGCACGCGGCGCGCCTCGGCCGAGAGCGGACGCAGCGGCACGCCGTTGGCCTCGGCATATTTCTTCACGAAGTGCTGGGCGAGCTCGAGGATGTCGGCGGGACGCTCGCGCAGCGGCGGGATCTTCAAATTCACGACGTTGAGGCGGAACAGCAAGTCCTCGCGGAACGTGCCCTCTCGCACGGCCTCGGCGAGATTGCGGTTCGAGGTCGCGATGATGCGGATGTCGACCGGAACCGGCTTGGTGCCGCCGACGCGATCGATCACACGCTCCTGGATGGCGCGCAGCAGTTTCGATTGCAGGCGGACGTCCATCTCCGAGATTTCGTCGAGCAGCAGCGTGCCGCCGGTCGCCTCCTCGAACTTGCCGATGCGGCGGGCGACCGCGCCGGTGAAGGCGCCCTTCTCGTGGCCGAACAGCTCGGATTCCAGCAGGTGCTCCGGGATGGCGGCGCAGTTGATCGAGATGAACGGGCGCTTGGCGCGGGCCGAGCGGGAGTGGACGTAGCGGGCCAGCACTTCCTTGCCCGTGCCGGATTCGCCGGTGATCATCACCGAGGCGTCCGAGCCGGCGATCTGCTGGGCGAGCTTGATCACCTTTGCCATCGCATCGTCACGGTAGACCAGCTCGCGGGAATCGTTGGCGACAGCAGCCAGCACCGCGGCGATCAGCTCCGGATCCGGCGGCAGCGGGATGTATTCCTTGGCCCCGGCATGGATCGCGGCGACCGCGGCGCGGGCGTCGTTGGTGATGCCGCAGGCGACGATCGGGGCGTGGATGTGCTCGGCTTCCAGCCGCAGCACGAGGTCGCGGATGTCGAGCGCGACGTCGACCAGCAGGAGGTCGGCGCCCTTGCCCCCGCGCAGCACGCGCATCGCCTGCTCGTGATCCTCGGCATGGGTCACGGTGGCGCCGTTCTCCATCGCGATCTTGGTGGCGGTGGTGAGCTGGCCCTTCAATGTGCCAACGATGAGAAGCCGCATGTCAGTCTCCTATCCGTCTGCTCGCGCCGTCGCGCGTCATGTCCTTTGTCAGCCGCGTTCGGCCTTGATGATTTCCGTCATGGTCACGCCGAGCTTGTCCTCGACCAGGACGACCTCGCCGCGGGCGACCAGCTTGTTGTTGACGTAGATGTCGATGGCCTCGCCGACGCGCCGGTCGAGCTCGAGCACGGTGCCCGGTCCGAGCTTCAGGAGCTCGCCGACGTCCATCTTGGAGCGGCCGAGCACGGCCGAGACCTGCACCGGCACGTCGAACACCGCCTCGAGGTCGGCGGCGGCACGCGCCGCATATTCGTCCTCGTTGTAGCCGACGTCGGTGCCGGCAGGCGGCATCGGGCCGTTGAGATCGGGCAGCGGAACCTGTCCGTCGGTGTCGCTCATGGTTTAGCTCCCCCTGCGGGACGCGATATAGCGTCCGACCATTTCGTCGATCTTGGCCGCGATGGCGCCGCGCTCCAGCACGACGCCGCCATCGGCCCATTCGATCCGGCAGTCGCCGGTGGCAATTTCCGGCTCGGCCAGGATCACCAGCCGGCCCTCGAAGCCGCTCTGCTTGGCGAGCCGCTCGATCTTCTCGCGCGCGCTGTCGTAGAGCGAATCGTTGATGCGGACGACGAGATGCGGCGTCGCGACCAGATGCGAGAAGCAGTCCTTGACCAGCGCGATGACCTCGCCGAGCGGCTCGGCGGCGACAAGGTCGGCGCACAGCTTGCGCGCCACCGCGACCGCGACCTCGACCGCCTCGGTCTCCATCCTGGTCTCGATGTTGCCGATGCCGGAGGCGACGCCCCGAATCGCGATGTTGATCTCTTCCATGGCGAGCGCAACGCGGCGGTCGCTCTCGGCCTTGGCTTCGCGCTGGCCGGCGGCAAAGCCGTCCTGATAGGCGCGGGCCTCGGCTTCCGCGACCTTCTGCGCGATCTCTGCCGCGGTCGCGGCCTTCTCGCGCGTCGCCCGCTCGGGCGCCGCGAAGTCGGTATCGAACAGGAATTTTGCCGGAGCGGCCATCAGTACACCAGCTCGTCGTCGGCGCGGTTCTTGGTCAGCATGATCTCACCCTTGGCGGCGAGGTCCTTGGCGAGATTGACCAGCAGCGCCTGGGCTTCGTCGACGTCGCGCAGGCGCACGGGACCCATCGCCGCCATGTCGTCCTGGAGCATCTTGGCCGCGCGCGAGGACATGTTGCCGAAGAAGAAGTTGCGGACGTCCTCGTTGGCGCTCTTGAGTGCGACGCCGAGCTTGTCCTTGTCGACGTTGCGCATCAAGGTCTGGGCGGAGCCGGAATCGAGCTTCACCAAGTCGTCGAAGGTGAACATCAGCGCCTTGATGCGCTCGGCGGATTCGCGGTTGTCCTCTTCCAGCGAGGTGATGAAGCGGGTTTCGGTCTGCCGGTCGAAATTGTTGAAGATTTCCGCCATCACCTCGTGGGCGTCGCGGCGGCGGGTCTGCGACAGGTTGGACATGAATTCGGTGCGCAGCGTCTTCTCCACGCTCTCGATCACCTCCTTCTGCACCGCCTCCATCTTCAGCATGCGGTTGACGACGTCGAGCGCGAGCTCCTCGGGCAGGATGCCGAGCACGCGCGCGGCGTGCTCCGGCTTCAGCTTCGACAGCACCACGGCGATGGTCTGCGGGTATTCGTTCTTGAGGTAGTTGGCGAGCACCTCTTCCTGCACGTTGGAGAGCTTCTCCCACATGTTGCGCCCGGCGGGACCGCGGATCTCGTCCATGATGCCGTTGACGCGTTCCGGCGGCAGGTATTGCTGGAGCAGCCGCTCGGTGGCGTCGAAATTGCCCATCAGTGCGCCCGAGGCCGACATGCGCGAGACGAATTCGAGCAGCATGTCCTCGACGGTGTCGACCTCGACGGTGCCGAGCGTCGACATCTCCAGTGAGAGCTGGCGGACCTCGTCGTCGTCGAGCAGGCTCCAGATCTTGCCGCCATATTGCTCGCCGAGCGCCAGCATCAGGATCGCGGCGCGCCTCGGCCCGGTCAGACCTTCGGTCTTGGGTCCGCCCTCACGGCTGCCGGCGCGCTGACCGAGCGTGGAGATCACGCTGGTGATGTCGTTGGAGTTGGCGTTTTGCAAGGAGGCGGCCATGTCAGATCACTTCTTGATGCACTTGGCTTTGGTTATTTCGTCGGCTCAGTCAGCCACTGGCGGATGATTGCGACGGTTTCGTTGGGATTGCGTTCGGCGAGTTCGCCGACGCGGTGAACGGACTGGGCGTGGACCTGGCCCTGAATGGTGGCGACGTCGATGGCGCTGGTGCCGCCGCTCGGCAGCAGCGGCTGGCCGGCCGGCGCGGCCTCTTCCGAGGCGGCTGAGCCCGTCAGCACGCCGGAGATGGCGGCGGCGACCTCGTCGGAGGCGAGAATGCGCTTGACCAGCGGGCGGATCACCAGGAACAGCACGACGAGGCCGAGCAGCATCATCACGCCGAGCTCGACGAAGTACATGACGTCGTCCTTGGTGAACTGCAGCATGCCGAGAAAGCCGCTGGGCTCGCCGATCGGGGCAGTGGAGGGCGCGTCGGCGAAGCGCAGATTGACGACCTCGACCTGGTCGCCGCGCTTCTGGTCGAAGCCGATCGCCGAGCGCACCAGCGCGGCGATGCGGTCGAGCTGCTCCTTGGTGCGGTCCTGGTAGGCCAGCTCGCCCTTGTCGTTCTTGCTGTAGATGCCGTCGACCAGCACCGCGACCGAGATGCGGTTGACCCGGCCGGCCTCGGTCACCTCGGTCTTGGTGGTGCGGGAGATCTCGTAATTGTTGGTCTCTTCGGTCTTCTTGCTCTGGTCCTTGGGCGCGACGCCGTTGTTCTGCTGGTTGCCGGGCAGCTCGTTGTTGACGGTGACCTGGCCGTTGTTGTCGGCGGTCATGCTCTGCTCTTCGCGGGTCTGGCTCGAGCGCAGCACGCGGCCCTCGGGATCGAACTTGTCCGAGGTCTGGGTGACCTTGTTGAAGTCGAAATCGGCGGAGAGCTGCACGCGGGCGCGGCCCGAGCCGACCACGGACGAGACGATGTCCTCGACCTGCTTGCGCATCCGCTTCTCGAAGGCGATGCGGCGTTCCTCGCCGATCGCCTGTTCCGGATCGGTCTGGGCGCCGTCGGCGAGCAGCTGGCCGGCCTCGTCGACGATCGAGACCCGCTGCGGCTTCAGGCCGTTGACGGCGGAGGCGACGAGGTGGCGGATGGCGCGGATCTGCTGGGCTTCCAGCGCACCGCGGACGCGGACCACGATCGAGGCCGACGGCTCCGGCGCCTCGCGGGCGAACAGCGGGCGCTCGGGCAGCACCAGATGGACGCGGGCGGCGTGGATGCGGTCGATGGCGCGGATGGTGCGGGCGAGCTCGCCCTCGAGCGCGCGCAGATGATTGATGTTCTGGACAAAGGAGGTGGTGCCGAGCGCGTCCGACTTGTCGAACACCTCGTAGCCGACGCCGCCGCCCTTGGGCAGGCCGCCCTCGGCGAGCTTCATCCTGAGACGCGTGACCTTGTCCTTGGGCACCATGATGATGGAGCCCTCATTGCGGATCTCGAACTGGATGCCCTGGCGTTCCAGGTCCTTGATGATGCTGGAGGAGTCTTCGACTGACAGGTCCGTGAACAGCGTCGTCATCTGCGGCGTGGTGACACGCATGATGACGAAGGCAAAGAAGCCGATGAGCGCGGCGGTGACCGCGATCATCGCCCCGAACCGGGCGGCACCGATACTTTTTAAGAAGTCCGCAAGACCTTGCAAGCAACCGCCCCGACCAATCCGACCCGCAACCGAGCGGTCGACTGGGCAATTATTGCCTAGGTGATGGTTTCGATATGGTTAACGAAGGTTAAGAGGTCGGACAAAAGTGCATCATGAAAAAAATCGGCCTCGCAGAGCGAGGCCGATTTTCGTCAATAACCGCAGAATTCCGGATCGCCTACTGGCGATATTGCTGGATGCGGGTGGTGCGAAGACCCGCCAGACCGTGCTGGTCGATGGAAAACTGCCAGGAGAGGAATTCGTCGACCGTCAGGGTATAACGGCTGCAGGCCTCCTCCAGGGAGAGAAGTCCGCCACGGACAGCGGCGACGACTTCGGCCTTGCGGCGGATGACCCAGCGTTTGGTGCCGGGTGCAGGCAGATCCGCGATCGTCAACGGACTGCCGTCCGGCCCGATGACGTATTTTACCCTCGGGCGATGGGGTTCTGTCATGGCGTACTCACAAACTCTCAACCACTGAACTCACGCCGTAACCGTAACCCCCGCGGCTTAAAAATCCGCTAAGCCTAAGGGTTCAATACAATTCTCGTTGAATCTTGCGGGAACGCGGCCGACTCGGCGGGCGAAAGACGCAGTCTCGGCCGGCTGAGCGGGGCAGAAGGTAAATACTTTGCTAACGAACGGGGTCTGCGGTGGTGTCGCAAAGACCCTGATAGTCATCCCGGGGCGCGCAGAGCGCGAGCCCGGGATCCATAACCCCAGGGAGTAGTTTTGACGAAGACTCGGGGTTACCAGCTGCGCGCTACAATTGCTCCCTGGGGTTATGGATCCCCGCCTTCGCGGGGATGACACCGAACTTGTCGCTGCAGCGCTCCCTCAATTGCTCGTCGCAATGATGCTCTTCACCTGGCTCAGCGTGTAGCTGGCGCCGTCGATGGTGAGCAGCGGCGGCGACTGGGTCAGATCGACCGACGACACCAGGCCCTGCACCTGCGCGGCGATGCCGACATTGTTGTTCGCGACGTCCTTGCCCGTGGCCGAGATCGTGTACTTGCCGTCGGGCCATTGCGTGCCGTCATTGCCCATCCCGTTCCAGGTGAAGGGAATGTCGTTGCCGGCGGCCGCGGTATATTTACCGTTGAACACGGTCTGGCCGCTCGAATTGGCGATGGAGATCTCGACGGTGGAGTCGGTCGGCACGTTGAGATGCCAGACAGCCGTCGAGTTGGTCATCGTCGCGGTCGAGCCGTCGACCAGCGCGGTCTTGCCGACGAAGCCCAGCGCCTGGGTCGCCTGCGTGGTCTGCTGCAGGGTGACGAGCTGGGCCAGCGATTCGTTGGTCTTGAGCTGCTGCTCGACGCCGGCGAACTGCACCAGCTGCTGGGTGAACTGGTTGGTGTCGAGCGGATCGAGCGGGTTCTGGTTCTGCAGCTGCGTCGTCAGCAGGGTCAGGAAGGTCTGGAAATTGCCGGCGAGCGTCGACCCCGTGGTCGAGCTCATCGACGAACTCGACGAGGATTTCGGCAGGTCGGTCGTCCCGGAGACGACCGGGGGCGAAGTGGCGGCATTCGTGGTGGTCATTGCCAGATACTCCTCACACTCTGATGTCGACGCCGCTGCTCGATCCGAGCATGCGGCCATAGCCGCGCCCGATGGGCGCCGTGGAAACGCTGTCGTCCTCGCTGATGATCAGGCGGCGGGCATTGCCGCCATTGTCGTTGTTCTGGCCTGAGTGCTGGCCCGATGAATTCTGGTCGCGCAGGCTGAAGGACAGACCGTTGCTGCCGGTCTTGAAGCCGGCATCGTCGAGCGCGCGCTGCAATTGCGGCGCGTCCTGACGCAGCATCTGCAGCGTCTCCGGCTTCTCGACGGTGAGATGCGAGGTGACGTTGCCGGCGCGGTCGACGTTGATGCGCACATCGATGCGGCCGAGCTCGGCCGGATCGAGGCTGATGTCGAACCGCGACTTGCCGGACCGAATGGCGGCTGCGATCTCGATCGGGATGCCGCTGATCGGCACCGCCGTAGTGTGGGTCGCCGCGGTCGCGGTGAGCGTCGCGGTTGATGCGGTGGCCGCCGAGGTCGCATTCGTCAGCGGCGCCTGCACGGTAGAAGCGGCCTGCGCGCTGGTCTCCGTCGGAGCGATCGTGGCTTGCGGGCCGGCATGCGCCGGCGCGGCCGACGTGGCCTGGGCCGGATCGGCGGCGCGGTCGGCGGGGCCCGCCTTGGCGTCGGTCGCGACGCTATCGGGCTGCGGCTTGACGCCTTGCGCATGCGCGGCGCTGGCGGGTGCCTGCGCCGTGGCGAGGTTCGTCTTGCCGGTGTCCTGGCCGATATTCGAGATGTCGGTCTGGGCTTGCGCCGTGGCGGCATCCTTGAACGCGGTCTTGGGCGTGCCCTGGCTGACCGCGGCGATCAGTCCGCCACCAGCTTTTCCATCGGTCGAGGCGGTCTCGGTCGTGCCGGCGGCGGCCTCGCCGAGCGTCGTCGTGGTCTCGGCATCGACCTCGGCGCCTGCGGCCTTGGCGCTCGCCGTGGCGGTATCGGTCTTGGTGCCGGCGATCTGGGCCGCGATGGAGGCGCTGGCGGCAAGACCTGACGCGGCGATCGCGAGCGGCGCGGCGGCGGCATCGCCAGCCTGGTTCGCAGCTGCATTCGGGTCGACCGGGACGACCGGCGCGGCAACGATGATGCCGGGGTCGGGCAGGGCGGTCTGCGTCGTCGCGGACGGCGCGGCGGCAGCCGCCTCGACGGCGGCGGTGAGGACCTCGGTGCCATCAGTCGCGTCGGTCTCGGTCTCGTCGGATTTGTCGGCCGATTTGGCGTCCGCCGTCTCGGACTTGTCTTTGACCTTGCCGGCGTCCTTGGCCGGATCGCTGGACGCCTCGCCCCTGCCATTCTCCGCCGGCGCGGAAGGGTCGGTATCGTCGCTCGCCTTGCTCTGCGAAGTCTGGTCCGTGGACGAGGTGTCGCGCGACGGCCGCTCGGCCGCCGGGGAGGACGAGGTCTGCTCGCTCCGGCGCGGCGCGCTGTCCTGCGCCGGCGCGTTGTTGCCGATGGCCTGCGTGTTGCTGTCGACCAGCGAGCCGAAAGCCTCGCTCGCGGGCGTGTCCTTCGGAGCTTGCGACCGGGCAGGCTTCTGCTGCGCGCTCTGGATTTGCACGCTTGCCACGACATCTGACATCCGACCGACCACAGGCAACCCCTTGCAAGCAACTTCGCATCAAGAGGGAGCAAGGAGCGGGCCAGCCACCTAAGGCGTCGATTTCATCAATGTAATCAATGGCTTGATGATGTGGGTCCATCGCCGGCCAGCCGGCTGCGACCCCGTCATTTCTGCCGCCCCGGCAAGAATTGCCCTAAGCGGGGGCTCGCGTGATTGCTTCACCGGAATGCCGCCTATATTAAAGAGGCTACTCTCAGCCGCTTTCGACTTGGGCAGTCGTGCTCTTCGGGAACCAAGGTTCCGGGGGATCGCCGCCGTCCCCCGAGAAAGCAATATCGCGGATCGCGCGTCGCCGCCGTCACAACGCTCCAGGGCCCATGCTCAACAGTCTGGATCTCGAAGGCCGTCCCGAGGACACCAGGGTCGTCGTTGCCATGTCGGGCGGCGTCGATTCCTCGACGACGGCTGCGCTCTTGAAGGCTGAGGGCTACGACGTCGTCGGCATCACGCTGCAGCTCTACGACCATGGCGCGGCCACCCACCGCAAGGGCGCCTGCTGCGCCGGCCAGGACATCCACGACGCCCGCGACGTCGCGGCCAAGCTCGGCATTCCCCATTACGTGCTCGACTACGAGGACCGCTTCCGCGAGTCCGTCATCGACAATTTCGCCGACTCTTACGCGCTCGGCGAAACGCCGGTGCCCTGCATCGAGTGCAACCGCAGCGTCAAATTCCGCGACCTCTTGAAGACCGCCCGCGAGCTCGGCGCCCAGGCGCTCGCCACCGGCCATTACGTCGCCTCGCGCCGCCGGGGCGACGGCTCACGCGCGCTGGTCTGTGCGGCCGACGCCGACCGCGACCAGAGCTATTTCCTGTTCGCGACCACGCAGGAACAGCTCGACTTCCTGCGCTTTCCGCTCGGCGACATGACCAAGCCCGAGACGCGCGAGCTCGCGCGCCGCTTTGGCCTTGCGGTCGCCGACAAGCACGACAGCCAGGACATCTGCTTCGTGCCGACCGGCCGCTACACCGACATCATCACGCGCCTGCGCCCCAATGCGATGGACCCCGGCGACATCGTCGATCTCGAGGGCCGCGTGCTCGGCCGGCACAACGGCATCGCCAATTTCACCGTCGGCCAGCGCCGCGGCCTCGGCATCGCAGCCCATGCGCCGCTGTTCGTGGTGCGGCTGGACGCGGCGACCCGCCGCGTCGTGGTCGGCCCGCGCGAGGCGCTGAAGATGCACCGCATCGCACTTCGCGACGTCAACTGGATCGGCGACGGCGACATCGACCGCGCCATCGGAAGCGGCCTTGAGATGTTCGTGCGCGTGCGCTCGACCCGCAGCCCCCAACCGGCATGGCTGCGCGGCAGCAACGGCCGTTACGAGGTCGAGCTCGTCGCCGGCGAGGAGGGCGTCTCGCCGGGACAGGCCTGCGTGTTCTACGACGCAGCGAGCGGCCAGGCCCGCGTGCTCGGCGGCGGCTTCATCCAGAGCGCCGCGGCCAAGGTCGGCACGGGCACATCGCGCCCGCTCGCGGAAGCCGTGCGCGGCTGAGGGAATGACGACATCAAGCACAACTCATTGGGCTGGGTTCACCTCTCCTGTTGTGGAGAGGTGAAGTAAGGGCAGGGGCATGGCAGCAGACATCTCGCGGGCCGGGGTCGAGAAGGCCTATGGCCGCTGGGCGCCGGTCTATGATCTCGTATTCGGCAAGGTGTTCGACGCCGGCCGGCAGTCGACCATCGCGGAGGCCGACCGCATCGGCGGCCGCGTCCTCGACGTCGGCGTCGGCACCGGTCTTTCGCTCTCCGAATACGCGCGCACCACCAAGGTCTGCGGCGTCGATATCTCCGAGCCGATGCTGCGCAAGGCGCAGGCGCGCGTGCGCTCGCTCCGCCTCTCCAACGTCGAAGTGCTCTCGGTGATGGATGCGAAGAACCTCGCCTTCCCCGATGATTTCTTCGACGCCGTGGTGGCGCAATATGTCATCACCGCCGTGCCCGATCCCGAAGGCACGCTCGACGAGTTCATGCGCGTGCTCAAGTCCGGCGGCGAGCTGATCCTGGTCAACCACATCGGTGCGGAGAGCGGCCCTCGCAAGCTGTTCGAGCTCGCTTTCGCGCCCATCGCCCGCCGCCTCGGCTGGCGCCCGGAATTCCCGTGGGCGCGCCTCGAGGGCTGGGCCGCAAGGCACGGCGGCGTCGCGCTCACCGAGCGCCGTCCCATGCCGCCGATGGGCCATTTCTCGCTGATCCGCTACCGCAAATCGTGATTGCCACCTGCGGGAACAGGGGGCCTCGCGCGCGCGTTTCCTTCCCATGCGCACGACAAACCTCATTCTTGCGGGCCTCCTGATCGCCGCCTCTGCAC
>NZ_JADYVG010000033.1:0-48672 GCF_020193585.1 Bradyrhizobium sp. IC3195 | reverse complement strand
GGCGGAGGCGGTGGCGGCGCTGCCGGGCGCGGCGGTGCTGCGGCCGGCGGAGGAGCTGCAGGCGGCTGGGGCGGTGCAGCCGCCGGCGGCGGAGCCGCGGGGCGTGCGGGTGCTGCAGGCGGCGCCGCGCCTGGCGGTCCCTTCGGCGGCTGCTTCGGTCTTCCGTCAGGGCCCGCGTCCTGCGGCTGGGCCTGAGCGACGACGAACGGCGCAGCGTCTTGCGCATGCGATGCGGTGTTGGCCAATTGCATCGCGGTCAGAGCCGTCGTCGCAAGCAGCACGAAACGAAGGTTGGTCATGTGGTGAACTTCCCCGGAAGGTTCTTTGTCGAAGTGTCGGGATGAACGGCCAAGCGTTAGGCCGCATTGTGGCGGGCGATGCAACTGCGACCCGATTTATTTCTGCACGCAAATCATCTCACTATGGCAACGTTCATTGCGCATTCAGACGCTGGTGGCAATCGCCTCACATTGCTTCGCTGCTTCACGCGTGATCGCGCGGCGGAATCGCATCCGTCGCAGGATTGGGCGTGAGCGGCCCGTTCGGTCCGCGCGATGGGATCTCCTCAGGCATGCGGCCCGGCAATTCGTCGGGCCGCGGCGGCGAGCCGGGCTCGCGCACCGGCGGCGTGATTTCGGGCTGCGGATTGCCGGGCGGGATTCCGGGCGGCGGCTCAGTCGGCGTACCGGGCGTCGACGGCGGAATCTCGGGCGGTTCAATCGGCATCGGCATCATCGGGATCGTTGTCAGAGAACAACAACGAAGGTGCAGCACCGATGTTCCGCGTCACATCGCTTCGGAGACCGGATTATTCCGGCGTGTGGCAGACCGCTTCGATGTTGTGGCCGTCGGGGTCGAGCACGAAGGCGCCGTAATAGTTCGCGTGATAATGTGGGCGGATGCCGGGCGGGCCGTTGTCGCGGCCGCCGGCCGCCATCGCCGTCTTGTAGAACGCATCGACGGTGGCGCGGTCATTGGCGCGGATGGCGACATGCACCGGCTTGTTCATCGCGCCTTCGCCCCCGATCCAGAAATCGGGCTTGCCGTCGGCACCGAAGCCTGCAGCCGCAGCGTGTCCGGTCTGCTCGGCAGTGACCTCCATGATCAGGCTGTAGCCGAGCGGCGCCAGTGCCTTCGCATAGAACGCCTTGGCGCGCTCATAGTCGGAGACGGAGAATCCCAGATGATCGATCATCGCAACCTCCCTTGTTCGTACCCGTCAGCGGGACAAAAACGTATTGCTTCGTGTCTTGCGTGCGATCGTAAAGCCGCGCCCGACCATGTCGGCAATACAATCCTGCTGCCATTCGTTTTGTGACAGATGCTCGATCACCACCGCACGTGGCCAGAGCGATTGCGGCGCGTCGCGGAAGAAGCCGATCAGCACGCGGTCCTCAAAGCCCTCGACGTCGATCTTGAGCGAATCGACTTGGCCGACGCCGGCCTCCTCCAGAATGCGCACCAGGCGCAGCGACGGCACCTTGATGGCCTCGGCACTGGCCGTGCCGGTGACGACGTGGGTGGCGCCGAGGTTGCCGCCGCCGCTCTCGATCATCAGATCGCCGTCGCGCTCGCCCGCGGCCGCCTGCACCAGGCGCACCTGCGGCATCTTCGATGCGGCGTGGTTGAACGAGAGCCGTCCGAAGGTCAGCGGATGCGGCTCGATCGCCACCACTTGTCCGGATGGCCCGACCTGCCGCGCCATCACCAGCGCAAAGGTGCCGACATTGGCGCCGACATCGACGAACGTGCCGCCCGCAGGGGTGTGCTGGCGCAGGAAGTCGAGCTCGTCGAGATTGTAGTCGGGATTGAACAGCGCGCCGCGCTCGGTCGCGCTGCCCTGGTGATGGAAGCGGAACGAGGCGCCCTGATATTGCACGTCGACCGGGCCGCTGCGCAGCAGGTTGACCAGCCGCGACATCCACGGCCGGAACGCGCCGCGCTTCAGCCCCGACCGTTGAGCGAGGCGGATGATCGCGGCCTGTGCCGCATTGGGCGCGAACGCGCCGAACGGTGCGGACGAAGGGGCATTGTCGGACGTCAAGCAGCAGATCCTCGTTGCAGGCGGCGCATGCATAACCGGTTTTGACGAGGACTCCAACGCTCGATCACAGTCCGGTAGCCCGGATGGAGCGCAGCGTAATCCGGGATTCTTGCCGCGCGGATGGACCTTCCCGGATTGCGCTACGCTCCATCCGGGCTACGGATCACGCCGCCTTCTTTGGCGCCTTGCGCTGCCGCAAGAACCGCCCCAGCAGCCGGCGCCGGCCCTTGCGCGGAATCAGGTCGATGTCGCTGACGAGCTTGGCGCCGCCCTTGCGCCGCTCCAGCACGATCTTGCGGCTGTGGAAAGCCTCCAGCTCGGCGCGATGCGCGACGCTGACGATGGTCGCCTTCGGCAGCGCCTCGGTGATCATCTGCATCATCTTGTCCTGGCTCTTCTCGTCGAGCGCCGAGGTCGCCTCATCGAGCACGACGATGTCGGGGTTGTGCAGGAGCAGCCGCGCAAAGGCGAGGCGCTGCTTCTCGCCGCCCGACAAGGTCTGGTCCCACGGTGCCTCCTCCTCGATCTTCTCCTTGAGATGATCGAGGCCGACCTTGTGCAGGGCTGCGCCGATCTCGTCCAAAGTCCAGTGGTCGGCCGCGCCGGGATAGGCGACCGCCCGCCGCAAGGAGCCGGAGGGCACATAGGGCCGCTGCGGCAGCATGAACAGCCGGCGATCGGCATGGAAATTCACGCTGCCGCCGCCCCACGGCCACAGCCCGGCGATGGCGCGCACCAGCGTGCTCTTGCCGGTGCCGGATTCGCCGGCGACCAGCAGCCGCTCGCCGGGCTCGATCACCACCTCGGTCTCGCCGACCACGGCGGTGCCGTCGTCGAGCGTGACCGAGAGATCCTTCAGCTCCAGCATGGCCTCGTTGCTGGTCTCGCCGCGCTTGATGCGGCCGAGGCCGTCGCCCTGCTCGGCGCGCTCGAGGCCGTCGAGCGACATCATCAGCGAGGCGATGCGCCGCGCACAGGCATTCCAGTCGGCGAGCCGCGGATAATTGTCGACCAGCCAGCCGAACGCGCTCTGCACGATCGTGAAGGCGGACGCGGCCTGCATCACCTGGCCCAGCGTCATGCTGCCGTCGAGGAACTTTGGCGCGCAGAGCAGAAGCGGCACGACCGGCGCAACGAGGCTCGATCCTTGCGACACCAGCGTGGTGCGCATGTGCTGGCCGGCAAGGCGCGCCCATTGCCGCAGCACGCTCGTGAAGTTGCGATCGATGCCGTCGCGCTCCTCCTCCTCGCCGCCGAGCAGGGCGATGCTCTCGCCGTTCTCGCGCACGCGCGTCAGGGTGTAGCGGAACTCGGCTTCGGCCTGGTTCTTGCCCTCGGAGACCTGCACGAAGCGCCGGCCGATCACCACGATCGATCCGGATGCGATCGCGGCGTACAGCATCGCGGCGATCACGAGGAAGCCGGGAATGGTCACCGACGAACCGCCGAGCGTGACGGTAAGTGCCCCGCCGATGGTCCAGAGCACGACGATGAAGGTCGCGGCCGACAGCAGCGCCGACGTCACGCCGGCGAGGAAGTCGACGGGGGAGTCGGTCGCAATCCGCAAATCCTCCGCGATCCGGTATTCGGGATTCTTGTGGTCGCCGCCGACAAGGTTGAGCTGATAGTAGCGCCCGTTCTTGAGCCACCGTGTCAGCACGCTCGCCGTCAGCCAGGCGCGCCAGCGTCGCTGGATGCCCATGCGCGCGAACACCTGCACGACTGCGAGCACGATGCTGCCGATCGCGAGCGGGAAGAACATTGCGGTGAGATGGAAGACGCTCGCCGCATCGCGCTTCTCGATGGCGTCGAAGATCGCGCGATTCCAGACATTGATGCCGTATTGGAAGCCGACGGTCAGCACGATCAGCAGGCCGAGACCAACCGAGAACGGCCAGGCGAGGCGGTCGCCGTTGCGGCCCCAGAAGCCGCGGGCGCTGATCCAGAACCGTGTCAGCAGATAATCCTTGCGGACCTGCTCGGCTGCCTCGGGTGACAATTCGGGGTCGGGTTCGACCAGTTCGGGCGGCGGCGGTGTCACTTCGTCGCCGTTCTCGCCCTGGATGTCGATGATGGGCGGCTTCTTGCCCTTTTCACGCGTTGCGGCCGGCTTGTACATGAGCGGACAACGCCAAGGGAACTCGGCCGGTTCCCACGAGAGTTCCGCGTGCCCCTATTCGGCGGCGCCGTTCCTGACGCGCCGGATCCGCGCCGCCCGATGCAGAACGCGCGACAATTCCTCGATCGTATAAGGCTTTTGCACGAGGTCGCAGCCGCCTGTACCCTCCTGCGACAGGGCCTGGCTGTAGCCGGTGGTCAGCACGACCGGCACGCCGAGGCTGCGCTCGCGGATCGCCTGCGCCAGATCGAGCCCGGTCATGCCGGGCATCACCACGTCCGAGAACACGACATCGAAGCGGTCGGCATCCACGACGAGCTCGGCGAGCGCGTCGGCCGCGTTGTCGACCAGCGTGATGCTGTAGCCGAGCTCAGTGAGCCCGTCGGCGGCGAAGTTGGCCAGCTCGATATTGTCCTCGACCACCAGCACCGACATGCCGCTGCCGGCCACCGCCGGCGCCGTGTTGGGCGCTTGGCGCTGCGGCAGCAGGCCCGGCGGCACGCGCGGCAGATAGAGCGAGAAGGTGCTGCCGTGCCCCACCTCGCTCGTCACGGTCACCTCGCCGCCGGACTGCCGGGCGAATCCGAACACCTGGGACAGGCCGAGGCCGGTGCCGCGGCCGACCTGCTTGGTGGTGAAGAACGGCTCGAAGATGCGCCCGAGCCGCGCGGCGGGAATGCCGACGCCGGTATCGCTGACGGTGACGCGGACGAAGCCGTGGTCCGGGCTGGCCGAAAGCTGCACCAGCGCGTCCGGAACGGTCGTCGTGGCCTCGACCTTGAAAACGATTCGCCCCTGGCCTTGCATGGCGTCGCGCGCATTGGTCGCCATGTTGATCAGCGCCGTCTCGAACTGACTGGCATCGGCATTGACGAGGCACGGCTCCGCCGGCAGCTGCATGACGATCTCGATCGCGGGGCCCAGCAGCGTGGCGAGCATGTCGTGCAGCGACTGCACCCGTGCGCCGACGTCGAACACCTCCGGCTTGAGGGTCTGGCGCCGCGCAAAGGCGAGCAATTGCGAAGTCAGCTTGGCCGCACGCGCCACCGAATCGGCAATGGCCGTGATGTAGCGTTGTCGCCGCTCCTCCGTCAGCTGCGGACGGTTCAAGAGATCGACCGAAGCACGGATCACCGTCAGGAGGTTGTTGAAGTCGTGCGCGACGCCGCCGGTGAGCTGGCCGAGCGCTTCCAGGCGCTGGCTGTGCTTGAGCGCCTCCTCGGCCTCGCGCCGCTTTGCAGCTTCGGCCTGAAGGTGCTGGGTACGCCGCAGAGCGAGCACCAGCAGCAGGAACAGCAGCGCGGTGGCGGGAATGCCGAACACCAGATGCTGGCCGATGGTGGCGAGCCAGCGTGCGCGGATCGCAGAGGTCTCCAATCCGGCGCTGACATAGATCGGATATTCGGCGACGCGCCGGTAGGCGATGCGCCGCTCGATACCGTCCGAGGGCCAGGCGACCGTGATGAGGCCGTGCACGGGCTGGGTCGCGATCTTCTGGCCCACCGGTCCGGTCGGATCGAGCCGAAGCTCGTGGTCGAGTCGGGGAAAATGCGCGAGCATTGCGCCGTCGGTGCGCCCCATCGCGAAGAAGTTGCCGGGATCGGTGCCGATCCTGGCATAGAAGCTTTCGAAATATTCCGGCAACACGGAGGCCTGGATCACGCCGATGAAGCGACCGTCGTCGGACTCGCGGCGGCGGCTGACGCCGAAGAATCGGGCGCCCTGATAGGGCGGTCGTGGCGTCAGCGCCGTGCCGATGAACGTGCCGATGCTCTGGTCCACATGGGAATAGAAGTAATCGCGGTCGGCAAAGCTCAGGTCCGGCGGCGGCGAGACGAGGCTGTTGACCAGCGCCTTTCCGTTCGCGTCGAAGATCCAGGCCGATTTGAGCTGCGGCAGCGAATCGGTCAGCCGCTTCAGCCGGCGATGCAGCGTCGGCTCGCGCTCGCGGATGATGCCGTCGGGCAGACCGCGCACGACCTCGTTGAGCTCGGCGAGGCTGCGGTCGATGGTCTCGAAGACCTTGAGCGCGTGCTCATGGGCGACATCGACCGTGCGCTCGATCTCGCGGTCGGCGGTATCGTTGGTCGATGTGTAGGAGATCGCGGCGGCGACGACGAACAGCCCAATCGGCAGCGCCAGGGATGCCGCCATCATCCACTGCAACAGCCTCAGCGAGTTGCGTTGCGCCCTCTGCACAGTCGCTCCGTCCCTGACGGGAGCTTAACTGAATCCCGCGCAAGGAAGGAAGCAGCTTGTGCTGGAACCGTTGGTTGCGAGCCGGAAATTTGCGCGTCGAGCGGGTCAGAGAAAAATTCTGCTCGAATTAACGGCAAATGCAGAACACCCCGGCCGGTTTGGCCGGGGCGGAAGGGGGACTTCGCCTCAGATCTGGCGTTCGACCATCTTGAGCTTGAGCTCGGCGATGGCTTCGGCCGGGTTGAGGCCCTTCGGGCAGGCCTTGGCGCAGTTCATGATGGTGTGGCAGCGATAGAGCCGGAACGGGTCCTCGAGATTGTCGAGCCGCTCGCCGGTGGCCTCGTCGCGCGAATCCGAGACCCAGCGGTTGGCCTGGAGCAGCGCGGCGGGGCCGAGATAACGCTCGCTGTTCCACCAATAGCTCGGGCAGGAGGTCGAGCAGCAGGCGCAGAGGATGCACTCGTAGAGGCCGTCGAGCTTCTCGCGGTCCTCGTGGCTCTGGCGCCATTCCTTCTGCGGCGTCGGCGAGGTCGTCTTCAGCCAGGGCTCGACCGAGGCGTATTGCGCGTAGAAATTGGTGAGGTCGGGGACGAGGTCCTTGACCACCGGCTGATGCGGCAGCGGGTTGATCTTCACCGCGCCGTCCTTCACGTCGTGCATCGACTTGGTGCAGGCCAGCGTGTTCTGGCCGTCGATGTTCATCGCGCAGGAGCCGCAGACGCCTTCACGGCAGGAGCGGCGGAAGGTCAGCGACGGGTCGATGTGGTTCTTGATCCAGATCAGGCCGTCCAGCACCATCGGGCCGCAATCATTGGTGTCGATGTAATAGGTATCGACGCTTGGATTCTTGCCGTCGTCCGGATTCCAGCGATAGACCTTGAACTCGCGGAGCTCGGTCGCGCCCGGGGGCTTCGGCCAGGTCTTGCCGCCAGTGATCTTGGAGTTCTTCGGAAGTGCGAATTCAACCATTCGATTAAGGCCTTCGCTGTTCGATCAATACACGCGCGACGTTTAGTAAACGCGAGCTTTGGGCGGGATGTACTGCACGTCGTTGGTCATGGTGTAGTTGTGAACCGGGCGATACTCGATCCTGACCTTGCCGGCATCGTCCAGCCAGGCCAGCGTGTGCTTCATCCAGTTCTTGTCGTCGCGCTCGGAGAAGTCCTCGCGGGCATGGGCGCCGCGGCTCTCGGTGCGGTTGGCGGCCGAGTTCATCGTCACCACCGCCTGCGAGATCAGATTGTCGAACTCCAGCGTCTCGACGAGGTCCGAATTCCAGACCAGCGAGCGGTCGGAGACGGCGATGTCGGTGATGCCGCTGTGGACCTTCGCGATCAGGTTCTGGCCTTCGCTCAGCACTTCGCCGGTGCGGAACACGGCGCAATTGTTCTGCATCACGTGCTGCATGCCTTCGCGCAGCTTCGCGGTCGGCGTGCCGCCTGAGGCGTAGCGGTAATGGTCGAGGCGGCCGAGCGCCATCTCGGCCGAGTTCGTCGGCAGCTCGGGCTGCTTGGCATTGGGCGTGAGCTTTTCGGCCAGGCGCAACGCAGCGGCGCGGCCGAACACGACGAGGTCAATCAGCGAGTTGGAGCCGAGGCGGTTGGCGCCGTGCACGGAGACGCAGGCCGCTTCGCCGATCGCCATCAGGCCGGGGATCACCGCGTTGTCGTCGCCGTCCTTCTTGGTCAGCACCTCGCCGTGATAGTTCGTGGGGATGCCGCCCATGTTGTAATGCACGGTCGGCACGATCGGGATCGGCTCGCGCGTCACGTCGACATTGGCGAAGATCTTGGCCGATTCCGAGATGCCCGGCAGGCGTTCGGCGAGCACAGCGGGATCGAGATGGTCGAGATGCAGGAAGATGTGGTCCTTCTTCTTGCCGACGCCGCGTCCCTCGCGGATCTCGATGGTCATCGCGCGCGAGACCACGTCGCGCGAAGCGAGGTCCTTTGCCGACGGCGCATAGCGCTCCATGAACCGCTCGCCTTCGGCGTTGACGAGATAGCCGCCTTCGCCGCGCGCACCCTCGGTGACGAGACAGCCCGAGCCGTAGATGCCGGTCGGATGGAACTGCACGAACTCCATGTCCTGCATCGGCAGGCCGGCGCGCAGCACCATGCCGCCGCCATCGCCGGTGCAGGTGTGCGCCGAGGTGCAGGAGGCATAGGCGCGGCCATAGCCGCCGGTCGCCAGGATCGTGGTCTGGGCGCGGAAACGGTGCAGCGTGCCGTCGTCGAGCTTGAGCGCGATGACGCCGCGGCAGGTGCCCTGGTCGTCCATGATCAGGTCGATGGCGAAGAACTCGATGAAGAACTCGGCCGCGTGGCGCAGCGACTGGCCGTACATCGTGTGCAGCATGGCGTGGCCGGTGCGGTCGGCGGCGGCGCAGGTGCGCTGCGCCTGGGCCTTGCCGAACTCGGTGGTCATGCCGCCGAACGGACGCTGGTAGATCTTGCCGTCCTCGGTGCGCGAGAACGGCACGCCCCAATGCTCGAGCTCGTAGACCGCGTCGGGCGCGTTGCGCACCATGTATTCGATCGCGTCCTGGTCCCCGAGCCAGTCCGACCCCTTCACGGTGTCGTACATGTGCCAGCGCCAGTCGTCCTTGTGCATGTTGCCGAGCGAAGCGGAGATGCCGCCCTGCGCCGCGACCGTGTGCGAACGGGTCGGAAACACCTTGGTGATGCAGGCGGTGCGGAGGCCGGCTTCGCTGCAGCCGACGACGGCGCGCAGGCCGGCACCGCCGGCGCCGACCACGACGACGTCATAGGTGTGGTCTTCGATCGGATAGGCTTTTCCGTTGGTGGCGGGAGCGCCGTTGCCCTTGCCATTGGTCTCAGCGGCCATGGGTTACACTCCGGAAGAAAGCTTCAGGATCGCGTAGGTCGAGGCGAGCGCCACGGCGACCGAGAAGAAATTGTTGAGCATGATCGCGGTGAGCTTGAGCTTCTCGTTATGGACGTAGTCCTCGATCACCACCTGCATGCCGATCTTCATGTGCCAGGCGCTGGCGAAGATGAAGAGGAGCAGGATCACCGCAACGGGAATGGAGCTCAGGGTCTGCGCCGCGTAGACCTGGTTGCGGCCGAGCAGCATCATGATGATGACCAGCGCCGGGATCATCAGCAGCGTCATGGCGACGCCGGTGATGCGCTGGCGCCAGAAATCGGACGTGCCGGAATGCGCGGCGCCGAGATTGCGGACGCGCCCGAGCGGGGTGCGCATCGAGGGACGCTTCGGAGAGCCGTGGGACTCGTCAAAGCTCATCGGCCGCCTCCGTTCGCATAGGCGATGATCCAGATCAGCACCGTCAGTGCGATGCCGCCGACCAGGGCGCCCCAGGTCAGCGCTTCGCGCTCATTGGCCTTGAAGCCGTAGCCGAGATCCCAGACGAAATGCCGGATGCCGCTGAGCATGTGGTGCATCAGGGCCCAGGTGTAGCCGAACACGATGAGCCGGCCGAGGATGCTGCTGGAGAAGGCCTGGACATGGGCATAGGCGGCCGGGCCGGAGGCCGCGGCAACCAGCCACCAGACCAGCAGCAGGGTTCCGACGTAAAGGGCGATACCGGTGGCGCGGTGGACGATGGACAGAGCCATCGTCAGCGTCCAGCGATAGGTTTGGATGTGCGGCGAAAGCGGTCGTTCGATCCGTGCGGTCATGGGCGGCTTTTGATGTTTGTTGCGGCCCAGCATGGGGCGCGCGGGGATCGCGAAAGGTGGGCTCTATTTACGGAGTCGATCTGGCCTGCGCAATCACCAAATCGCCATAAACCGAATTGTGGTTCAGCTCTATGGCCTTGATGAACCAAGGCCAATCAGGGCCTTGGTATACCAGCCTATCGGTCCGCCAACGAACATAGGAATCTAAATTCATCTCTTTGGCGCGAGCGTACGGCGCATTGAAATCGCTATTGGAACGCCTCTAAGCCGCCTTGGCCCGTGCGGCCGCAACGTGCGAGGGGACGATGCCGAGGGTAAACCGTCTCGGCTGCGACCCACGGCGACTCCCGGCACGCGCACCGGTTCCCGCGCTCCGGGCGGATATGCGCACCCTGCATTCCACCCCAGCCCGACCGTGCGACGTGTCAGGTGCTATCTGTTGGTCTCGGCAGCCGGCTTGCTTCGTCGCAAGAGCTCCTCGCAATGACGCCGACAGAGCGGAGCTCTCTCACTTCTTCGCGTAAATATCCTTATACGTTTCGCGCAGCACGTTCTTCTGCACCTTGCCCATCGTATTGCGCGGTAGCTCGTCGACCACGAAGACCCGCTTCGGCATCTTGAATTTCGCGAGGCGCCCGTCGAGGCCCTTCAGCACGGCCGCTTCATCGATGCTCGCGCCGGGCTGGCGCACCAGCACCGCGGTGACGCCCTCGCCGAAATCGGTGTGCGGCACGCCGATCACGGCCGACTCCACCACGCCAGGCATGGCATCGATCTCGCTCTCGATCTCCTTCGGGTAGACGTTGAAGCCGCCGGAGATCACGAGATCCTTGCCGCGTCCGAGGATGTGCACGTAACCCTTGGCGTCGATCTTGCCGAGATCGCCGGTGATGAAGAAGCCGTCGGGCCGGAATTCGGCCTTGGTCTTCTCCGGCATGCGCCAATAGCCCTTGAAGACGTTCGGCCCCTTCACCTCGATCATGCCGATTTCGTCGCGCGCCAGCTCTTTCCCTGTCTCGGGATCGGTCACGCGCACGGAGACGCCCGGCAGCGGAAAGCCGACCGCGCCGGGCACGCGCTCGCCGTCATACGGGTTCGACGTGTTCATGTTGGTCTCGGTCATGCCGTAGCGCTCGAGCACGGCATGGCCCGTGCGCGCCGACCATTCGCGATGGGTGTCGGCGAGCAGCGGCGCCGAACCCGAGATGAACAGACGCATGTGCTTCGTCGTCTCGTGCGACAGCGCAGGGTTCTGCAGCAGGCGGGTGTAGAAGGTCGGCACGCCCATCAACACCGTGGCGCGCGCCATCAGCTTGATGATCAGGTCCGGATCGAGCTTCGGCAGGAAGATCATCGACGCCCGGGCGAACAGCGTCACGTTGGTCGCCACGAACAGGCCGTGGGTGTGGTAGATCGGCAGCGCGTGGATCAGGACGTCCTTGTCGGTGAAGCGCCAATAGTCGACGAGCGAGAGCGAGTTAGACGCGAGATTGTCATGCGTCAGCATCGCGCCCTTGGAGCGGCCGGTGGTGCCCGAGGTGTAGAGGATCGCGGCAAGATCGTCGCTTTCACGCGGCACCGTCGTGAATTCGCGGCTCGCTTTGTCGGCGGCCTCCGTCAGCGAGCCCTTGCCGTCAGCCCCGAGCGTCTCGACCTTCGCCCTCACCTTGCCTGCGATCGGCGCGAGCCCCTCCGCCTTGGCAGGATCGCAGACCACCAGCGACGGCTCGGCATCGCCGATGAAGTAGTCGAGCTCGTTCAGCGTATAGGCCGTGTTCAGCGGCAGATAGACCGCGCCGGCGCGCACCGTGCCGAGATACAGCACGATATTGGCGACCGACTTCTCCACCTGTACCGCGACGCGGTCGCCCGGCTTCACGCCGCGCGCGACCAGCACGTTCGCCATCTGGCCCGCGCGCGCGATCAGATCGCCATAGCTGATATGGGCGCCGTCATGCGTCTCGATCGCGAGCCGCTTCGGATCGGCGAGGCCCTCGAACAGGCGGGAAAACAAATTGGCGTTGGCAGCTTGGTTCATGCAACATTCCTCGCCGGCACAGGCCGGTCAAAACCGCGGGCTGGATTAGCAAAAACCGCCCCGATCAAGCAACGGAGACAGTTTGCATGTCAAAAAGCGGGAAACGCGTGGCCTGGGTCACGGGTGGCGGCAGCGGGATCGGGGAGGCCGGCGCCGAGGCGTTAGCTGCCGACGGCTGGACGGTGGTGGTGTCCGGACGGCGGCAATCAGCCCTGGACGCCGTGGTGGCGAAGATCAGCAGTGCAGGTGGCGCGGCCGAGGCCATTGCGCTCGACGTCGCCAACGCGGCCGCAGCCCAGAAGGCGGCCGACCAGATCGTCGCGAAGCACGGCCGCATCGACCTGCTCGTCAACAATGCCGGCATCAATGTCCCCAAGCGCAGCTGGAAGGACATGGAGCTGGAGGGCTGGGACAGACTGGTCCAGGTCAATCTCAACGGCGTGCTCTATTGCATGCGCGCCGTGCTGCCGACGATGCGCAAGCAGCAGGACGGTTCCATCATCAACGTCTCGTCCTGGGCCGGCCGTCACGTCTCGAAGATGCCGGGCCCGGCCTACACCACCACCAAGCACGCGGTGCTGGCGCTGACCCATTCCTTCAACATGGACGAATGCGTCAACGGCCTGCGCGCCTGCTGCCTGATGCCGGGCGAGGTGGCGACGCCGATCCTGAAGCTGCGACCGGTGGTGCCGAGCGAAGCCGAGCAGGCGAAGATGCTGCAGCCCGAAGATCTCGGCCGTACCATCGCCTTCATCGCGAGCATGCCGGCGCGGGTCTGCATCAACGAAGTGCTGATCAGCCCGACGCATAATCGCGGGTTCATTCAGACGCCGAACAACAGGGATTGAGGCGAGGACACTGCCTCAACGGGTACGCCGTCGCAGGATGGGCAAAGGCGCGAAGCGCCGTGCCCACCATCTCTCTCCGCATTTGCGTTTGGTGGGCACGCTTCGCTTTGCCCACCCTACTGCTTCGCTACGCTTGTCCGGGTGCTCTCGTTCGCACACGAACATCCCCGCCGATAGTTTCACCCATCACAAAGAATTTTTCCCCGAAACCGCACCTGAAACCCTCCCGTAGTTCGGTCCAACGACGGCACTGCTGCATCACCCTTAACTGTCGCAGGCGCCGTTGTTGCTCAACTCAACGCCGGCCAACGCCGGTCTCAATTCAATCGGGAGACTCTCTCATGTCGAAGCGCATTGCCTATCTCGCTGCCGCCGCCTTCAGCGCCCTGGCCCTCACCGCGACCGTCGTCGCGCCCGCCAGTGCCGAGGAAAAGACCGTCATGGTCGGCGGCGCCGCGATGTACCCGTCCAAGAACATCGTCCAGAACGCGGTCAACTCCAAGGATCACACCACGCTGGTGGCGGCGGTGAAGGCGGCCGGCCTGGTGCCGACGCTCGAAGGCAAGGGCCCGTTCACGGTGTTCGCGCCGACCAACGCCGCCTTCGGCAAGCTGCCGGCCGGCACCGTCGACAACCTGGTCAAGCCCGAGAACAAGGCAACGCTGACCAAGATCCTCACCTACCATGTCGTGCCCGGTAAGCTCGCGGCTTCCGACCTCACCGACGGCAAGAAGCTGAAGACCGCCGAAGGCGAGGAGCTGACGGTGAAGAAAATGGACGGCAAGGTCTGGATCGTCGACGCCAAGGGCGGCACCTCGATGGTGACGATCACCAACGTCAACCAGTCGAACGGCGTGATCCATGTGGTCGATACCGTGCTGATGCCGGCGACGTAACACCGCGCGATCCTGTTTCATCCCCGAACAGGACGTCCTCAGACCGCGAGCCGGGGATACCCGGCTCGCTCTTTTGTGACCACAATAGCCTCACGACATCGATTCGATGGCGAACGGGATGTAACGAAAGCCGAAACACCGGCGTATAATCGCTGTCACACGCCCTCAGGATGGAACCCGCCATGGCGAGCCTCACAGTCACCGACGAGCAGGTCACGGCCACCAAGTCCAAAGTGATCCAGCCGGCCTGGGTGCGGGTCATGCATTGGATCAACGCGCTCGCCATGATCCTGATGATCCTGTCGGGCTGGCAGATCTACAACGCCTCGCCGCTGTTCGACTTCCGCTTTCCGCGCGAGTACACGCTGGGCGGCTGGCTCGGCGGCGGCCTGCTCTGGCATTTTGCGGCGATGTGGCTGCTGATGATCAACGGCTTCGCCTATCTCGTCACCGGCATCGCCACCGGCCGCTTCCGCAAGAAGCTGCTGCCGATCACGGCATCGGGCGTGCTCCACGACGTCAGGGCGGCGCTGACCTTTAAGCTCGGCCATGACGATCTCACCGTCTACAATTACGTGCAGCGGCTGCTCTATGCCGGCATCATCGTGGTCGGCGTGCTGATCGTGCTGTCGGGCCTTGCGATTTGGAAGCCCGTGCAGCTCTATTATCTCGTGATGCTGTTCGGCGATTATCCGGCCGCGCGCTATGTCCACTTCTTCTGCATGGCCGCGATCTGCGCGTTTCTGGTCGTCCACGTCTTGCTTGCGCTGCTCGTGCCGAAGAGTCTGCGCGCGATGATCATCGGTCGCTAGAGCATGATCCGGAAAAGTGTGAAGCGGTTTTCCGACAAGATCATGCTCAAAATGGATATGTGAGGAGAACATGGCCAAACGTCCGTTCCTGATCCCCGGCGTCGACAAGCGGCTGCTGATCAAGGATTCCATCAAGACCATGCCTGATCTCGCCCGGCGCCGCTTCATCGCGGGCGGCGCCAGCTTAGGGGCGCTGACGCTGCTCACGGGTTGCGATGTGATCGATTCGTCTTCGGCCGAGACCATGCTGGCGAAGGTCTCGAAGTTCAACGACGCGGTGCAGGCCTTCATTTTCAATCCCGACGCGCTGGCGCCGACCTTCCCCGAAAGCGCGATCACCAAGCCGTTCCCGTTCAACGCCTATTACGATCTCGACGACGCGCCTGACATCTCGGCCGCGGATTGGAAGCTCGAGGTGCGCGGCCTCGTCGACAACAAGAAGTCCTGGACGCTGGACGAGCTCCATCGATTGCCGCAGGTCACGCAGATCACGCGTCACATCTGCGTCGAGGGCTGGAGCGCGATCGGCAGCTGGACCGGCACGCCGTTGCGCGATTTCCTGAAGCTGATCGGCGCCGATACGCGCGCGAATTATGTCTGGTTCCAGTGCGCCGACAAGGACGGCTACAACTCGCCGCTCGACATGCGCAGTGCGCTGCATCCGCAGACGCAGATGACGTTCAAATACGCCAACGAGATCCTGCCGCGCGCTTACGGCTTCCCGATGAAGATCCGCGTGCCGACCAAGCTCGGCTTCAAGAACCCGAAATACGTGGTCTCGATGGAAGTCACCAACGATTACAAGGGCGGCTATTGGGAAGACCAGGGGTATAATTCGTTCAGCGGGAGCTAGCTCCGCTGTCGTAGGGTGGATTAGCCGAGCGGCTGCGCGAAGCGCAGTCGGTGGGCGTAATCCACCATACTTCCGCAGTTGCCGAGCGAAGTTGGTGGATTACGCTTCGCTAATCCACCCTACGGCACCGATTGCTTGGCAGGCCCCACCTTCCGCTGGCACAACGCCGCCACCGCGCCCAGCGCCAATAGCGCCGCCGACACATTCAGCGCGTAACTCAGGCTCCCCAGCGCATCGGTGATCGCGCCGACCACGATCGGCCCGAGCGTCTGGCCGACGCCGAACGAGATCGTCATCGCCGCGATCGCGGTCGGCCACACCTCTGGCGGATAGTTGAAGCGGACGAAGGCGGTGGTCGAGCCGACCACGGCGAAAAAGGCGACGCCGAACACGATCGCGGAGACCGCGAGCCAGGCCGGCGAATGCCCGAGCATCGGCAGCGCTGCGCCAGCTGCGTTGGTGCCGAGGATGATGGCGGTGGCGAGCCCGCCGCGGTCGAGCGCCAGCACGCCGCGCCAGGCCCAGGGCGTCACGAACGCAGATAGACCGATCAACCCCCAGAACGCCGCCTGCGCCGCGGCCCCGCCGCCGCCGTCGCGCACATAGGCGATCATGAAGGTCATGTAGGCGATGTAGCCGGCGCCGAACAGGAAATAGCCGGCCAGATAAATCAGCACCGGCAGGATCGCGAACGAGGCATGACCGCCTTCAGAGAAGCGCGCGCCGCTCTCGATCCGGATCAGGAACAGCGGGATCGTCATCGCGACCGACAGCAGCGTCAGCGCCCACCACACGATCCACCACGAGCCCGGCCCGAAATATTGCAGCGTGAACGGGGCGATCAGCCCCGAGGACAGAATGCCGATGCCGGGTCCGGCATAGAACAGGCTGAGCAGGAAGTTGGCCCGTTCGGGCCGCGACTGGGCGATGGTGGCAGCGAGTGCGCCGCCGGCGACGAAGCCGGCCGCCGCGCCCAGGCCCAGCACCAGGCGCGCCAGGCTCAGCGCGACGAAATCCCCCGTGAGCGCGCACGTGGCGAGCGCTGCGACGCAGGCAATGGTTCCGCCGCGGATCGCGGCGGCCCAGCCGACGCGCCGGATCAGGCGGGACGCCACCAGCGCGCCGACGAGATAGCCGACGGCGTTGATCGTGTTCATGAAACCGGCCGCCGAGTAGGACCAGCCGAGGTCCTCCCGCATGTCCGGCAGCACCAGCGCATAGGCAAAGCGGCCGATGCCGAGCCCGACGGTGGCTGCCAGCGACAGGGTCAGGATCAGCCGCGCGGGGTGTGCGTCGGGCAGGGGGCGATCAGGTGCGTGCAAGGGGTACTCCGGCCCGTCCAGTGTGGCAGGCCCCGCCGGCCTTGCACAGCCGCAGCGCGGCAATGGTGTCTTGCCAAGCGCGCAACGCCGCTCTAGCACTCCGGCGCCGTCATTCCGGGGCGCGCGAAGCGCGAGCCCGGAATCCATAACCCCGGCTGGTGGCTATGGATTCCGGGCCCGCGCTAAGAGGCGCGTCCCGGAATGACGAGAGAGGATCGAAAAGGACACGACATGGCGACCCACAAACTGCTGCTGCTTCCCGGCGACGGTATCGGCCCCGAGGTGATGGGCGAGGTGAAGCGGCTGATCGACTGGCTCAATTCGGCCGGGATCGCCAAGTTCGAGACCGACACCGGCCTCGTCGGCGGCTCCGCCTATGACGCGCACAAGGTGTCGATCTCCGAAGGCGACATGGCCAAGGCCAAGGACGCCGACGCCGTGATCTTCGGCGCGGTCGGCGGTCCGAAGTGGGATGCCGTGCCTTACGAGGTGCGCCCGGAAGCCGGCCTCTTGCGCCTGCGCAAGGATCTCGCGCTGTTCGCCAACCTCCGTCCCGCCGTGTGCTATCCGGCGCTGGCGGATGCTTCCAGCCTGAAGCGCGAGGCGGTCGAGGGCCTCGACATCGTCATCGTGCGTGAGCTCACCGGCGGCGTCTATTTCGGCGAGCCGAAGACCATCACCGATCTCGGCAACGGCCAGAAGCGCGCCATCGATACCCAGGTCTACGATACCTATGAGATCGAGCGCATCGGCCGCGTCGCCTTCGAGCTTGCCCGGAAGCGCAAGAACAAGGTGACGTCGATGGAGAAGCGCAACGTCATGAAGTCGGGCGTGCTCTGGAACGAGGTCATGACTCAGGTCCACAAGCGCGAATACCCCGATGTCACGCTCGAGCATCAGCTCGCCGATTCCGGCGGCATGATGCTGGTGAAATGGCCGAAGCAGTTCGACGTCATCGTGACGGACAATCTGTTCGGCGACATGCTCTCCGACATCGCGGCGATGCTCACGGGCTCGCTCGGCATGCTGCCCTCGGCCTCGCTCGGCGAGGTCGACGTCAAGACCAAGAAGCGCAAGGCGCTGTACGAGCCCGTGCACGGCTCGGCCCCCGATATCGCCGGCAAGGGCCTCGCCAATCCCATCGCGATGATCTCGTCCTTCGGCATGGCGTTGCGCTATTCTTTCGACATGGGCGATCTCGCCGACAAGGTCGACCAGGCCATCGCTGCCGTGCTGGCCAGCGGCCTGCGCACCGCCGACATCAAGTCGGAAGGCACCACGGTCGCTTCCACCACGCAGATGGGCGAAGCGATCCTGAAGGAATTGCAGAAGCTGCACGCGTAAGGCGGGAAGAATCGTAGCCTGGATGGAGCGAAGCGAAATCCGGGTTCTCACCCCGTGGACAGACCTTCCCGGATTGCGCTTCGCTCCATCCGGGCTACGGCCTCATTGGAAACCGCCTCATGGATACACCCCGCCCCAAGATCGCGGAAACCGTCATCCATGAGACGGTGCGCCTGCGCGAGGCGCAGGTCGGGCGGCGTTGCGAGGTGCTTGCGGGCACGCGCATCGAATATGCTTCGCTCGGCGACTACTCCTATCTCGGCGAGAATTGCGACGTCGCCGACGCCGTGATCGGCAAGTTCACGGCGATCGCCAACTCGGTGCGGATCGGTGCGCCAAACCACCCGATGGGCCGTCCCTCGCAGCACCGCTTCACCTACGTCCCCGAATATTACGAGGCGGGCGCGACGCGCGACCGCGACTTCTTCGCAGGTAGGCGCGGCGACCGGGTGATCGTCGGCAACGACGTCTGGATCGGCCATGCCGCCATCCTGCTGCCGGGCGTGAGCGTCGGCGATGGCGCAGTGATCGCCGCAGGCGCCGTCGTTAGCCGCGATGTCGAGCCGTACACCATCGTCGGTGGCGTTCCCGCCCGTCCCATCCGCAAGCGCTTTGACGATACCGTTTCCGCAAGCCTGCGCCGCATCGCCTGGTGGGATTGGCCGGATACGCTGATCTTCGAACGCCTCAGTGATTTCCGCTCCGAGGCCATCGAAGAATTTTGCCGGCGCTACGATCCGGCAGCCAATGCGTAAGACGGACGCATCTCGCGAAAAACAAAAATGGCCGGGCGTGAGCACCGGCCATTTTGATTCGGTCGTGACGCCCGCCTCAGTACAGCGGGAAGTTCTGCGGATAGCCGCCGACATCCTGCGGCGGGGAGAGCGGCTGGCGGTCGATCGGCCGGTTGAGGTTCTCGCGGGCGAAGGACGGATAGCCCACGGCCGGGGGGAAGGCGTAGTCGGTGAACTTGCGGTCGCCCGGATTGACCTCGGTGCCGCCATCGAGCCAGGAGCGCTTGCTCACATAGAGGCGGGTGCGGCCCTGTTGATAGACCGTGTTGGGGCCGCTCGGGCCGTAATAGGGCCGGCCGCGGTCGTCATAGCGCTGCTTGGTCCTGGTGTCGGCGGAAGCCGGGGTCGCGAACGCAACGGCCATTGCGGCGCCCGCCGCAAGCAATGTCGCCAGTTTGTTCGCGGCCAATTTGTTTACACCAGCAAATTTCAAGCTCATCACGTCCCCTTCAGGCGGCAGGCCGCCAGTCGATTTCACCCCATACTAGCCCGGCCGGGGCGGACGCAACTAGGTCAATTGGGTCACACCAGCTCGGAATAATCGTGCGCGCCGGCAAAAGTTGCATGCAAACCAGCTACTTGAGCTTGATGCAGAATCCTTGATGCAAGTCAAAGCGCTCCGCGCAATTGCGCGTTCGCTGCGCCCAGCAGCCAGTCCGGCGAGCCCTGAGGGTCACAGCCGCGGCGCCTGAGCTCGGCATGGGCGAACAATTCCGCCAGCCTCGGCTCGTTGCCCGAGGCCAGCAGCGTCAGCCGGTTCAGCGTGCAGGCGATCGCCGCGCGGCGGGCGGGCAAGCTGTCGCCCTGGCAGGAGAAGCCGGAGATCTGCAAGGCGGGCTCCTCGTAGCGCTTGAGATAGCCGAGGCAGGCCCGCGTCCCCTCTGTCGCGCCGACCGGCCGGAACAGGGCGACGGGGCCGAATTTGCTGTCGATCAGGCCGGCCTGCTCGAGCGGGGCATCTGCACCCAAACCCATCCGGGCGGCCAAGCCCGCGGCCGCCGGCCGTGTCACGTCGAATTCGGCGCCTTGGCGGTAGATTTCGAGTTCGGCCACCGGCTTGTCCGCCATATCGGTCCAGCGCAGCACGTCCCTGCGGCCGCCCTCGGGATGCCTAAAGATGACGTAAGAGGCTGTTTTTTCTGATGAATCGATCCGGCTGACGGCGAAGGCCGGATGCGAGCGGTCGGCGATGCTCCAGCCCGGTCTGTCCGCCGGACCATCGCCACGCAGGTCAGGCAGCTGTCCCAGGCCTGCGAGGGCGAGGATGGCAAACAGGGCGAGCGCCCCCACATAGGCGACCAGATGCGCCAGCGTGCCGACGACCTCGTCGGCCAAGGCCAAGAGCGTCAGCTGGATCTGGGTAGGGCTAACGGCCGTGCTGGCCTCAGGCGACTGCATCCACGTCCCTAAGGCATGGTCTTAACGTTGTCTTGAGGCCGGTTCTCGCATAGAAGCGCTGCTCTTCCTGTTTAAGCGTCAGCTTCGGGAACGGGCTTTTTCATCGGAGAGTGAACGATGGGTTACAAAGTCGCAGTCGTCGGCGCGACCGGCAATGTCGGTCGGGAAATGCTCAACATCCTGGATGAGCGCAAATTCCCCGCGGACGAGGTCGTGGCCCTGGCGTCGCGCCGCAGCGTCGGTGTCGAGGTCTCCTATGGCGACCGCACCCTGAAGGTCAAAGCGCTCGAGCATTACGACTTCTCCGACGTCGACATCTGCCTGATGTCGGCGGGTGGGTCGGTGTCGAAGGAATGGTCGCCGAAGATCGGCGCCGCCGGCGCTGTGGTGATCGACAATTCCTCCGCTTGGCGCATGGATCCGGACGTGCCGCTGATCGTGCCCGAGGTGAATGCGGCCGCGACCGAAGGCTTCAAGAAGAAGAACATCATCGCCAACCCGAACTGCTCGACCGCCCAGCTCGTGGTGGCGCTCAAGCCGCTGCACGAGAAGGCGACGATCAAGCGCGTCGTGGTCTCGACCTATCAGTCGGTGTCGGGCGCCGGCAAGGACGCGATGGACGAATTGTTCTCGCAGACCAAGGCCGTCTACACCAACGACGAGCTGGTCGCGAAGAAATTCCCCAAGCGCATCGCCTTCAACGTCATCCCCCACATCGACGTCTTCATGGAGGACGGCTACACCAAGGAAGAGTGGAAGATGATGGCGGAGACCAAGAAGATCCTGGATCCCAAGATCAAGCTGTCCGCCACCTGCGTGCGCGTGCCTGTGTTCGTCGGCCATTCCGAGGCCGTCAACATCGAGTTCGAGAATCCGATCACCGCCGATGAAGCGCGCAACATCCTGCGCGTGGCGCCCGGCTGTCTCGTCATCGACAAGCAGGAGCCCGGCGGCTACGCCACTCCTTACGAAGCGGCCGGCGAGGACGCGACTTACATCAGCCGCATCCGCGAGGACGCGACCGTGGAGAACGGTCTCGCGCTGTGGTGCGTATCCGATAACTTACGCAAGGGCGCCGCCCTCAACGCGATCCAGATCGCGGAAGTGCTGATCAACCGCAAGCTGATCAGCGCGAAGAAGAAGGCGGCGTAACCGGCTTACATCGGCCGGACTTCGACCACATCAGGCACGAAGTGCTTGAGCAGGTTCTGGATGCCGTGCTGGAGCGTCGCCGTCGATGACGGGCAGCCGGAGCAGGCGCCCTTCATGTTGAGATAGACAATACCGTCCTTGAAGCCGCGGAAGGTGATGTCGCCGCCGTCATTGGCAACGGCCGGCCGCACCCGGGTCTCGATCAGGTCCTTGATCATGTCGACGGTCTCGGCGTCGGCTTCATCGAAGAACTCGTCCTCGTCGTCAAGATCGGCATCGCTGTGCGCTTCGCCGCCGGCGAGCAGCGGCGCGCCGGACATGTAGTGCTCCATGATGGCGCCGAGAATCGCGGGCTTGAGCTGCTGCCACTCACCGCTCGCCTTCGTCACGGTGATGAAGTCCGATCCGTAGAACACGCCGGTGACGCCGGGCACCTCGAACAGCTTCTCAGCGAGCGGGGAGCGCGCCGCCGATTCGCGGCTCGAAAATTCCATCGGGCTGCCGTCGACCACGACGCGGCCGGGAATGAACTTCAGCGTGGCGGGATTGGGGGTGGCTTCGGTTTGAATGAACATGGTTTTCTCCAGACGTCGCCGGTTCAAGGCCGGCGCGTGCTCTATCCCCTAGCAGATGGCGACGGCTAACGCACGGTCAAGGGGAGGCGGGATATTAGCTCATAAAAATCAGTGGGTTGGCCTTACCCTCCCCTGGAGGGGTCCGGGACGAGCGTAGCTCGCCCGTGGTCGATCGCGCGCAGCGCGAGCGGGGTGGGGTGATCTCTCCACTCGGGCAGTGTCGGATGTGGAGAGACCGTCACCCCACCCCGTCTCATGCCTCGCTTCGCTCAACATGAGCCGACCCTCCCCTCCAGGGGAGGGTAAGATGCATCGTCGCTAGGACAGCGAATCCACGCTCTCATCGCTCAGGGCACCCGAGATGATCGTCACCGGCACCGGGAACGTGCCGAGCGCATGCGCGAGCAGCGAGACCAATGGCCCCGGGCCCTCCGCGCCGGGATTTGCGGCGAGCACCAGCATGGCGATATCAGGATCCTCGTCGATCACTGCGAGCAGCTGTTCCATCGCGCTGCCTTCGCGAATGACGCGCTCCGGCGTGATGGCGGCGATGCCGTTGGCGCGCCCGGCGGCGCGGTCGAGCGCGGCTTCGGCGGCTTCCTGTGCCTCGGCGCGCATGATGTCGGCGACCCCCAGCCATTCCTGGCTCTGCTGCTCAGGCTCGATGATGCGCAGCATCACCACGCCGCCGCCAGCGCGAATCGCCCAGCGGCTGGCGTAATAGACGGCGCGATCCCATTCGGCGCTGTCGTCGACGATGACGAGGCATTTGGGCTTGTGACCCGGCTCGTAGCAAAGTCGCTTGCTGGTCATGCATGTCCCGGATTGTGCAGGGGGGAGCATGCTGCCACACTCCCGCGATGTTTGGGAGGGGCGAAGCGGCCGGCGCCGTGGCGCCAGCCGGTATCGCGAAGCGCGCCCTAGCGCCGGCGAATGAAGCCGACGATGTCCTTGGAGAGCTTCATGGTCTCGTCGGCGATCGCGCGCGCCCGGTCGGATCCGTCGTTCAGGATCGCCTCGATGTGGCCAGGGTCGGCGACGAGGCGCTTCATCTCGCCGGCGATCGGCGCGAGCTTGGTCACGCACAGCTCTGCCAGCGCGTTCTTGAAGCTGGAGAACTGGCCGCCGCCGAACTCGCGCAGCACGTCCGCCTTGGAGCGGCCGGACAGCGCGGCGAAGATGCCGACGAGATTGTCGGCCTCGGGCCGCGCTTCCAGGCCCTTCTCTTCCGTCGGCAGCGGCTCCGGATCGGTCTTCGCCTTGCGGATCTTCTGCGCGATGGTGTCGGCATCGTCGGTGAGGTTGATGCGCGAATTGTCGGAGGCGTCCGACTTCGACATCTTCTTGGTGCCGTCGCGCAGGCTCATCACGCGCGTCGCCGGACCCGTAATCAAGGGTTCCGGCAGCGGGAAGAACAGCCCGTCATTGACGCCCTGCGCGCGGATCGAGTCGCCGAAGTCGTTGTTGAACTTCTGCGCGACGTCGCGCGAGAGTTCGAGATGCTGCTTCTGGTCCTCACCCACGGGAACGTGGGTGGCGCGGTAGAGCAGAATGTCGGCCGCCATCAGCACGGGATAGTCGAACAGGCCCACCGAGGCGTTCTCGCGGTCCTTGCCGGCCTTCTCCTTGAACTGGGTCATGCGTCCCAGCCAGCCCATGCGCGCGACGCAGTTGAAAATCCAGGCGAGCTCGGCATGGCCCGAGACCTGGCTCTGGTTGAACACGATGTGCTTCTTCGGATCGATGCCGGCCGCGATGAACGCGGCGGTCACCTCGCGGGTGTTGCGCGCGAGCTCGACCGGCCCGCCCCAGACGTCCACCCCTTGCGTGATCGCGTGCATGTCGACGACGCAATAGATGCAATTGTGGGTTTCCTGCATCTTCACGAAGTTGACGATGGCGCCGAGGTAATTGCCGAGGTGCAGATTGCCCGTGGGCTGGACGCCCGAAAAGACCCGTTCAACGAATGGCATGGTCAGCCTTCCCATAGGTATTCGGCCGTCGTTTCCAACAGCGGCGCTGCCCCGTCAAGGGTCTTTCGCGGAGGCCGTGGTCTAGCTGGGCCGTTTCAATGCGTTAACCGCCTCGCGCCAGGAGGCGGCACCGAGGATCTGCAGCAACAGGCCGTAGACGGCGATCCCGGCTGCGATCTGCACACCCAGCACAATGAAGTGGATAAGCCCATGGGCGCCGGCCGGCACCAGACCCGCGGTCAGCCAGAGCAGGGCGCCCATGGCGATCGCGGCCAGCACGATCCGCGGCAATCGCGTGCGGGCCGCCGCGTCGATCGAGAAGCCGAACTCGCCCGCGCCCTTGCGGAGCAGCGCGAGCGCGCTGCTCCAGGCGCCAGCCGCGATGCTTGCCGCGATTCCGCTTGCGCCAAAGACATGACCGAGCAGAACCGCGAGCACGACCGTCACCACGAAGCCCTTGGCGGTCGCGAGCAGCGGCGTCATCGTGTCGCTGCGGGCATAGAACGCCGGCGACAGCGCCTTGATCACCACATGCGCCGGCAGGCCCAGCGCCAGCCACATCAGGGCACGCGCGGTGGCCGCGCTATCCGCCGCACCGAACGCGCCATGCTCGAACAGCAGCCCCACGATCGGCTCGGCGAGCACGATCAGGCCGACCGTGGCCGGCAGCGCCAGCCCGGCGGAAAGCTCCAGCGCGCGGGATTCGGCATGCGCCACCGCGTCGCGATCGGAGCTCGCGACGGCGCGCGTCAGCTCCGGCACCAGCACTGTGCCCATGGCGACGCCGACGATGCCGAGCGGCAGCTCGATCAAGCGGTTGGCGAAATAGAGCCAGGACACCGCGGACGGCGTTGCGGACGCGATGATCGCACCCGCCACCATCAGCCATTGCGGCCCCGAGCTTGCGATCATGCCGGGGATCGCCTTGGCGAAGAAGCCGCGCATCTCCTTGTCGAAACTCGCGCGCAGCGGTGTCGCAAGGCGCGCGCTTCGCTGCGACAGCAGCATCAAGAGTTGCAGCAAGCCGGCCAGGCCGACGGTCGCTGCCAGGATCCACGCGGCGAAGCCGGCGTCTGCATGCCAGACCAGCAGCATCGCGATCGCGGCGATCAGCGCAATGTTGAACAGCAGTGGCGAGAACGCCGTCAGCGCGAAGCGTCCCTGCGCATTGAGCAGCCCCATCAGCACGGTGACGGGACCGGCGAAGGCGAGGTAAGGCAGCATCAGCCGCGCGTTCTGAACCGCGAGATCGAGCGTGCCACTGCCGAGGAATCCCGGCGCGATCACCGTCATGATCAGCGGCATCAACAATGCGAGCAGGAGTGAGATCCCGATCAGGGCCGTGCTGACCGTGCCGATCACGCGCCCGGCAAACGCCGCGGCTTCCGCCACCCCGTCGCGGTCCCGCACCCGCAGCCAGGCTGGGATCAGCGCCGCGTTCAGCGCGCCCTCGCTGAGCAGCCGCCGCACCACGTTGACGAGCTGGAACGCCGCCAGAAACGCATCCGCCACGGCGCCGGTGCCGAGCAGCGCCGCAATCAGGGAATCGCGGGCGAAACCCAGCAGGCGCGAGGCCAGCGTTCCCGTCGAGACGGTCAGGAAGGAGCGGATCATGCTCTCGAAAATACCGTTGCTTGCCCGCCAAGGCCCGGTCGTGATAGGCCGCGAGCTTGGATTTCAGGCCGACAGGAAGCGGATTTCCGGTTAGATCGCAATCCGGCAAACAGGATCAAGGTGAATGGCTGACGTGAAATATGACGTTCTCGGCATCGGCAACGCGCTGTTCGACGTGCTGGTTCGGACCGACGAGGCCTTTCTGGCCAAGCATGGCATGGCGAAGGGCAGCATGTCGCTGATCGACGAGGCGCGCGCGGCCGCCATCTACAAGGACATGGGTCCGGCGACCGAGGTCTCGGGCGGTTCGGCCGCCAACACCATCGTCGGTATCGGCAGCCTGGGGGCGCGCGCCGCCTATGTCGGCAAGGTCAAGGACGACCAGATCGGCAAGCTCTACGTGCACGACATTCGCGCCGCCGGCGTCGCCTTCAACACGCCGGCCGCCAAGGACGGCCCCGCCACCGGCTGCTCCTACATCCTGGTCACCGGCGACGGCGAGCGCACCATGAACACCTATCTCGGCGCGGCGCAGGACCTGTCGCCCGCCGACATCGATCCGGCCGAGATTGCCGGCGCAGGCATCGTCTACCTCGAAGGCTATCTCTGGGACCCCAAGAACGCAAAGGAGGCCTTCGTCAAGGCGGCCAAGATCGCCCATGACGCCAAGCGCAAGGTGGCGCTGACGCTGTCGGATTCCTTCTGCGTTGATCGTTATCGCGACGAGTTTCTCTCGCTGATGCGAGGCGGCACCGTCGACATCGTGTTCGCCAACGAGTCTGAGCTGCACTCGCTCTACATGACCTCGGACTTCGACACCGCGCTGAAGCAGCTGCGCAACGACGTCAATCTCGGTGTCGTCACCCGCAGCGAGAAGGGCTGCATGGTGGTCTCGTCCGAGGATGCCGTCGCAGCGCCGGCCTTCCCGGTCGAGAAGGTGGTCGACACCACCGGCGCCGGCGACCTGTTCGCCGCCGGCTTCCTCTACGGCCTCGCGCGCAACTTCGGCTACAAGCAGTGCGGCGAGCTCGGCGCGCTCGCCGCCGCCGAAGTCATCCAGCACATCGGCGCGCGGCCTCAGGTATCGTTGAAGGAGCTGGCCGAGCAGCGCGGGCTGACGGCGTAAGAAATTATCTCTGCCTCCACGATGCGGTCGGCATAGCGACCGCACTTTGCCGGCGTGCCGCGTAGAACGAGGCGCTCTCTCTGGCTCCTGATCAAAAAAAACGGCTCCGAGCCGAATGGCCGGAGCCGGGATCTTGGGCTTCTTCGCTTCTCAGTACTTGGCCATCATCGGCCCGCCGAACTTGTAGTTCAGGCCGGCCCGCACGGTATGGAAGGTGAGGTCCTGCGAGATGCGTTCGACGTAGTTGGAGCCGGGCGGAGCAAAAGTGCTGCCGGGCACGTAGGTCGATGTGTAATCCACGCCGCCGAGGTCGGTGTAGAGATATTCGAGCTTAACCGTCCAATTCGGCACGAAGGCGTGCTCAACGCCGGCGCCGACCGTCCAGCCGACCTTCGTCTCGGACACCGAACCCGTCTTGGTATAACCATTGGACGAGGTGAGATCCCAGCTTCCCTTGACGCTGCCGACGGCCAGACCGCCGGTGACGTACAGCAGGGTCTTGTCGACCGCATAGCCGGCGCGGCCGCGAACGGTCACGAGCCAATCGTTGCGGATGCTTTCGTCGAATGTGCGGATCACCGGCGGATTCGCTCCGGTGAAAACGGTGCGCGCACCGATATCTGTTGCGTTGGCGTCGGCTTCTACACCCAGAACCCAAGCACCGGTCTGCCAGTTCGCGCCGATCTGAAGACCGCCGATAGCGCCGGCCGGATCGAGGCGGCGATTGCTCAGCGCCACAAACTCGTTCCTGAACGCTACGCCTTCCACGGCCCAGCTGCTGGTGGGATCGAGCACGGTGCCGAGATCCGACTGCCCCCAAGCGTAACCCGCATTCACGCCCACGTAAAAACCGGTCCAGTTATAGACGGCTACGGCGGTCGCTGGTGCCTTGAAGGGCCGGGCCGCGAGATCTGCAGCGCTTGCCGAGCCGACGGTTGCAAATCCAATTCCTGCAACCAGGATGGTCCTCCAAGCCAATTTCATGGCATTCCCCCTAGATCAACAATCGATCAAGTCAGGACACGACCGTAACATTGTACTGCCGCCGATGGCTGTGCCGGGCCTGCCACAGGTGATCGACATTGAACGCGCGTGGGAGACGCCACAAGCAGAATGAATGGCGCACCTGTCCAAATAGCTGGAACTAAGGGTGCCGCGCAGCATCCGGCGGCGTAACGCTCGTCATCCCCGTCATTGCGAGCGCAGCGAAGCAGTCCAGAATCTCTGCGGGGAGACAGCTGGATTGCTTCGCTGCGCTCGCAATGACGATGTAGGCAGGCGCGGGCCTCAATCAAAACTGTCATCGCCCGGCGAAGACCGGGCGATCCAGTACTCCGAGCGGCTGTGATGGATCGAGAAGCCGCGGCGTACTGGATTCGCCTGCGGGGGGAATGACGGTCGTTGTATATGGAGAGCGTTCAACACTTTCACGCCGTCTTCGCCGCCTTCAATCCGAGCCGCTGCTCGACTGCCTCGCGCATCAGGAATTTCTGGATCTTTCCGGTCACGGTCATCGGAAATTCGTCGACGAACTCGACGTAGCGCGGGATCTTGTTGTGGGCGATCTGGCCCTCGCAGAAGGCACGTACTTCCTCAGCCGTCAGTTGCTCGCCCGCTCTGACACGAATCCAGGCGCAGAGCTCCTCGCCGTAGCGGGTATCGGCGACGCCAAAGATTTGCACGTCCTGGATCTTGGGATGGCGATAAAGAAACTCCTCGATCTCGCGCGGATAGAGATTTTCGCCGCCGCGGATCACCATGTCCTTGATGCGGCCGACGATGTTGCAATAGCCCTCGTCGTCGATGGTGGCGAGGTCGCCGGTGTGCATCCAGCCGTTGGCGTCGAGCACGTCGGCGGTCTTTTCCTTCTCCTCCCAATAGCCCAGCATGACACTGTAGCCGCGGGTGCAGAGCTCGCCGCGTTCGCCCCGCTTGACGATCTTGCCTTCGAGGTCGACGACCTTGACCTCGACATGCGGGTGGATGCGGCCGACCGTGGAGACGCGCCGCTCGAGCGGATCGTCGGTTGCGCTCTGGAAGCTGACCGGGCTGGTCTCGGTCATGCCATAGGCGATGGTGACCTCGCGCATGTTCATTTCGGTGTTGACGCGCTTCATCACCTCGATCGGGCAGGGCGCGCCCGCCATGATGCCGGTGCGCAGCGATTTCAGGTCGAACGTCCTAAACTCGGGGTGGTCGAGCTCCGCGATGAACATGGTCGGCACGCCGTAGAGCGCGGTGCATTTCTCCTGCTCGATTGCGCGCAGCGTCGCCAGCGGATCGAAGCCCTCGCCCGGGTAGACCATGGTGGCACCGAGCGTGACCGCGGCGAGGTTCCCCATGACCATGCCGAAGCAATGATAGAGCGGCACCGGAATGCAGATGCGGTCCTGCTCGGTCAGGCGCATCGCACGTCCCGTGAAATAGCCGTTGTTGAGGATGTTGTGATGGGTCAGCGTCACGCCCTTGGGCGATCCCGTGGTGCCGCTGGTGAACTGGATGTTGACGGGATCGTCGAATTGCAGCGCGGCGCCGAGCGCGGCGAGTTGTTCGCGATGCTCAGCTCTGCCCATGCGCGCGATCCCCTCGAAAGGGATCGTGCCTGACAGCGCCGGGCCGCCGATCTGGATCACCATCCGCAAGGCCGGCAAGCGCGCGGCCTGCAATTGTCCGGGCCTTGCGCCCGCCAGCTCCGGCAATAGCGTGTTGAGCATCTCCATGTAGTTGCTGGTCTTGAACGCCGTCGCGGTGACGATCGCCGCGCAGCCGACCTTGCGAAGGGCAAATTCCAGCTCGCTCAGGCGATAGGCAGGATTGATCGTCACCAGGATCAGGCCGGCCTTGGCGGCGGCGAACTGGGTCAGCGTCCATTCCGGTCGGTTCAGCGACCAGATGCCGATCCGCTGGCCCCGCTCGAGTCCGAGCGCGAGAAAGCCGGCGGCGAGCGCATCGACCCGTTCGGCGAATTCCGACCAGGTCCATCGCACCTCGTGGCTGGGCGAGACCAGCGCTTCGCGATTGCACCAGCGCTGCGCGGCCTGGTCGAGACTCCGGCCGATCGTGTGGCCGAGCAGCGGCGCGTCCGAGATGCCGCAAACGTAGCTGTCCGCTTTGTCCGCCAAGTCGAGATCCTTTCGTGAGTGATGATCGGCACACTCTACCCGTCGTCATGCCCGGGCTTGTCCCGGGCATCCACGTTCTTTGTGCCGCGTGGCAAGTCGTGGATGGCCGGGACAAGCCCGGCCATGACGTCAGGTGAGAGGTTGCGAGTCACGCCGCCTTCTGCCCGCTTCCGGCAGCATCGAGCCCGGCATAAACGCCGCGCTCAAAGCCCGCGAACGCCTCCAGGCATTTCGCATCCGCGAACGGCAGCAGCTGCATCAGGATGACGCCGGTGACGTCGCGCGCCGGATCGATCCAGTAATAGGTGTTGGCAAGGCCTGCCCAGGCGAGGCTGCCGGCGCTGCGGCCCTCGGCGGTCTTGGCGGTGTTGATCATGAAGCTGAGGCCCCACTTCTTCACCTGCTCAGGATAGAGATCGACGTCGTTGGTGTACATCGGCGCCGCCGTCGTCATCTTGCCCATAGCGAGATCGCCGATGTGGTTCTGCCCCATCGTCGCGACCGTCTCGGCTTTCAGCACCTGGTTGCCGTTGCCGCGCCCCTTGTTGAGGATCATCTGGGTGAACTTGATGTAGTCGCCCGCCGTCGAGTACAGGCCGCCGCCGCCCATGTGGAATTCCGGCTCCTGCTCCAGCTCGAACGGGATCGCTGCCAGCTGGCCGTCCTCGCCGCGCGCATGCATGCCGACCAGGCGCTTGCGCATGTCGTCGCTGATCTTGAAAGCGGTGTCCCGCATGCCGAGCGGCGCGAACAGATTGTCGCGCAGGTACGCGTCGAGCCGCTTGCCGCTGGCGGCCTCCACCGCCTTGCCGACGAAATCGATGTTGGTGCCGTATTCCCAGCGCGTGCCGGGGTCGGACATGATCGGCGTCTTCAATGCCGCATTCTGGCAAGTGGTGATGGCGGGGATGCCGTGCTTGTCCAGATAGACCGCGAGATCGCCGTTCCACATATTGTAACAGAAGCCGGCGGTGTGGGTCATGAGCTGGCGTAGCGTGATCGGCCCCTTGGCCGGGCGCAGCTTCGCCTCGCCATTGGCGTCAAAACCTTCGAGCACCTGCGGATTGGCGAGCTCCGGCAAGACATCGCCGATCGGCGCATCCAGCGACAGCCTGCCCTGCTCGACCAGCTGCATGGCGCCCGCTGTGGTCACCGCCTTCGTCATGGAGGCGATCCAGAACACGCTGTCGACACTCATCGCATCGGGCTTGGACAGATCGCGCTTGCCGAACGCGCCCTGATACAGCACGTCTTGACCGCTGGCCGCGATGGCGACGACGCCCGGAATCTCCTTGGTCTCGCTCTTCTGACGCAGAATCTCATCGATCTGGGCTTGGCTTTGCATGGCGTTTCCTCGGGTTTGATTATTGTTGGAAGTGATCGATTGTCTTCCCGGATCTCCGGCGCGGCAAGCGCCATCTATGTACCTGCACCGGTCGCGATGTCGTGACTTGACGGTCTTGATCCAACGCAGGACGACAACGAGGCTGAGCGCGTACGCTCTTTTACAATCTGCGGTGGATCGACGTGTCTCGCCTCACCTTGGATGGGTTGCTCGCGATATGCTTCGTGGCTCTCGAACCCCTGAAACATTTCGTGAGCTGCCGCGTTCAGCACCCGGCCCGATCGACGAGCCGTTAAGACTTGATGCAAATGTGCCGGCCGTGGACGGGCGGCGAGGGGGACCTCAGATGATTTCGACCTGGAGCGAATGGAAGCGCTATCCCCGTCCGGGACGTGGCGAGAACCTGGAGGCGCCGATTTCGCCGGGGATCTACGAGGTCCGCGTCGCCGGTACCGGCGCCCTTTATTCCTTCGGGGCGGTGGACAATCTGGCTCAGGCGCTGGCGCTGCTGCCGGTCGGCTCGAAGTCATGGTTCGGTCGCCGCGACACCTCGTCAGTCCCCGATTTAGAGTACCGGACCTGCGCGACGTCCACGAAAGCGGATGCCAAGGCCGCCGCGGAGCGCATGATCGGCCGCCGCGAGACCTATATGAGCGGCGCGGCCTAAGGCCGCTGCCAGTTTAGCTGCCATCTGACGTGCGTTTGCAGGGCGGTGCATTGCGCACCGTCTGTCCCTATATTGCGGCCGATCCGATCGCCGCCAGGGAGAAACGCCATGACCCAGATCGCCGCCGCACGCGCCCCGCAAGCCACCGCCACCCTGCGCGACCGGTTGAAGGACCCCTCGCTGCTGAAGGAGGCCTGCTACATCGACGGCGCCTGGGTCGGCACGCCGGTCTTCGCCGTCAACAATCCCGCCACCGGCGTCGAGCTCGCAAAGGTGCCGCAGCTTGGTGCTGACGACACCACCCGGGCGGTGGAAGCTGCCGAGCGCGCCTTTCCGGGCTGGGCCAAGCACACTGCAAAACAGCGCTCGAACATTCTGCGCAAATGGTTCGAGCTGATCACGGCCAATCGCGAGGATCTCGCGCTGATCCTCACCTCAGAGCAGGGCAAGCCGCTCACCGAGGCGCTCGGCGAGGTCGATATCGGCGCGGCCTATATCGAGTTCTTCGCCGAGGAAGCGAGGCGCGTCTATGGCGAGACCATCCCGACCCAGCGCGCCGATGCGCGCCTGCTCGCCATCAAGCAGCCGATCGGCGTCTGCGGTGCGATCACGCCGTGGAATTTCCCGAACTCGATGATCACGCGCAAAGTGTCGCCGGCGCTGGCGGCCGGCTGCACCGTGGTGCTCAAGCCCGCCAACGAGACGCCGCTGTCGGCGCTGGCGCTGGCCGTGCTCGCCGAGCGGGCCGGCATCCCCAAGGGCGTGCTCAACATCATCACCGGCGATGCGCCGCCGATCGGCAAGGTGCTGTGCGAGCATCCGGCGGTGCGCTTCGTCGGCTTCACCGGCTCGACCGCCGTCGGCAAGATCCTCTACCAGCAGGCCTCGGTCGGCGTGAAGCGGCTCGGCCTCGAGCTCGGCGGCAACGCCCCCTTCATCGTATTCGACGACGCCGACATCGACGCCGCGGTCGAAGGCGCGATCGTCTCGAAATATCGCAACATGGGCCAGACCTGCGTCTGCGCCAACCGCATCTACGCCCAGGACAAGATCTACGACGAGTTCGTGCAGAAGCTGTCGAAGAAGGTCGCGGCAATGAAGATCGGCGACGGCACCGAGAGCGGCGTGACGCAGGGCCCGCTGATCAACATGAAGGCGGTCGACAAGGTCGAGCGCCACATCGCCGATGCCGTCAAGCGCGGCGCCAAGGTCGTCACCGGCGGCAAGCGCAGCGAGCTCGGGCGCTCCTTCTTCGAGCCGACGGTGCTCGCCGACGTCAAGCCGGACTCGCTGGTGTCGCAGGAGGAGACCTTCGGCCCCCTCGCACCCGTGATCCGTTTCAAGGACGAGGCCGACGTCATCGCGATGTGCAACGCCTCGCCGTTCGGCCTCGCCTCGTACTTCTATTCCCGCGATATCGGCCGGGTCTGGCGTGTCGCCGAGGCGCTGGAATCGGGCATGGTCGGCGTCAACACCGGCCTCATCACCACCGAAGTCGCGCCCTTCGGCGGCGTCAAGGAAAGCGGCCTGGGCCGCGAAGGCTCCCGTCACGGCATGGAAGAATATGTCGAGATCAAATACGTGATGATGGCGGGGGTGTAGGCCGGCCGTTGTCGTCGCGAATGTGAGCCGGGCAGGAATGCTGGAGGGGCCGACCGGCCTCCCCACGTCATTGCGAGCGGAGCGAAGCAATCCAGAATCCCTCCGCGGAAAGACTTTGGATTGCTTCGCTGCGCTCGCAATGACGGAGCTGCGGTAACAGTCGCGCCTAAATCTTCAGCTCTGTCCCCGTCACGCGCCGATACGCTTCCAGGTACCGCTTGCTGGTCGCGTCCACCACGCTGGCCGGCAGCGGCGGCGGCGGGGCGTCGCCGTTCCAGCGGCCGGCGCGGCGCTCGACGTCGAGATAGTCGCGCAGCGGCTGCTTGTCGAAGCTCGCCTGCGGCTGGCCCGGTCTGTAGGCGTCGACCGCCCAGAACCGCGACGAATCCGGCGTCATCACCTCGTCGATCAGGATGATGCGGCCGTCCTTGTCGCGGCCGAACTCGAACTTGGTGTCGGCGATGATGATACCCTGCTCGCGGGCGAGCTCCTCGCCGAGCGTGTAGATCGCGCGCGTCATGCTCTCCAGCGTGTAGGCCACCTCGTCGCCGACCACCGCGCGCATCTTCGCGATGGTGATGTTCTCGTCATGGCCGCTCTCGGCCTTGGTCGCCGGGCTGAAGATCGCGGGCTCCAGCTTCTCGCTCTCGATGAGGCCCGGCTTCAGCTTCTCGCCGGCCAGTGTGCCGCTCGCGGCATATTCCTTCCAGGCGGAGCCCGAAAGATAGCCGCGGATCACGCATTCGATCGGAAACACGGCGGTGCGCTTGCACAGCATGGCGCGGCCGAGGATCTCGGCGCGGTGCGGCTGCAACGCCGGCACGGCCGCAATGATCTCGTCGGTGTCGGCGCTGATCATGTGATGCGGCACCACGCCTTCGAGCTCATTGAACCACCACGCGCTGATCTGGGTCAGCACCGCGCCCTTCATCGGGATGGTCTCGCTCATCACCACATCGAAGGCGCTGATGCGGTCGGTGGTGACGAGCAGCAGGCGGTCGTCGTCGACGGCGTAGATATCGCGCACCTTGCCGCGTCCGATCTTGGATAGAGGCAGGTCGCTGGAGAGCATGGTGGTCATCGGCAAAGCCTTCGCACAGGACATCCGGCCGCGTCTGATGGCGCGGCCGGACACCGGATTAGCCTATTCCGGCAGCGGAATGAACTCGTGTTCCTGCGGAACTGCGGCGAAGCGCCCGGTTTTCCAGTCCTGCTTGGCCTGCTCGATCCGCTCCTTGCTGGAGGAGACGAAATTCCACCAGATGTGGCGCGGGCCTTCCAGCGCATCGCCGCCGAGAAACATCATTCGCGTCGCTTTCAGCGCCTTCACGGTGATGCGGTCGCCGGGCCGGAAGATCAGCAGGCGCGGCCCCTCGTAGCGCTCGTTGGCGATCTCGACCTCGCCGTCGACGACATAGATCGCACGCTCCTCATGATCGGGGTCGAGCGGCACGCTCGCGCCCGCGAGCGCCGTGACCTCGGTGTAGAACCAGGGCGAGACCATCGACACCGGCGAGGCGATGCCGAAGGCGGAGCCCGCGATCACCCGCGCAGTGAAGTCGCGCTCGGAAATCATCGGCAAATCGCCTGCCGCATAATGCTGGAACGACGGCGCGATCTCTTCGGAGCCCGCCGGCAGCGCGATCCAGCTTTGCAGGCCGAGCATCTTCTGGCCCGAGGCGCGCTGCGCGTCCGGCGTGCGCTCGGAATGCGCGATGCCGCGCCCGGCCGTCATCAGGTTCATCGCGCCGGGAGCGATCTCCTGGACGTTGCCCTCGCTGTCGCGATGCATGATTGCGCCGTCGAACAGATAGGTGACGGTGGCAAGCCCGATATGCGGATGCGGCCGCACGTCCATGCCCTTGCCGGAGACGAACTGCACCGGGCCAAAATGGTCGAAGAAGATGAAAGGCCCGACCATCTGCCGCTTGCCGTGCGGCAACGCCCGGCGCACCGCGAACCCGTCACCGAGATCGCGCGTGCGCGGCACGATGACGAGATCGAGCGCATCGCAGGACATGGGATCGCCGAGCACGGGATCGTTCGAGGGCTGCCAGCTCATGGGGGGACTCCTTTGGCTTTGTTGAACGCGACGCTAGCAGGATTTGGCGTCGCCGTCGCGACAAAGCTCCGCTAACCCTTGCATGCGGATCGTCCTTGAAAAACCGGGCGCAACGAACGATGTTCGGCTGCCTTCAACCGCGACCGTTCGCCCCAGCCGATGACCCTTGCCGCAACCGAACTTGCCTTCCGCGCTGCCAGCGTCGCGCTGCTATTGGTGCTGGCGGCGTCATTGCTCTCCGATTTCCGCAATGTGCTCGCGGCCCGCCTCGGCGCGGCCTTCGCGCTAGGCTCGGCGGCGCATGCCGCGAGCTATTCCATCGGCGTGTCGTCGCTCGTTCCAATCTGGCACGCGCCGCTGATTGCACTGTCGACCGGCAACATCGTCGTGTTCTGGCTGTTCACGCGCGCGCTGTTCGACGACGAGTTTCGGCTACGCTGGTGGCATGGTTTGATCTGGGCCGCGGTGACCGCCTTCAGCTTCGTCGGATGTCTCTGGATCGCGCCGGGCGGCAACGCGCGGTTCTCCGTGACGGCAATGAACCTGATCGTGCTCGGCTTCATCGCGCTCGCGGTGGTGCAGACGATCGGATCGTGGTCCGCCGATCTGGTCGAGCGTCGCCGCCGCCTGCGCGTCGTCATCGTCTGCGCCGCCGCACTCTATGGCGGGTTGAATGCGCTGCTCCAGATCCTCGTTGCCTTCAGCGCGAGCGATGTCGCCGACACCATCAATACAGGCGTGCTCGCCTGCATCGTTGCCGCGATCGCCTACGCAATGTTGCGAGTCGATGGCGCCGATCTGTTTCCGATTGCGCCAGAGCCCGCACCCGCGATCGCGCCGATCCAGCCTTTGGCCGAGGACTCCGACCAGAAACTCATCGATGCCCTGATGCGCCTGATGGCGGACGAGCGGATCTATCGCCAGGAGAACATTACCATCGGTGTGCTGGCGGGCCGGCTCAGGATTCCCGAATACAGGCTGCGCCGCCTGATCAACCAGCGGCTCGGCTATCGCAATTTCAATGTGTTCCTGAACAACCACCGCATCGAGGAAGCCAAGGCCGCGCTCGCCGATCCCTCCCAGGCCGAGGTCCCCGTCATCACCATTGCCATGGACGCCGGCTTCCAGTCGCTGGGACCATTCAACCGCGCCTTCAAGGCGGTGACAGGCGTGACGCCGACCGAGTACCGGCGGTTGAAGACGAGTGCGGCGTGATCTTTCTTTACCTCTCCCCGCTTGCGGGGAGAGGTCGGATCGCTCTTGCGATCCGGGTGAGGGGGTACAGGTCCGTCGGCAGTCTCGCGTGCGGAGAGGCCCCTCACCCCAACCCTCTCAGCGCGAGCGAAGCTCGTCGCGGCCCCGTAAGAACGGGGAGAGGGAGCGCACCACCGCTGTGACGGCACGGTACCTCTAAGAATTTGGAATGGCTTCACAATTCCAAAATCGGCCAGCCCGCCCCGATTTCAACCAACCCCTTTTCCAAATCCGGCGAGCATCCCCCGCCCGCATCCCGCTTCCTCCCCGGCATACGCCTCAGCCGGAGAACGCCCGTGACCCGCCGCCGCAAGATCGTCCTTTTCGCCTCCGCCATCGCCGCAGCCGGCCTCGCGCTCGGCGCGGCTCGAGCCCACGACGTGCCGAAGGTCGCGACCGGCTTCGTCGCCGACATCCTGTGCGCCGAGACGTTCGTGTCCGGCCTCGATCCCGGGCGCAACTTCGCCGAGACCACCGACGCCATGCCCGGAGCGGGCCTGATCAGCTGGGCGATGGAGTACAGAATCGACCGCGTCCGCAAGGATGTCACGGCGACGCTGTTCGGCCTCGGCCGCAGCCACGCCATCTATCGCGAGGGCCTCGGCTGCACGCTTGAGCACGGCGCCGGCATTGCCTCCGTCGAGCCGCTGCCTGACGACAAGCGGCCCGCGTTGCTTCCCGCGATCGCCGGCCCCGCGATCGTGCCGCCGCAGAGCCCCGAGCTCGGCGCCGCGCTCGACCGCGCCTTCGCCGAGCCCGCTCAGCCGCCTTACCGCCGCACCCGCGCCATCATCGTGATGAAGGCCGGCCGCGTCGTCGCCGAACGCTACGCCGACGGCATCGGCCCCGAGACGCCGCTGCTCGGCTTCTCCATGACCAAGTCGGTGGTCTCGGCGCTGATCGGCGTGCTGGTGCGCCAGGGCAAGCTGAAGCTCGACGGCCCCGCACCGGTCGCCGCCTGGAAGGATCCCGACGATCCGCGCCATGCCATCAATGTCGATCAGCTGCTGCGCCACACCGCGGGCCTCGCGCTCGGCAGCTCGTTGCAGGCCTCGCTGGGCTCCGCCTTCGAGCCGGTCAACAGGATGAAATTCGCCGAGAAGGACATGGCCGCCTATGCCGAGAGCATGCCGCTCGCAACCGCGCCCGGCACAGCATGGAATTATCACGACGGCAACACCCTCATTCTCTCGCGTCTGATCCGCGATGCGGCCGGCGGCACACCGCAAGACGCGCTGCGCTTTGCGCGCCGCGAATTGTTCGCCCCGCTCGGCATGCGCCATGTCGTGCTCCAGCTCGACGGCGCCGGCACGATCGAGGGGTCGACCGAGATGCTCGCCTCCGCCCGCGACTGGGCGCGCTTCGGCCAGCTCTATCTCAATGACGGCGTCGCCGGTGGCAAACGCATCCTGCCGGAAGGGTGGGTCACCTATTCGGCGACGGCCACGCCGAATGCGTGGGTCGGCATCGGCGCCGGCTTCTGGACCAACCAGGGCGACAGCTTCGGCGCAAATCTTCGCATGGAGCACGGCTGGCCGCGCGATGCCTTCTTCGCCAAGGGCACGATCGGGCAGTACACCATCGTGATCCCGTCGGAGCAGCTGGTGATCGTGCGCATGGGGCGCTCGCCGAACGCGCCGCCGCACGCCGACGGTGTGTTCGACCTCGTGCGCGATGTGGTGGCGGCAACGCGCGAGAAGGGGAGGCTGGCGGGAGGGGATTGAGGTCTTCTTACCCTCCAGGGGGGAAGCGGAGCGCCGCGGTGAACTTACCTCCCCAATTCCGTTGCCTGCGCCACGCGGTCGAACCGCTCCAGCGTCATGATCGCATCCGCGAACTTTTCCGCGCGCGCGTTCAGCACGGGGCGGGCCAATGTCAAAAATTTCTGCTGCATCGCCTGTGTATCCGGGAACGAGGTCGGCTCTCCGGACGGATCGGCGTAGAGCCGCTCGTGCACGCCGTCGTCCGTGGTGATGCTCACGCGCGCGCCGAAGGGATGAGTGCGGCCGATCTCGAGCCGGTCGTCCTGCACCACGTCGAACTTGTCGGCGAGCGCGTCGATGGTGGCGTCGCCGAGCCGGCTGTAATCGTCCCAGCCGAATGAACCCTGGTCGAGTGCGAGCGCGCCGGTGAAGAACATCGAGAACTGGCCGCCGACGATCGAGCGCGGGTGCCGCTTGGTCGCGGCGTCGCCGGTCAGCGTGATGCCGTTGCGGTGCAGACCGATCTCGACGCGCTTGACCTGCTCCGGCGTCAGATTGTGCTCGCGCCGCATCGCGATCAGCGCGTCGATCGCGGCATGGGTGTAGCGGCAGCTCGGATAGGGCTTCACGCCAATTTTCATCGTTTCGTAGGTCTTGCCGAGCTCGGCGACTGCCTTGTCGGGATGCGCATCGTCGGTGTAGCCGGCGAGCAGGCCGTGCTTGCCCTCGACCGATTCCGTCGCACCGACGAAATCGTTGCGCGCGAGCGTCGCGGCGATCACCCCGTTCATCGCGGCGGCGCCGACCTGGTAGCGCTTGTTCCAGGCGCCGTTGACCAGAAATTGCAGCGAGCCCGCGGCCTGGCTGCCGGAGACGCCAAACGCGGCAATCAGCTGCTTCTCGCTCAGGCCGAACAGCTTGCCCGCCGCCGCGGCCGCGCCGTAGGTGCCGGCCGTCGCCGTCGGGTGGAAGCCGCGCGCGTAATGCGAGGTCGGATCGAGCGCATTGCCGAGGCGGCAGCAGACCTCGTAGCCAGCAACGATCGCCGTGAGCACGTCGCGCCCGGAGGCGCCGACCATCTCGCCGACAGCGAAGGCGGCCGGCACCACCGGTGCGCTCGGATGCAGCGAGGAATCGGCATGGGTGTCGTCGAAATCGAGGGAGTGGCCGAGCGCGCCGTTGAGCAGCGCCGCGACCGCCGGCGTCCAGGTCTTGGCATCACCGAACACGGTGGACTCGCCCTTGGTGTCGAGCGCCAGCGCCTCCAGCATCTTCAGCATCGACGGGGTCGATTCCGCCTCGCGTCGCGCCCTGATGGCGCTGCCGAGGAAGTCCAGCGTCAGGACCTTGGCGCGCTCCAGCACCTCCGCCGGAATATCCTGGTACTTGAGATTGAAGACATAGGCGGCGAGCGTTGCGGTTTCGTGAGCCATCGTGTTTCCTCGATTTGGCGCGCAAGTTAGGCGGGCTGATTTGGCCTTTCAAGCGGCCTTGCGTCGGCGGGGATCAGCCATGCTTTTGCTTAGGCGAGAAGGATCGGGATATTCCGCATGACGCGCGCAAGGCAGCTGTTCGACCGGATTCGAGCGCGGCGGACGCAATTGGGGCTGGCGATCCGGGTCACGGTCGCCGCGACAGCGGCCTATGCGATCGCGACCGCGCTGCATCTGCTGCTGCCGCTCTGGGCGGTGCTGACCTCGCTGATCGTGACCCAGATGAGCGTCGGCCGCTCGCTGAAGGCGACGCGCGACTACATGCTCGGCACCATCGGCGGAGCCCTCTATGGCGGCGCCATCGCCATCCTGATTCCCTATTCCAGCGAGGCGGGCCTGCTCGGCCTGCTGGTCCTCTCCGTCGCCCCGCTCGCCTTCATCGCCGCGATCAATCCGAGCCTCAGCGCCGCCACTGTCACCGCCGTGATCGTGCTCCTGGTTCCGACCCTGCATCATGCCGATCCCCTGACCTCGGCGATCGATCGGGTCAGCGAGGTCGGCGTCGGCGCCGTCACAGGATTGCTGGTCTCCTTCCTGGTGCTGCCCTCGCGCGCGGTGCGGCAGATCCGCGCCAGCGCGGCGGTTCTGCTCGAGCTGATCGCCGATGCCCTCGCCGAGCTGCTGGCAGGCCTCACGCGCGGCCGCGACAACGACGCGCTGCACCGGATCCAGGACGGCATCGGCACCGCGATGGTCAATCTGAATGCGATCGGCTCCGAAGCCGAGCGTGAGCGCGCGGCGCGCTTGTCGAGTGGCCCGGACACCGGCCCGTTGCTGCGAACGATCCTGCGGCTGCGCCATGACGTCGTGATGATCGGCCGCGCCACGGTGGTGCCGCTGCCGGTGGAAGTGCAATTGCGGCTGGCAGCGCCCCTGTCGGAAGTGTCGACCGCGATCGCCCGCTTCCTCCGCTCGGCCGCTGGCGCCTTGCGCGAGGGCGCCGGCGCGCCGCCGATCCATCCCGTCCATGTCGCGCTCCAGCACTATGCCGAGGCGGTCGCATCCGTCCGTCAGGATGGCCTGATCCGCGGCCACGCGAGCGACACAGCCGAGCGCTTCTTCGCGCTCGGCTTCTCCCTGGAGCAGATGCACCAGAATCTCGGCGACCTCGACCGCGTCGTCGGCGAATGGTCGGAGGCCTCGACAGATAAAACCGCACGCGTTGCGGAGTGAGTTCGGGCGCGTCGTCGTCAACGTCGGCTTTCGACAGTAATGCGCGTGTGCGAAGCGCGGCGGTGATCGGCGGTCTGCGGCTCTGAGTCGCTCCACGCACGAGGTTCCATCGGGTCATGTTGCTGACGCATTTTCTGTTTTAATCGGCGAGAAGCTAAACACGACGTGAGACCACTCCGGTTCTCACAACGGTTCCGTAGCCAGGGGTTGGCTCGAATCCGCAAAACGTTCGGCAAGTTCATGAGCGCTGCTGCGTTCGCTTGACCACGTTTGCGGTTCTGGAACCGGACAATCTAAAAAATCACAGGACTCATGATGCTCTTCCGCTCGAGCGCCGCAGTTTGCGGCGCCCTGGTTACGCTTGCCTTCTCTGTTGCCGTTGCTCGAAGTGAAACGCGTGGGGATCACTCAAGTGCCGTCGTCGATGCCGCCTCGGGCGATGCGATTATTGGCGCGGCGTCCACCTATAATCCGTTCAAGCCCGGCAAGGAGGAGGGCGGTCCGCAGACGGCTTCCGGCGAACGTTATGATCCCTCCGCCTGGACGGCTGCCATCAAGACGAGCCTGCGCCGGAAATTCGGTGGGGTCGGATTCGGCGCGAGGCCGAAATATGCTCTCGTCGAGGCCGTGGGCAAGAAGGTCATCGTCAAGATAAACGACGTGGGACCACTAAGACCTGGCCGCATCATCGACCTCAATGAGCGAACGATGCGCCATTTCGATCCGAGCATGGACCTCGGTGTCATTCCTGACGTGAAAGTCAGTCCGCTCGCTGGCGACAATTGGACTGCAGGGCCGGTGGGCTGAACAGGGCGTGTTCGTTCAATGTCGGCCCGCACAGTTCATCGGGCCGTCTCCACGATGCGTCCCATCATGTTGCGGACCACGAGCTTGTGGAAGGGCATGATCAGCGCAAGATAGGTCCGGCCGAGCAGGTTGTGCGTGCGCACCAGCGTGGTCGAGGTCACATGGCGGCGCGCGGCATTGCCTGAAACGTCGACTACGATGCGGAAATCGAGGTGCGAATCATCGAAGCCCGCGACCAGCTGCTCCGGCGTCTCGCTCAGCACCGGAAACAGGCCGATCAGGCCGTACGGCGCCGGCGCGCCTTCGCCCGATGTCTTCAGCCCGAACGGCCTCACCAGAATGTTGCGCAGGCGCAGCAGTGCGTCGATCCAGCGCGGCCCGTGCAGCACCATCCTGGTGCAGGCTTCGCGGGCATTCACCGCCGCGGCGCCGATGTCCACGCAAAACGCGTCGATGAACTGCGCGCCGGCGAGCAGCGCATCGGCATCGACTTCAGGCGCGACTTCGCGGACCGTTCCGATCATCCCGCCATTTTGCGCGTCAGCATCCGGAAGCGCAAGATCAGGAGCCCGGCATAGACGAACGTGCCGATCGAGAATCCGATCCAGACGCCGATCGCGCCCAGCCCTGTGTGGAACGCCAGCAACCAGCCGATGGGAAAAGAGACGCCCCAATAGCCGATCGCGGCGAACAGCAGGGTCATTTTGGTGTCGTTGATGCCGCGCAGCGCGCCGCCCATGATGGTCTGCAGGCCGTCGGCGATGAAGAAGCTGGCCCCGACCAGCAGCAGCGTTGCCGTCAGCTCGACGGTGGCCGCACTTTCGCTGCCGGCGCCGAAGAACAGCCGGCCGAGCTGATAGCGACCGATCACGATGGCGATCGTCAGCGCGGAGACCAGCGCGAGGCCGAGCACGGCTGCGACGAGTCCTGCGCGCTTCACCGCCGCCGGATCATTGCGGCCGAAGGCATGACCGACCCGCACGGTCGCCGCCATGCCGATGCCGAGCGGCACCATGAACAGCACGGCGGTGACCTGGAGCGCGATCTGGTGCGCGGCAATCGCGGTGGTCGAGATCAAGCCCATCAGCAGCGCGGCCGAGGAGAACAGGCCATATTCCAGCAGCAGGGAAAACGAGATCGGCGCGCCGATCGCGATCAGCTGGCGCATCAAGGGCCAGTCGATCCGCCACAGGCGCGCAAGCGGGTGATAGTCTGCGAACGGCTTGCGCAGCCCGGCGATCGCGAGCGCGGCGAGGAAGGTGCCGAGATTGACCAGCGTGGTCGCAAGCCCCGCGCCGAACAGGCCGAGCTCGGGCAGGCCGAACAGCCCGTGGATCAGGGCATAGACCAGCGCGGCATTGACCGGGATCGCCGCCAGCGTGATCCATAGCGGCGCCTGCGGCCGGTTCACTGCGCTCATCATGCTGCGCAGCGCGATGAATCCGAGCGCCGGTGCGATGCCCCAGGCAAGGCCGTTCAGATAGTGCTGTGCCAGCGCGGCCGAGTGCGGCATTTGACCGAGCGTGAGCAAAATCTGCTCGCCATAGAGCGGCGAGGCCATCATCGGCAGCGAGATCAGCAGCGCGGCCCACACACCCACGCGCAAGGAGCGCCGAATGCGCCTGACGTCGCCGGCGCCGAACGCCTGCGCCGCCAGCGGCGACACTGCGGACGTCAATCCGAGCCCGAACGTGAAGCTGACGAAATAGACCGTATGGGCCAGCGCCGCCGCGGCCACCGCCTCCTCGCCGAGCCGCCCGATCATCGCAAGATCGGTCGTGATCATTGCGATCTGCCCAAGCTGGGTCAGCATCAGCGGCACGGCGAGGCGCAGCGTCTCGATGAATTCTTCGGCAAGATGGTTCTGCCGTGCGTCCAGGCGTGCCCGGTACCGCCGTTTGGTATCCAAAAGCTCGGTCATGCCGGGGACATAGCAGCCTCGATCGGCGAAGTAACGGCAAAGAAATGTGAGGGCGGGTGCCGCTGAAAAAAGGCGGGGGCTCAGGCGAAGGAAAGGTCGGGTTGCACCGTATTCGTCATGTGCGGCGAATCTGGGCCGGTCTCACATTGGGAATTGAGTATGATAACGAGATCTAGACTGACGTTCGCCGTACTGTTCATCGGTTCTGCCATCCTGGGTGCCGGCGCCGCTGCAGCGGCCGACCTGAGGCTGCCCGCAGCACCGCCGGCGCAGGCGGCGTCGGCAGCCCTGCTGAGCTGGGCGGGGCCCTATGTCGGCGTTCAGGCCGGCTATCTTTCCGGCCGCTCCGAGATCTCGCTGCCCGCGACGGGTGAATTCCACTTTGTCGATCCGAAGGGCGCGATCGTCGGTGCAACGGCGGGCTTCTCGGCGCAATGGGGCCGGATCGTCGCCGGGCTCGAGGGCGACGTGAACTTCGTCGATGCGCGCGCGACGATCGATACCGGCTTTGCGCCTACCCCCGCGGTCACGCAGCTTCAATCCGCGGTCAATTGGAACAGCCATCTCCGTGGACGGATCGGCTATGCTTTCGACCGCACGCTGCTGTTCGCCGCCGGTGGCCTTGCCGTCGCGGGCGTCGAGAGCAAGGCGTTCGACAATGGGATCGGGGCCGTTGCGAGCTGGAGCGATACACGGATCGGCTGGTCGATCGGAGCGGGCGGGGAATTCCGCTTCGCACCGCAGGCCTCGGTCCGGCTCGAATATCTCTATGACAATTACGGCTCGAAAACGCTGGCCGCCCAGACGGTCGGCGCGACGACCTTCGGCGCGCGCGAGTCCCGGCTCGACACGCACACGGTGCGAGCCGGAGTCTATTGGCGCTTTTGATGCTCGGTTGGAGGCGGCTATCGTCTGGTAGGATCGGTTCGCAATTCTCGGCTACGATGTCCGCAGGCCAGAGCAACAGATCGATGTGATGGAAGAGCCATCGGACGAGGCCTTGATGGCGGAGGTTTCGGCGCAGCGGCAGCATGCGTTTCGCGTCCTCATGCGGCGCCATATGCCTCGGGCGCTGCGGGTCGCGGAGCGGATCGTGCGCGACCCGGCCGAGGCCGACGATATCGGCCAGGAGGCGTTCATGCGGGTCTGGACGCACGCAGCCTCTTTCGACCCAGAGGTTGCGAAATTCACGACCTGGCTCTACCGCATCGTCCTCAACCTGACGTTCGACCGCACTCGGCGGCGAACGTTCCTGCCGCTCGAAGACGCCGGCGACGTACCCGACATGGGACCGCATGCTGTCGAGCGGCTGATCGCGGATGAGGAGCTCAGTCTTCTCAATCGCGCGATGGCCGGCCTGTCGGACCGGCAGCGCGGCGCGATCGCCCTCTTCCACATGGAGGGATTGAGCGGCGAGGAGGCGGCGAAGGCGATGAATCTCACCGCCAAGGCGTTCGAATCGCTGCTGGGCCGCGCCCGCGCGGCGCTGAAGGCAAACGTCCAGAAAATACAGGAGACAGGGAGCTACGCATGACGCCGGATCAGTTCAGACGATTGGCCGAGACATGGGGAGGCGATGTCGAGCGTTGGCCCGCGGCAACGCGCGAGGCCGCGCGGCGATTTGCGGCAAGTGCGGAAGGCGCGGCCGTCCTGGATGAGCAGGGACGGCTCGATCGCCTGCTCGCGGTGGCCCCGGAGATCGACGAGGCGAGGGCGGATCGTTCGAGCCTGCTCGTCCTGCAGCGGCTCGCCGCGGTCCCGCAGCAGCATCGGCCGGCATGGTATCGACGCCTGCTGCGCTGGCCCACGCTCGTTCCCGCCGCAAGTCTCGCCTGCTCCGCGATCGTCGGCGTGTGGCTGGCGGGGGCGATGCCCTATGTCCATTCGGCGTCGGACCCGTTGTCCGTCATGAGCGGCGTCTTCGACGTCTACTCAATCGGTTTGGGATCGGTGCAATGAAGTTCCGGCGAGAATGGTCCACTCCCTGGCGGGCGCTCATGCTGCTGTCGCTGTGCGTCAACGTCGCCCTGTTTACCTATGTCTCGGCGCAATGGCTGCTACCCGGCGGCTTTCGACCGGGCGCAGCCGTGCCGCTACGCATGATCGAGCGTGTCGCCGAAAGACTTCCGGCGGAAGACGCGGAGATCCTGTGGAGCATCTATCGCGGCAAGGAGGCGGAGCTGGCCCCGCTCCAGGCCGAGTACCGGCTCGCGTTGATGAAGGCGATGAAAACGGCGGCGCAGACGAATCTCGACAAGGCCGAGCTGGAAGCAGCCGTGAAGGATGCCCGCGACAAGCGCGTGAAGATTGGCGACCTCGTCGTCTCGACCTTCGTCGAGATGCTGGAACGAATTTCAACGAAAGGACGCCGACAACTCGTCGGCGGCTATTTTCGCTGAGCCGCGCAGAGTGAACGAGGGATTCGGCCCGTCTAGACGTATCACCTACATCGATGTCTGCGAATTGATGGAGGTGACATGGTGCAACGATTTGGCCGGGCGGCAAGCGGACCAGTGGTGAGGTTCTCGCATCGGACGGCCGTCTACGTGCGTGCGGGGCTTGCGGCCGCGAGCCTGATCGCACTTCTCGTGCTGTTTCTTTCGCAAGCTTCCGCAGGCGATGCGCGGAGTGAGGCGAAGCAGGCCTGCAAGGCAGACTATTCACGGTTCTGCGCCGGCACCATGCCCGGGGGCGGTCGCATCCGCAAATGCCTCGGTGACAATTACGCGAGCTTGTCCCCGGCCTGCAAACAGGCCTTCGACGCGAATCCGCCAAAATAGAACAGGTTAGCTCCGCTCCGGCACGCGCTTGATCTTCGCGCCAAGCGCGTTCAGCCGCTCCTCGATGCGCTCATAGCCGCGCTCGATCTGGTCGGCGTTGTTGATGGTCGAGGTGCCCTCGGCGCACACCGCCGCGAGCAGCATCGCCATGCCGGCGCGGATGTCGGGCGAGGTCATCGTCGCGCCGTGCAGGCGGCTGGGGCCGGCGATGATGGCGCGGTGCGGGTCGCACAGCACGATGCGCGCGCCCATCGCGATCAGCTTGTCGACGAAGAACATCCTGGATTCGAACATCTTCTCGAACATCAGGATCACGCCCTCGCATTGCGTGGCGGTGACAATGGCGATCGACATCAGGTCGGCCGGGAAGGCCGGCCAAGGCTGGTCCTCCAGCTTGGGCACATGGCCGCCGAAATCGTCCTGGATCTTCAATGTCTGGTTGGAGGGCACGATAAGATCATCGCCCTCGATCCGGCAGACGATGCCGAGCCGCTCGAAGCCCATGCGGATCGAGCGCAGATGCTCGACGCCGGCGCGGGCGATGCGCAAGGGCGAGCGCGTCACCGCGGCAAGCCCGATCAGCGAGCCGACCTCGATGTGGTCGGGCTGGATTCGGTACGTTGTCCCGCCGAGCGTCGCTTGACCATGGATGATCATGGTGTTGGTGCCGATGCCTTCGATCCTGGCGCCGAGCGCGACCAGGAAATTGGCGAGGTCCTGCACATGCGGCTCTGAGGCCGCGTTGCGCAAATAGGTGATGCCGTTGGCGGCGACCGCCGCGACCAGCGCATTCTCGGTGGCGGTGACGCTCGGCTCGTCCAGGAACACGTCCGCGCCCGCGAGCTTTGGCGCACGGAATTCGAGCCGGTCGGTCGCGGTGACCTTGGCGCCGAGCTGCTCCAGCGCGAGCACATGCGTGTCCAGTCGCCGGCGGCCGATGACGTCGCCGCCCGGCGGCGGCAGCATCACTTCGCCGCAGCGGGCGAGCAGGGGCCCGGCGAGCAGGATCGAGGCGCGAATGCGCACGCACAGCTCGGGGTCGAGGTCGGCGGCGCGGATGCTCTTGGCATGGATGTGAAGCGTGTTGCGCGCGGACCATTCGGCCGACGCGCCGACCGAGCGGACCAGCTCGACCAGCGTCTCGGTGTCGCGGATCCGCGGCACGTTCTCCAGCACGACCGGATGCTCGGTCAGCAGCGCGGCGGCGATGATCGGTAGCGCCGAATTCTTATTGCCGGACGGCTCGATCGAGCCCGAGAGCCGGTGACCGCCCTCGACGATGTATTGGATGGGCGCCACGGGGTTCTCGCTGTCCTGTTGAGTGGGAGGGCCTGTTTCGGGCGGAAACTACAGAGATTTGAGCGCGGGAGCAATTGTGCCGGCTGGGACCCGCACACGTCCGTCCGTCACTTGTGGCAGGACCCGCCCTCAGAACAACCCGATGATACTCCCGACCACATAGAGGAACGCGATCAGGATCAGGACGCCCATCAGGAAGAAGGAGATTTCGATGGCGATGGCGCCGGTGCCGAGTGCGGCGGCGACAGCGGCAAGGAGCCGTTCCTCCCGAAAGATTAGCGAGAGCACCGACAGCAGGATGGCGAGCAGGCCGAGCGAGATCGCCGTGACCGATGCGATATCACTCCAGCTTCGTCCAGCCGATTTCTCGAGGTCCGGAGCCTTGAACTCCACGCCCTTCACCTTCGCGACGATGCGGTCCTTGATGCGATGTCCGGTGTCGACGATCACCTTGTCTGCCGGCGGCGGCGGAAACACGATCGGCACGACCCAATGCGGCAGCACTGCCGCCATCAACGCCAGCACACCGACGATGCTGCCGATGATGCCGAGGCGGCGTGAGGGCATAGCGGAACTAGGCGTTGCAGAGGCGGTCATGGCGCGAGCTTCCCGGCCGGAACTGGCCTTGCGGGGTCATGCCGTTTCGTCGCGATGGCGGGTGGGGAGGTTCAGGGG
>NZ_JADYVG010000032.1:0-64118 GCF_020193585.1 Bradyrhizobium sp. IC3195 | reverse complement strand
GCTACTACAATTAGGAGACCGTCCCTTGCTCACCCATCCGACCCTCGACCGCCTCAACGCCCTCGGCCTCCACGGCATGGCCAAGGCCTTCGCCGACATTGAAGCCGCCGGTGAGGCTGGCAGCCTCAGTCACGCCGAATGGCTTGCTCTGCTGCTCGAACGTGAAGCCTCGCTGCGGCACGACAAACGGCTCGCCACTCGCCTGCGCTACGCCAAGCTGCGCCAGCAGGCATGCGTCGAGGACATCGACTATCGCACCCCGCGCGGTCTCGACCGCCCGCTGTTCGCCAAGCTTGTCGAGGGCCGTTGGATCGACGACCACGTCAATCTCCTGATCTGCGGCCCGGCAGGCGTCGGCAAGAGTTGGCTCGCCTCGGCGCTCGGCCACAAGGCCTGTCGCGACAATCGCTCCGTGCTCTATCAGCGCGTCCCGCGCCTGTTCGATGATCTGGCGCTCGCCCGCGGCGACGGTCGTCACCCACGCCTGTTGCGCAGCCTTGGCCGTGTCGATCTGCTGATCCTCGATGATTGGGGGCTCGAGCCGCTCGATGCCGGCGCCCGTCACGACCTCCTGGAAATCCTCGAAGATCGCTACGGTCATCGCTCCACCATCGTCACCAGCCAGCTCCCCGTGGACCAGTGGCATCTGCTCATTGGAGATCCCACCTATGCCGACGCCGTGCTCGATCGCCTCGTCCACAATGCCCATCGGCTCGACCTCACCGGTGAGAGCCTGCGCCGAACCCGGCAATCCGCCCGAAAGACCTGAGCGCTGTGGACATGCCGCTGCGCTTGGACAACGCAATCGCGTTGCCCACATGCCCACAGCAACCGCAGAAGAAGAAAAAAGGTTGAAGTCGCGATTCCAGATTGACCGGGCGGCTTGACCGATGCCAGAGAACCAGCCGGCCAGAACGCCTCGCCGCTGGGCGAGATCAAATCGGAAAGGTGGGCGACATCGTCTCGGAATCCACGGGCGACTTCATATCGGTACGCCTGGGCGACTTCGTCGGAATCCGCACGCCGGCAATTCAGCCCGACTGAAAGCGGCAAGTCCGAGCGTCGTCACAAGCAAGCCGCCAAGAAGGGACGAGCTGTCCTCGCCGATCCGCCCCTTTGACAGGTTTACGAGCAACACCCTGCCCTCATCCATGATCTGCCGACGTGGAGATCGTGCGCGGGAGCGGCCAGGAGGCGATTAAACACCGGCGCCTACCTTGTTTTGGATCGGCGCAGTGCCGTCGGCTCGGTAGCCGAACGAAAAGCGCTCAAATTCGTTCAGGCAGAAATTGCGGACAGTCTCATTCTTCAACTGTCGCGCCGCGGCCATCCCGTCCGCGCCTATCTCGATCGCGACCTCGCCGGTCAGTGCGGTCTTTGATATCGCAGCCAGTGTGGGGATCTCAAGCGTATGGTTGTCGCCGAGCTTGCTCGCCCAGTCTACGCCAGCTTCTTCAGTCCGTTCAGCAACTGATCGCAGCAGGCCAGCTCGATCGCATGGCGTTGTCCATAGGCAAAGCCGACGGTCTCAACCCGGGCAAAGCGCGACAGCGCCCAAGCGAGGCAGGTGGCGGAATCCTGACCGCTCAGAAAATAGAACCAGCGCGGCTTCGGATGTGAAATCGGTCATTGAGAGGATTCGCTTAGAATGTGAAGAGTTCAAATCAGGCCCGCTTGGCAATGGCGAACAACGGCAAAGAAGCCTGCGATGAATGCCGCTTTCCCTTCATTGAGTTCAGACTTAGAGGACGCAATTCATGATCGTCTCTAAGGTGAAGCCGCAGAACGCTTTGACGCGCAGGGTTGCTTACCCCACGCCGAGCAACTTGTGCGTCTGAATGCTGACACGCCAGTCGCACGCAGTCGCCTCCTGAATGCAAAGCTTCGTCGCCTTCCGGCTTTGGCTCAAGGGCTGCAGCCATATTATCGGCATGAACTCACGAGGGATGTTGAGGGCCAGGAGCTTCTCGATATCGGCAGGCTTGCCCACGCAATGTTTGATCTCGTTGCCACGCCGCAGCGGTTCATCCAAAACAACGAGCCCGCCGGGCGTGCCAACTTTCGGGCTGATGGTCACCCACGTGCAGGGGTGCACCTGAATGGCATGGGTCCCGATGTCTTCACCTGCACCGAGAAGCCAGACTTGATAAGTAGCGTCGTCAATGGCTGAAAGTCGTACGCTGCGGGCTCGCCACCCGTGATCACGACATGCCGAGCCCTAAACCCCTGCACGGCGAGCAATATTTCCTCCGGCGACATCCTAGCCCCGGGTGGCGTCCTCGATCTTGGCCGTGATCTCGGCTATCGGCACTTGACATGCTGGATCTGCCTTCCATCTGCGCTTGCTGTCGCACCAGAGGCAACCAACTGGGCAGGCCTGTAGCCGCAGGAACACTGACGGCGTGCCGCTCTTGCAGGCTTCGCTCTGGATACTTTCAAAGATCTCGTTGACCGGCAGCACGGCTCGTTCCCCGATAGATCGCGCTGTTCGCACCGTGCTCTTTGACTTCGACAGATGCAAGCCGGCAACGCGGAGCAAGTCGCTCTGTCAGCAGCCACTTGCTCGCGATGCCGTAGACGTGCTCGGCAAACTTTTCGCAGCCGACAGCAGGTAGCACAACGATATCCGCCACGCCGCGCCGCTTCCTGGAACCATTCAAGCTCCGGATCGTCCGCAGCTACGACGGTCTTATGGTCAAACGTGTGTTCGAGGATCGCTTTCAGCTCTTTGAGGCCGCCAAAATCAACGACCCAATTCTTGTCGTCTAGGGTGTCGGCCTCGAACTCGAAGCGAAATGACAACGAGTAACCGTGCAGCAGACGACAGTGTGACAGCGCGCGCCACTGGCGAAATGTAGCGGATAGTCCGGTTTCATGACCGTATGTCTTCGTCGATAGGTAGGTCACGGTTGATCCTTGATCAGTGCCATAAATTCGCTGCGCGATATTTTGTCGTCGCGGAAAGCACGCGCATGATGCTGGTTATCATGATGGTGTCAGTCTCGCGAACACCACGCTAGATCATGCATTGGTGCTGCGCCCTAACGATGACGGCCAATCCCTTCGGCAGGATACGGCGTTCCAGTTCGTCCGCCAGCATAACAGCGGCCTCCTCCTGGATGTGCGGGCGCGACATGATCCAGTTGGCAAGGCGCACAAATTTGCGCGCTTCGCGGTCGCTTTGGTGTTGTGGTCGCGGCTGGTGTCGATAACCATGGCCTCAAGCACAGCGTGCACGTGCTGCTCGACCTCGGCTTGGATCACATCAATGTCACCAGGCAGCAGATATTCTGCGATATTGTCGTTTGCCGCAAACGACGCGCCGGCGTCGCGCAGGCGTTCACGAATTGCTTGCGTAGAGCTCATCAGAACTCCTGTGCAGCTTCGCTAGTTTGCGTGAACGACATGATCTGCGGTCGACACGCGCTGAACAAAGCGCTTCAATTGGGGAGGTGCCTTACCCGGGGCAGTTTTTAGTATCAATTTGCATACGATCGAGAACTTTCATCTCTCCTGCGTCGTTGACCGAGAGACCACTATTGCCGAAACGGTCCTTTATCGTCTCCCTGCAATCAGCATGCCGCAAAAGTATCTGTGCGAGACTTGCTTGAGGAAGAGAAAATCAATGCATCGTGCCGCGACGGCCGATCATTTGCGACTTCGTGTCGGGATTCAGACATACACGCCGACAAGCGGACACGATTGAAGCGCCAGCAAAAGCAACCAAATCTTACCCGCCCCGAAGTCATCAGACAGTTAATCGGCCCCGTGATTGGCGCGAAGAACCGATGAACGGGACATCCGACCGCGTCAAGGTCGAAGATGTCGCCCAAATAACAGGCGAGAACAAGAGAGCTATACAGGCAGCGGCAGCTCGGGGCGAAATTCCTGGCCCGGCAAAGCTATTCAAGGCTTGGACATTTGACGAGGTCAAATTGCGCACGTGAATCGCCACCAATGAGCGCGAAGCGTTGACGCGGCTCGCGAAACTCATGGCAGCATGAAGCCGCGGCAAGCAACGCGCTCATCGCCTGACCAAGCCAAGCGACGTGGTCTCCCGGGTTCGGGCACCAGTGAAGCTAGATACGAACGGGCAATGGCGAGGCTCCGCAGCCGAAGAAGATGTACCGACTAGCAGCGCCTGGACCTGGTCCGCGAGCCCTCCTTCCGCGAGCGACAGGAAGAGATTGCAACACTCCAGCAGCTCGTGGCCTGACCGCTTCTTTGTGGACGCGGTACATCCCGCCGAGGATGTCGGTGTCAAGGCGGCCCGACCGGCAAGCCGAGTTCATCGTCGAAAATCTCAACACGATCGAGCAACTCTTGATCGGCGCGGCGTACTGGCTGACGGCAACTCCCCGACGCGTGCTGCGAACCTGCGCGCGGGCCTTGTTTTGTAGCAAGAGCGCACCAAGCGAGGCGGTTCCGGTGCAAATCGACTTTGCCGCGGAGCTAAGGAGTGGAGTTATCGTCTCGACCCGATCGCTCTCGACGACCGAGAGGATCCTGTCATTGGCTGTCGAATCCTAACCCAGCGATCCTTCTGGCGGGAGGGATCCATGGCTACCATTCCAGAGAGCTGGTCTCCAAACATCGTGACTGGTAAAGGATTCAGCATCGAGGAAGGAGATGGCCAATATCCATAGACTGCCGTCACAGAGCGATTGAGCTCGGTTCCCGAGAGTCAAAATGCGGTGGGGTGCATACACCTCTGAACGGTTTCCTTCTAGGTGACGACATCCATCGGCCTTTTGACCTGGAATGCGTGATCGTCTCATTGGATTGTCGGCACAAGGTCAGCAGCCGCTTGAAGGACCGTTTCGACAATGAAGTTCGCGATGATCATGATCCTATCTTGGAGAGGCGCGCTTTAGCTTCGTGATGAAACCCTGCGACGTGAAAGCCATCGGTTGGATCGAAATTCAGTTGTGGACGCTGATTGACAGCCGAAATCGCGGGTCATCAGGCGTTTTCATACAACCAAGACCCACAGCAGAGATCAGCTGATTGGAAAGTGCTCCAATCGGCTCTGGTTCGAGGTGTTCGGGAATCTCAGCTAGCCTTGTCTGTCTAGCGGATCACAAATGTCACGCTGACGCTCGTGGCACAGAGTGATTCAATTCCGATGCGGAGCAGAAAGAAAGATGCCGGTCGTATCCACACGCCGCGCTGAAGTCACAGATGCCGGAACCGTCGCCGGCTTCGTTTATGCTCTCCAAGTCGAGCTCTTGGGCCGGATGGCCCCGGGGATCGAAATCGTCACGCAAAGCGCGGCGGCAGTTCTTGCGGATGTCAGCGTCGTCGCGGTGATCGCTTGCGGAGACAACGAGCCGGTTGGCGTCATGGTTCTAAACGAATGCACTGCGATCTACGCGGGCGGCAAGTTCGGAGAAATCTCGGAGCTCTATGTTCGCCCCGACATGAGATCGCAGGGCATTGCGCCTCATCTGATCGCGGTCGCTCTGTCCGAAGGACGCGCGCGAGGATGGAAGCGGCTGGAGGTCGGAGCACCGTGGCAGCCGAAATGGAAGCGCACCCTCGACTTCTATCTGCGCAACGGCTTCGAGGAAGTCGGCCCCCGGCTTTGCCGCATGATATGAGCCGGTGGGGTCAACTTAGAGTCGTCCCTGGATGACCAAGAAGCTGAGCGGATCAATCTAGCTTGGAACCCAATGTTCTTCGTTAGGGCCGGTTGATTGACCGGAACGCGTAATTGTCTGTGCGTTCTGGACTTATGTTTTTTATTTTTGTAGTGGGCTAATGGCACTGCTGTATTTGCCCCCTGAGAACGACGACTCGGTCTTGCTGTGTTCCGTCGGGTGCCCTAACTAGCATTACAGTTGCAATTTTTGCCTGAGATGGGCTTTGCGCGCGTTGGCCTGATGAGCCCTGCGCCAGGACGACCATGCGAGGACGTAGGCGTGCGAGATGAGTCGCTGGGGAAGCTTCATGGCGATGGGGCGGATTTCCCGGATCGACAAGCGGATCAAGAGCGATGCTTCGGTCGAGGCCGCGGTCGCATTTTTTGAGCGATGGTCCAGTGTTGGCTCGATGACGGATGACGGCCATCATGGCGAAGGCCAGCATGACGAGTGAGACATGGCGATGCCAGCCATGCCAGGAGCGGCTTTCGTTGTGGTCAAGGCCGAGCTCGTTCTTGGCGGTTTCGAAGCTGTCCTCTATAGCCCAGCGATGGCCTTCCACCGACACCAGCTTCTGCATGGACCTGCCCTTGGGGCACCATGTGGAGAAGGCCAAGCTGGCGTCAGTAACGTTGCGACGGATCAGAAGACCCCCCGTCCATTCTCCGGCAAGGTCGTCGTTGTATTCACCAGCGTCGAGATCGGCCAAGTGCCAGCGCGGACCTTTGGTCCCTTCGCCGGAGGCGGAGCGGTGCCAGGCCACTTCTTGGGAAGGCTCTGCGCGATCGCGGAGGCGGTGCCGGCGACCGGCTGCTGCTTGCCCCATGAACGGAACACGTGATTGGAAGCAACGCCCAGAACATAGCCTTTTCCCGCCTTGCGCAGCAGGGTTTCGATCTCACCTGTGCCATACACGCTGTCCGCCGTTACGAACGAGAACGGCACCTTTGCGGCGATCGCGGAGCGACCATTCGACGCGCGATCTTGGGCTTCGTAGCAAAGCCCATCGCTCGGGACATGCGCGGCTTTCAGGCGAGCGGGGTCGTCCGTCCATTCCTTTGGCAGATAGAGCGCCCGGACTCGTTGTTGCCGGTCGTCTTGAAGGTGCCGATGGTCGCCATGGTAGTTCTCCTTGATCTCTGTTTTCCGAGCCCGCACCTTGCGGCCTCGATGGTGATCGACAGGCCGGAGGTGATCGACGGCGCACCCCGCAGGGGCTCGACAGCAGAGGAGGAACTTTCTTGTTTGGCGAGGAATGACGGCGCAGCCGGCAGGGGATGAGCGTTGTGACGCCGCTGTTGCGCCATAGGCGATCGAGGCTGCTTAGCCGGCCTTCGGCCAGATCCACCCATCGAAGAGGCCGCTTCGTGCGCTCGATCCGAAACAGAGCTGACATCAACGAGAACGTGGCGATCCTCGCGTCCTGCAAAGACCGGCGAGCGAGTTTGACCGAGATTGGCTCTCGGCCGCGTGGCGACAGACGGATCAAAACCTCCGCGAGCGCACTTGAGCAATACGCCCGCCAAGTCGAGTCGGCCGTACTTGTGATCCGCCGCTATTCGGTCGATCGCTCACGACATTCGCCACGTATCTGTCTCACTGCGGTCGAGCCGCGGCGCTTGCACTGCCCTGAATGTCACCTCAAAAGACTATGACAGCGTGCGCTCCGGCTGCGTGATCACGTCATCCTCACGCGACGTGACGTTATCAGCCCATCGGCCAAGCCTTGCCCGGCTGGTCCGGGCACGGTCAGTCGCCGGTCTCTGCATGGACAAATCCGTCCACAGCATGGCGTCTCAGCCGCCTGGCGAGCGATCACCGTGCGAAGCAGGCAATTTCCTGTGGCCTGCGCCACGTACGCATCCTGTCAGAATACAACCGCGCGCTTCATGTCTGAAAGCCGCCTCCAACTGTCTTCGAAAGCCACATTGCGCCAAAGGACACAAGCGTGCCCCTTCTGCAGTGCTGGCCCAAATCCTGCACCGCCTCTCCGCGTCAGGGCGGCGGCAGCAAGATGGGAGTCGTGTTTGGGCCTCGATCTGTCAATCGACAGTGTGGTTGCCGCACCGGAGGTTGCCTGTCTGCACCCCGCCGGGGGAACGGAAGACGCTCCTGCTTGCCACGGCCTCGCGCGGCTGACGGTTGCTTGCTCACCCTGAAGAGAGATGTCAATACATGGTCGATGAATTGGATCTGCGAACCTTCACGCAACATCCGCAACGCGACGCCGTGCTCGGCGAAGTGCACGCACGCCCTTTCACGCGCCTTGTTTCGCCATTCAGCGTGATCCACTTGGCTTTTCTTGCGCAGGGTGAGGCGGCCACAAGCGATCGCTGCCGCTTTATCGATTTTTGCCTCGAGCGCAATCTTCCGCCACCTGAGCAATCGGCGAAACTTCATCAGATTGTCATCGGGACCGCTACGCTACGTTGGGAGCAGCATTCGGAATTCACAACATTTACCTGGATCTGGAGTAACACAAATGTTTCCGCCGCAGACCGATTTGACAAAGTTGATGGTACCGTCCGATCGCTGATCCGCGCGTTGCGTCAGACCGGACAGTTGCTGGTCGCGATCAGGCTAGAAGTGGAGCAGGACGCCTCGCCGACCAGGCGCGCCGAACAGGTTTTTGACAAAAACAGCCTGGCCATGGTTGCCACAAAGAACGGCGCAGGCGTTGCCGCCTCAGACTTCCGCGTAGACGAAAAAGGCTTTACGAAAATCCTCGTCTGCGACCTCGGATTGACGTCGCAGGATCTCGGAGCGCTGGTGCAACGGCTCCTGGAGATCGAGACCTACCGTCCACTGGCGCTGCTTGGCCTGTCGGCCGCCCTTGAGCTTGCACCTTCCGTTGATCGCATCGACCGCCGTCTTGTTGAGGCGCTCGAAAAAATGCAAAGCGGTGAGGGGCTGCAGTTCAACAACCATCTGCTTGCCGAGTTGACGGCGCTGGCCGCCTGCTTCGAAAAAGGCGCGACCGGCAGCCTGTTTCGCTTCGGCGCCAGCAGAGCCTACAACGAGCTGGTCCAATCGCGACTGTCCATCATTGAAGGCAACGATGTCTCGGGTTATCCAACCTGGTCGTCGTTTCTGGCGCGCCGCATGGCGCCCGCAATGCGAACCTGCGCGACCGTAGAGGATCGTCAGGCGGCTCTGTCGGTCAAGCTCGCGCGTGCCGCCGATCTGTTGCGAACCCGTGTCGACGTCGAAATCGAACGACAACATCGTGACCTGTTGCAGGCTATCAACGAGCGCGCCAGACAGCAACTTCGGCTGCAGTGCACGGTCGAAGGATTGTCGGTCGGAGCGATAGGATATTATGTGGTCAGCTTGTTTAGCTATCTTGCCAAGGGCGCGCATGACGTCGGACTGCGAGTAGAGCCCTCGTTCCTGACCGCAGCCTTCGTGCCGATCGCAGTCGGCGTGATCTGGCTGGTGAGTTACAATGTCCGAAAGCGACACCTCAAGCACGACAACGCGCCCTCGGTTGCTTGCGACTGACGCTCCTTAACAGAATCAGTGCGTCCATCCTGCGAAGCTCGCATGATCGTGGTGCGACGCTGCCGCAAGATCGCGGCCGGCTCCTGCGCAAGGTAATGCCCCGCCCGGACTAACCGGGCGAGGCATTTTTGGATCGGCTCAGTCGCCCTTGCACTAGAAACGAAGCGTCGCTTTGGAGGGACAATGATCTGAAATGGCCAGCAAAGGATCCGGATGGCCTTGGCCTGCCGGGCGCGTCCCGCCGAAGCGCCCGATCGCAACCTTGATGGCAGGATCTGGAATCGAAAGGCTCGCGCTCACGAGCATCTGATCAAGGCCCAGGGGATTGCGGCAGCCAAGGCTATCGGCCTTTGTCAGCGGCTTGACGGCCTCTTGATCGAAGAGCTCACGCTTCGAGCGTTCGCAGAGTTGCTTGGCGACAGGGTTGACCGGGCATTCCGGCTCCAGATGGGAAAGGGCGCTGGAAGTGGGGGCCCCATCATTGACCTCGCCATAGAGGCTGCGAACGAGGACGCCACTCGGAAGGGAGGAAGCGGGATCGCTTCCGTCCGAGCGAATATCTGATTTTCCGATCGAATTTTTCTCGTGCGACAGATTGCGGTTGAAGTCTCCCATCAGAACGACCGGCATGCTGGCAGAGCTCGCTTCCAGCCAATCCTCCAACGGGCGCACCTGTTTCTGCAGAATGGCACACGCATCGCCCCCGCCGTCAAGCTTGCCGCGGTCTTCGAGCGGGCTGACGCAGGAGGATTTGAGATGCACGGTCATAACACGCAACGGCTTGCCGTCGATCTGCAGCGTCAGTGATAAGCCCGGGCGCACCTGATCTACGGCGGCTAGATCCGGGAGTGATAGGGGCGCAACGACCCCACAATCGGAGCCCGTCCCGAGGTTCTTTTTCCAAGCAATCGCGAGCCGCTGGACCTTGAACGTGTCGAACGAACAAATCTCGTAATCAGCACCGTTGTTGGGCAGAACCTCGCGAACGGCGGTGGCGCCGCTAACCTCCTGAAAAGTGATGATGTCAGGATCGAGGTTCGTTCGGATGAAATCCTGGAGTTGCTGCGAGCGCTTTTGGTAGGCGGCTTCGGTCACCGGCACGATCTTGAAATTGGCCTGGTAAACGTCGCATGGCGGCTTTGCCGCGATGTCCCATTTGATCTTTGCGTTTCGTCCCCATTTGAGCTCCCAGCCCGGCTTGGTGGCCCCTGCCGTCGAGAGTTCAAACAATCCACTCGCTGGATTGAGGGCGAAAGGTTGACCGCAATCACGAATCCACTCCTTCGCCTCGACCTGGCTGAGATGCCAGCCCAGATTCCATGTCGCAATTCGGATGTCACGCGCGTGGGCCGTCGGCGCTGTGCCGAGCAACAAGACGAGGGCGAACAGGACAGATCGGCGAAGAATCATGTAGTGCTCCAGACGTTTGCAACAGACCGGCCCTATTCAGTTTGGGGCGACCGTACTTGGTGAAGGTTTCCCTTTGCCTTGAGGGGTTGCATGCCGGCCGGGCGGATGGGATCGCGGTTGCCAGCGACACAGCCATTGGGAAGCTTACCGGTGGCTCCCTCCCCGCGCAGCACGCTCTCGCGCGTGGCATTTCGATCGATCCCCCACGCGTGCTCGATGGCAAAGCGAAGCTCGTCCGCCAAGCACTCAACCGCCCAACGGAGATCGTGCCTGTCGCGGCTTGGAAATTCCTCCGTCTCTGTGATCTGCTGGCCGACAAGCCGCGCGGCGTTCCGGACGCCGGCATCGCCTACCATCTCCAATTCGCCCCAACGCAATTCCCAAAAGCGCTTGGTCGCCTGCTTCCAGGTTTCATCTTTAGGGTCGAGCTCCCACTCTGTCAGGCGCTGAGCCTGCTGAATGGTCTCGAAGAAGAGATCGAGCTTCTTCTGCAAGAAGGGCTTCTGCGCCTCGATCCTTCGGGTCAGCGCGGCCTGGCTGCGTGCCTCGTCGCGCTCGGCAATGACTTCGGCCTGCTTCGCAAGCGATTCACTAAGGAGCCGGGCCTGCTCGGTCTGAAACTCGTAGACCTTCCAGACCCCGGCGATCACAGCGCCGGCGATGGTCCAGGCCGCGACAGCGATGATGGTATAGCGTTTGGAAAGACGGAGAAGGGCTGAGGATCGTGGGGTCTGGGCCATGATTGCAATTGAATAGGTTCGATCGGAAATGGTTTGTTCGAGTACAAAAAACAAAATTCAAGCAACGTCTGAGAAACGAAAACATCAGAGCGCCCCTATAAGCCGCGCTCCCTGGCGAGAGCGGCCTTTGTGCCTTTCTTATAGGCGTCTTTCACCCACTCATCCCGCGTTTGCTTGAGGACAAGAGGATCGGCCTCCGAGCCCGGCTTCGGTTTCGTGCCTGTCTTTTCGTGGGTCTTGTTCCAGATCGCGCGGGCACGGTAGTGATTGTAGAGGCGCATCAACTCGGCAACATAGGCTTGGGCCAGATGCGTGTTGCCCTTGATCTCAAGGACATTCTCGTCGTTTGAGTTTTCCGATGCCTTGCTGAAGTTCGGCGAGCCCGTGTAAATGGTGGGCGTCTCCGTATCCCCATCGATCACGATGAATTTGTGATGCACGTGGATAGGCGGCGGGCCACTCGATTTCTTCTTTGTGGCTTTCTTTGCCGGTTTTGCTTTGCCTTTTGCGGCGGAGGCATCAAACGGTGAGGTATCGATGGTCTTGAGCTCGGGCAGGAAGCCGCGTGGCGCATTGGCGCTAAAAGCGGCGTAGGGAAGTGTGTCCGGGTTATTCTGCGAGCGATGGAAAATGGTCGCGGCGATCTCCGGAAGCTTGCGCTTCTCGCCCTTTTTGGTCGGCTTGTCGGGATCATCGATGCTGTTGAGAAGCCCGTAGATCAAGTGCTTCGACGAGTCTCCCTTGGCAAAGATTGCCTCCATGAGATCCTTGTCGGAGGCCGTGTACATGCAGAACAGCACGGAGGACTTCGCGTTCTTGACCGCCTCGGTCACCGTGTCGAGAAACTTTCGGCTTTCGCCGGGCTCGGGCAAAAAGAAGACGCGCATTTCGGTGCCGTCGACGTCCGTGACGTCGTTCCAGTCCGGCGGGTCCATATCTTTCTTGCCGAGATTTTTGGCCAGCACGTTCGCGCGCTCGGCGTAAAGCGCGGCAAGTTCGCGGGAATGGATGATATGAAGGAGGTTGGCCTGGATCGTTTGGGCTTCAGGCGTAAAGTTGGTCGAGCCCATCAAGACGGCCTGCTCATGCTTTTTCCGGTAGGAGATGATGAACTTATCATGCATTAGCTTGGATATGGCATCCCGCTTATGGATCGAGATGTTGGGTCGTGCCTCCGCGATCCGATGCGCGGCGGCGCGGGACTTGGTGTCGTCAGCTTTCTCGAAATAAATGATCGAGCCGCGCCCTTTGAAGGCCTCGAAAGCCGGGATGATCCACCGGTCGTCCGACAGATGATAGATGGCGCATTCAAATGCGTCGCTCTCGCTGAGGATTTGAGGAATGGCGTTTTGCAGGCCGTTGGCCAGCCAGTCCATCCGCTTCTCAAGCGGCTTGTCCTTTTGCTTGGCAAAGCTCTGCGCGCTGACGACGGCGCGATTGAAGTAGGTGGCGATCTGTCCTTCGAGGGGCCTTGGCACCGTCACGGTTCTTTTTCCGGCCGCCGCGTCCTGGAGCTGCAGATCGCCTGGGCTGGTGCCAAGCACAGGAATAACTGTATACTCGAACGTCTGGCCTTGATCGTCTAGGTTGATCCCGCCGTCCCACCAGTTGAACTTTTGGATCGGCGCCTTATCGCTTCCCTTTGGGCGGGCGTCCTCCGCGAGGGGCACAAAGTCGAGCTTGTTGAATAAGAATTGCGGCTTTCTGTCGCGCCCATAACCCGGATTGCGCTGGATGGCGAACCCAAGGAAATCTTCGTGTTCGGCGCCGTCTTTCCAATCGAACGTCAAGAGCACGCAGCTCGGGCTAGCATAGGCTTTGACTGTCACCGCCGCGACCATGATCGCTCCCCCGCTTCGAGGCGCATCATGCACGAATACGACGCTCGCGCAATACGTGCGGCGGGTGTATAACGCCCGTCGAAACGTCTCACGCTGAATTACTTTTGTCATTTTCGCCGGAGGCTTTGCGATGGGCGTCATTGTGCCTAGCCAACTGTACACCGCTCAGGAGTTGCTCGGAGGCTTCAACCCATGGGACCCCATGGGCTTCACGCTCTCCCGGGACTTTGCGATCTACCGTGAGTTCGCAACCGACGGCGGGCCGGTGCCAACGTCACTCGCCGTCCGCGCCGCGCAAGCCGCGCACGACGCAGCCATCGCCGATGCCCTACGCATCTTTCTGAAAACGGTTCAACGGCCGCTGGTCGGCGTGATGGGAGGTCACAGTCTTCCGCGAGACCATGCGGCCTATAAAGCCATTGCTTATTTGGCGCGCGAACTTGCCCGCGCGCACTTTCTCTTGGTCACGGGCGGAGGGCCGGGGGTGATGGAGGCCGCTCATCTGGGCGTGGCTTTTTCATCGTTCGAGAGCGTAGGTCCGCTCGACGAAGCGATCGGCCTTTTAAGCGCTGTACCGAAGGCGCCCATTCTGGATGACCTTTTTACTCACACCTGGACCATCAAGGACGAAAAGCTCGGCGCCATTGACGACGCACGCAGATGGCTGAAAGTAGCGCTCGAGGCGCGAGCCAAGGCGCCCGAAATTCTCCCCGTCAGCCTCGCTATCCCGACCTGGCTCTACGGTGCCGAGCCGACTATGCCCTTCGCAACACACTATGCAAAGTATTTTCAGAACAGCCTAAGGGAAGAGGCCCTCGTCAACAATTCGCGTGCCGGCATCGTCTATGGGCGAGGCGGCGGCGGAACCATGCGGGAGGTCTACCAGGACGTGGAGCGGAACTACTACGCGAAGACCCTCGACGAAGTGACCCCCATGATTTTCTTCGATCCCGATAAGTATTGGGAAACGGATCCCGTCATGGGTGACGCGCGAGCTACCTCGCCCGGCATTAATGTTAAGCCGACGATCCGCCCAATCCTGATGCTCGGCCTCGTATCCGACAAGCGGCCTAAGAAGGAAGTTGAGGCGTGCCTCGATGAGAAGCTTCTCTTCACGACGGATCACCCATCCATCATGAAAGCGCTTCGCGGCCACGAGAAAAAGTCCCAGCAAAATCTCACCTTCGCACTTGCGGCGGAGCCTCTCAAGATCGGCACCCTGCGGATGAATCGGCGGTAGCAGAGCGACATACTGGAGGTCAGCCCCCGTATGAGAGACGTCTGGCTCGTGGGGTTGTCCCAAGGGTTGGTTCGATGTCAGTAGCTGGTTACGATCGGATGCTTTTCCTTGGCAATCGCCAGCCCCCCTGGACTGACCGCAGCGAGAGCAAAAGTGTCGCGCGGTTCGACATGAGCCCAGACGGCGCGAGGCACTTGTCCGCCCACTCCTCTCTTCTCCATCCGGATCGTGATCTAGCGCTGCTCCAGCTGAGCACACCCGTTTCCGACGCGGGCGGGAAGCGCTGCCCTATCCCCATTGTCTTAAAACCGTCCCAGGCTCCGATGGGCACTTCGGTGCTCGTACTGGGCTTTCCGCTCAATCAGGACCTGAGCTTGTCGGGCGGTCTGATCAGCAATCACGGCTCCCCACCCAAGGAACTGCGGTGGCAGACGGACACTGTGATGAACCCGGGCAACAGCGGGGGCCCGGTTTTCGAAGATCACGGCTTTCTGTTGGGTATCGCGGCAGGCGGCATTGTCCAGTGGACCTTCGGCGGCGAGACACGCAAAGTAAACGGTGTGAATTACTTCATCCCCGCGTCGGAGCTAATCGCAAGTCCTTTGTATGACATTGCCGAGGACAAGCGGTGTTGGCGCGTGGCTCAGGACGATCTCGTGGTCGACGCGAACACCACCATTGCGGTCGACGGGACGGCGTCGAAAGCGCCCCTGGGCCCCGCCAAGCTTGAGAGAAGCTACACGGTTTCAGAGACCAAGGACGATCACCCCGTCGCCCTGGCATCGCATTCCCGCAACTACCAGTCCCGATTTGCTGCAGAGCCCGGCTACAAGGTTGTAGCCTGTGTGCCGAAGGCAGAGAGCGAAAATAATGCACACGATATCACCTGCAGTATCGATAGCGGTGGCGGTTCGGCGGTCTTTGCGTATCGGTTGGAAAGTGGGCCCGCTGTCGATCGCTGGCGCGGATGGTGGGCCGGTTACGTGACTTTGCGGCAGGAGCGCATTGCGGGGGATGGCCTGCAATAGTGCGAGCGGGTAGCTGCATAAGGCAGGATCGCGAGGGGAAGCGATTTCGCATGCAGCGGGGAACGAACGAGGCAGGGGGACGAACGTGACAGGATCGCGGCGATTAGCGCTTGTGCTGGCAGGCGGGCTCGGCGGATGCGTCATCGTGCCCGACATTGCTCCGGACTGGGCTCTGCCGATGGGGGAGATCATGCTCCATTCGGCCTGCGAGCTCCAGGATGCGCTCGGCACGCTTGACCGCGAGGTGCCGCATGAACTGTTCAATGCACGAAACTGGAAGATCGCGGTCACACTCAATCCAAAATCAGAAGCGGATATCGTTCCTGGTGTCGGCTTGACGCGGAAGGTGCCCGCTACGGCGACGACACCCTTCTCGAACTGGGTCATCGGCGGTGGTAACGGCGTCACCCTTGATATGAGGGGCAGCCATACCGGAAGCGTCGATCAATTTCGACTCTGAAAAACCTATCCTCGATAGTGCCCTGCCCTGCGAGTGCGAAACGATTTCGTACCATTCGCTCACAAAGAATCTGGCGATCAAGGATTGGCTCTATCGTTCCGTGCAGGCCACGGCTCTCGCAGGCTCGGCCATCGACAACCCCAAATTCACGGCTCAGGTCGCCGTGAAATTCAATGGAACCGCGAGCTACACCTACACATTCCCGCCAGGCACCGATTTTCTCACACTGGGAGGGTATTATCAGCTCGACGAGACCTTGAGCATCATCTTCACGAAGAAGCCGGCGGTCGTCGCGAAATATGACCTCTTGACGCTGCCCGAAGGTGGCGCTGGTTTCAAACGAAATCGCGCGCGCCAGGTCACGTCAACCATTTCGGTCCTCGAAGATCAACAAGTCTCACTTCAGCAGATTCGGCAACAATTGCAAACTGGGCCTCAGCCGACGAACTGTGCCTTCACGCTCGGAGGCAAGAAGCTCCGGGTGACGGAGGTTGGCAAGGGCCAGGTCGAGCAGATCGATATGCCTTGCGACGGCCTGCCCCTTTACCTGCCGAAATTCGCCCGAGCAGGAGGCACGGGTTTCCGCGAGGCTCCTGCCGAGCTCGTCAAAGGAAGCCGATCGACAACCAGGGCACGGCTGCGACGATCAGGGTGCCGATCAGCAGCGCGATCATGTAGCCCACGATCGGCTTCATGCCCTCGTCCGGGTTGATGCGGCTGATGGCGCAGGCGGCATAGTAACCGACGCCGAACGGCGGCGCGAACAGGCCGATGCCCATGGCGAGAACGACCACCATCGCGTAGTGGACGTCGTGCACCCCGACCTGCCGCGCGATCGGGAACAGCAGCGGGCCGAACAGGACGATAGCCGGGATTCCCTCCAGCACGCTGCCGAGGATCACGAAAGTCACGATCGTCACGGCCAGGAAGACGGGGACCCCGCCGGGAAGGCTGGTCATGAATTTGGCCAGAGAGGCAGAAAATCCCGATTGGGTCAGTGCCCAGGCCATGCCTGTCGCCGCGCCGATGATGAGCAGAATCGCGCCTGACAGCGAGGCTGTCTCGACCAGCATCGGATAGATGCGACGTCAGTCGAACTGGCGATAGACGAAGAGACCCGCGCAGGCCGAATAAAGAATGCCGATGGTCGAGACCTCCGTTGCAGTCGCGACGCCTTCGACGACCGCGGTCCGGATCACGAAAGGCAGCGCGATGGCCGGTATCGCGATGACGAAGGCGCGGCTAATCTCCCGGGCCCTCGCCCTTTTGACGTGAGACAGGTCCTCGCGGCGATATCGCCACCAGACCACGGCCGCGAGCATGACCGCGAGCACCACGCCCGGGAGCAACCCGCCAGTGAAGAGCGCCGAGATCGACACGCCGGTCACCGAGCCGATTGTGATCAGGACTAGCGAGGGCGGGATCGTTTCGGTCTGCGCTCCGGTTGCCGCCAGAAGCGCAACGAGGTCACCCGGTTTGGCCCCGCGCTGCCGCATCTCGGGAAACAGCACAGGAGCCACCGCAGCCATGTCCGCTGCCTTGGAGCCGGAAATGCCCGAGACCAGATACATCGCTCCGACCAGCACGTAGTGCAACCCGCCCCGCACGTGGCCCAGCAGGCTCGCCAGGAAGCTGACCATGGCGCGCGCCATGCCCGTCATCTCGATCAGGAGGCCGAGAAAGACGAAGAGCGGCACGGCGAGCAGGATCAGGTGGCTCATGCCCTCGTCCATTCGCCCGATCATCACCACGTCGGGCGTGCTGGTCGTCAAGGCGAGATAGCCGACCGTCGCAAGGCCAAATGCGAACGCGATCGGAACGGCCGCGAAGACCATTGCGCCGACGACGAAAACGAAGAAGATCAGAAGATTCAGATTGCCGAGCGGCTTCAAGACGGGAGCGAGCAGAACGAAGGTCGCAATGATGCCTGCAACGAGCGCCAAGGAAGCCAGCAAGCTGCGCGGGCTCGCGATGCGGATGAGGCGGAGGACCGCTGCGACCAGCATCAATCCAATCCCGATCGGCAACGCCGCCGCGCGTCAGCTGTTGACGATCTCGAGGGCCGGCGTCGTCACGAAGGCCTCGTCGGCCGCGAACTCATAGGCCGGCCAGACGACCAGCACCAGGAAGGCCAGCGATGCTGCGGCCGCGACCGTGTCCAGGAATGCGCGAACTTCCGCACGCAGCACACCGACAATGGCGGTCATGCGCATGTGCTCGCCGCGTTGGAACGCAATCACGGATCCCAGCATGGCGAGCCAGAGGAAGAGAATGCTGGCGAGTTCGTCAGACCAGATAAGCGGCGAGCGGAAGACGTATCGGCCCACGATGCCCGCGGATAGCACCGCGATCTCCGCCAGCACGAGCAGTGCTGCCGGGACAGCGACGAGATGACCGAGGACGGTGTTCGCTGTCAGCACCCAACTGCGCCGGCCAGCCTGCGTCGCGCTGGCCGCCGCACCGACCTCGACGTGGGGCGTATGACTCACACTGGTCATGATAATTGGCCCGCGGCTTTTTCGAGTTGCGACCATGCTTCCTCGCCGAACTTGCCTTTCCAGTCCGCGTAGAAGCTGGTCTTCGCCAGGGCCTGGCGGAAGGCGGCGCGATCGACGTCGATGAATTTGAGACCCTTGGCCGAGAGATCGTTGCGCAGCGACTGGCTGAGCTTTGCGATGTCGGCACGCTGATCGACCGCGGAGCGATCGAGCTCGCGCGTCACGATCTCCTGTACGTCCTTGGGCAGGCGCTCGAAGGCGCGCTTGTTGCCGAGGATCCAGTAGCCGTCCCAGACATGCCCCGTCAGGCTGCACGTGCTCTGCACCTCATAGAGGCGCGCGGTCGCTATGATGGGCAACGGATTCTCCTGGCCGTCGACGACCTTGGTCTGCAGCGCGGAATAGACCTCGTTGAAGTTGATCGGGGTGGGCCCGGCGCCGAGCGCCTTGAAGAGCGAGGTGAGCAGCGGCGCGGGCGGAACGCGGATCTGGAAATTCTTCAGATCATCCGGGGTGCGGATCTCGCGGCCGGACGAGGTCACCTGGCGGAAGCCGTTATCCCAGGCCTTCGACACCGCCATGATCGATGTCTTGGCGATCTGCGCCCGGATGTAGGTGCCGAGCTCGCCGTCCATCGCCTTCCACACGCTGTCGTAGTCGGTGAATGCGAAGCCGGTGTTCACGATGCCGGCGCTCGGCAACAGAGTGGCGAGGATCGAGGACGATAGGTTGAAGAACTCGACGCCGCCGCTGCGAACCTGGGTCAGTAGTTCGGTGTCGGAGCCGAGCTGATTGGCCCGGAACAGCCTGATCTCGAGCCTGCCGCTCGTCGCTTCTCGGATGCGCTCGATCGCCTCTTGCGCGCGGATGTTCACCGGATGGGTCGGGTCCTGTCCGGTTGCGAACTTGTAGACGAACTCGGCGGCAGAGGCCGGACGGGTCAGAATCCCGCAGAGAGGTACGGCGCTCGCCGCGATTAATAGCGAACGGCGGCTGATGCTTCCGGGCTTCGAGACAGTCATGTTTTCCTCCTGATCCTGTATTGACGTTGTGCCGGCTGCATGGGCCTGCGCTGGTTTCCAGCTGTCCGGGCTCTTCGACCGCCCAAATTCGGGCAACAGCCATCGCTCGCCCGCCGCAATCTGCAGCGGGTGGAACTCTTCACTCGGAGCCTGACTGGCGTTTAGTGCCGGTCCGCTAAAGCCACTGCTTGATCTGCCTTGCGACCTCGGCGGTGGAAATGCCGTAGCGGTCGTGCAGCGTCGAAAGTGCGCCGGCGTCAAGGAATTCGTCCGGCAATGCAATCTGGCGGAAAGGCGGATGGACGCCTGAACGCATCAGGAGTGCGGCGATCGCCTCGCCGAGACCGCCAATCGTCGTGTGGTTTTCGGCAACGACGACCAGCCGGCCTGACTTACCGGCTTCACGCAGTATCGCCTCGGCGTCGAGTGGCTTGATGGTCGGAACGTGGAGCACCGCGGCATCGACGCGGTCGTTCTTCAGAGTTTGCAACGCCTCGAGCGCACGCATTGTCATGATGCCGGACGAGATGATTAGAACATCCTTCCCGTCACGGATCAGCTTGGCCTTGCCGAGCTCGAACTTGTAGTCGTATTCGTCCAGCACGACCGGCACCTGGCCTCGCAGCAGGCGCATGTAGACCGGGCCCTGATGCGCCGCGATCGCGGGCACCAGTTGCTCGATTTCATGAGCATCGCAGGGATCGATGACCGTCATGTTCGGCATGGCGCGAAACAGCGCAAGGTCCTCCGCGGCCTGATGGCTCGGGCCATAGCCCGATGTCAGGCCGGGCAGTGCACAGACGATCTTCACGTTGCGCTCTTCCTCCGCAATCGTCTGGTGAATGAAATCGTAGGCGCGCCGCGAGGCGAACACGGCATAGGTGGTCGCGAACGGCATGAAGCCTTCCGCGGCGAGGCCCGAAGCGGCGCCGAACAGAAGCTGTTCGGCCATGCCCATCTGGTAATAGCGGTCCGGAAATTCCTTCGCGAAGATGTGCAGGTCCGTGTATTTGCCAAGATCGGCCGTCATGCCGACCACATCGGGACGGCTGCGCGCGAGCTCGACGAGCGCGTGTCCAAACGGCGCCGGTTTCGTCTTTTGCCCCTCCGCCGCGATCGAAGCGATCATGGCTGAAGTCGTCAGGCGCGGCTTGCCCGGCTGGGGTGCTGATCTGACGGTCTTCATGCCTGCCTCCCGGCTTCCAGCGCGGCCAGGGCGAGCTGCCATTCGTGCTGCTCGACGCGGATGAAATGGTTCTTCTCGCGCTGCTCCAGGAAGTGAACGCCCTTGCCCATCAGCGTGTCGGCGACGATCATCCGCGGCTTGGGCGCGGGATGAGACTTGGCGGCATCGAACGCGGCAACGACGGCATCGAGATCATTGCCGTCGATCCGCTGCACGAACCAGCCGAAAGCCTGAAGCTTCTCGACCAGCGGCTCGAACGCCATCACCTGCGTGGAAGGACCGTCCGCCTGCTGATTGTTGACGTCGACGATGCCGATCAGATTGTCGAGCCTGTAATGGCCCGCCGACTGAATAGCTTCCCAGACCGCCCCCTCGTCGAGCTCGCCATCGGAGAACAACGTGTACACCCGCGCCTCGGATTTCTTGCGCTTGAGCCCGAGGCCCATGCCGACGGCGATGCTGAGCCCAAGCCCGAGCGAGCCGCCCGACATCTCCATTCCAGGCGTGTAGGAGGCCATGCCCGACATCGGCAGGCGGCTCTCGTCGCTGCCATAGGTTTCGAGCTCGTCCTCGGGGACAATCCCCGCCTCGATCAAAGCCGCATAGAGCGCGATGGCGTAGTGCCCGTTTGATAATAGGAAGCGGTCGCGGTCTTCCCAGGAGGGATCTTCCGGCCGGTAGCGCATCGCGTGGAAATAGGCCACGGCGAGAACGTCCGAGATGTCCAGCGCCTGTGCGATATAGCCCTGGCCCTGGACCTCGCCCATGCGCAGCGCATTGCGGCGAATGTTGTAGGCGCGGTCCGCCAGCTTGGGCGTATTAGTGAGCGTTTCCATCGATCTGGACCTTGTCTTGCTGGCTCAGTGGATGAGCATGCCGCCGTTGACGTCGATCACGGCACCAGTCACGTAGGCGGAGAGATCCGAGGCCAGGAAGGTGTAAATGCCGGCGACGTCGTCTGCCGTGCCAAGACGATTGAGCGGAATGCCTTCCAGGATCTTCGCCGTCATCTCGTCGGTCAGCTTGCCCGCGGTGATATCGGTGCCGATCAGGCCGGGCGTTACGCAATTGACGCGGATGCCGTCCGCGCCGAACTCACGGGCCATCGCCTTGGCGAGACCGAGCACGCCAGCCTTGGCCGCCGAATAATGCGGGCCGCCAAAAATTCCCCCTCCACGCTGGGCCGAAACCGACGACATGCAGGCGATCGATCCGGACTTGCGCACGCGCATGTGCGGGATCACCGCCTGGGAGAGGAACAGAATGCCCTTCAGATTGACGTCCTGAATGCGATCCCAATCAGCCGGCGAGATATCCAGGAACTTGACCGGCTGGGTGATGCCCGCATTGTTGATGAGGATATCGATGTTTCCGAAGGATTCGATCGCGCGAGCGACGGCCTGCTCGCAGGATGATTTGTCGGCGACGTCGCATCGCAGCCCAATGTGGGACTTGCCAAGCGATGCCGCGGTGTCCGCCGCCGCGCTCGCGTCAATGTCGAGAATGGCGACCCGAGCGCCCTCGGTAGCGAACCGGCGCGCCGTGGCAAGCCCGATGCCGCGCGGCGAGGCCGCGCCCGAAATGATGGCCGTCTTACCCCTGAGCAGCATCAGTTCCTCCCACTAATGTTTTTTCCTTGGCAAGACCAATGAACCGCGGACGCGCAACAGACAAACGCACAGTTGTCACGGATCGATGAATCTGGTTCACTTATGGGATGCTGTCGAATGTCCCGATATCGGCAATTCGCGCCTTTGAAGCCGCCGCCCGCACCGGATCCTTTCGCGATGCGGCGAATGAGCTTCACCTGACACCGAGTGCGGTCAGTCATGCCATCCGCAAACTGGAGGACACGCTTCGGACCGTTCTGTTCGAGCGCAGCGCGCGGTCAGTGCGGCTCACGCCAGCCGGCGAAAACCTGATGCGCCACACGGGAGCGGCATTTGATCAGCTCCGCCGTGGCCTCGAGGAAGTCGCCGCGCGCGGACCGCAATTGGTGCGCGTCCATTCGGCACCTAGTTTTGCTGCGCAGTGGCTGGCACCACGCCTCGCACAATTTCTCGCCGCCTATCCGAAGCTCGAAGTGCGGCTGGCTGCGAGCACGGACTACGCTCGCTTCAGCAACGATGATTTCGACATCGATATCGTCTACGGTCCGCCGCGGGCGGAGGGCGTGGAGGTTGTTCCTCTCCCCGAGGAAACGGTCACCCCGCTCTGCTCCCCTGCTCTCGCAAAATCGATAAGGAAGCCGGCCGATCTCCTCGATCAGACGCTGATCCGCTCCGACGTGAAGCAGGTGCAATGGCACCAATGGTTTACCGCCAACGGATTGGAAGCCCCCGCCCTGCACGGCATGAGGTTTGATCGCAGCTTTCTGGCAATCGCAACGGCCGCGGAGGGATTGGGAGTAGCGTTGGAATCAACCCTTTTGGCCGAACGCGAACTGGCGAGCGGGCGACTGGTTGCGCCACTGGCAGGACGCGCCAACGATATCCGCTACGTCGGCCATCGCCTGATCTACCCACGGGCCAGCCGACAGAGATCTGCGGTACGAGCCTTTGCAGATTGGCTCGTGGCGCAACTCGGTGGCGGGACCGCAGGTTCCGCGCACTAAGATCCAAGTCTGGCCGAGCATCGCCGACGCGCTTGAGGACGGAGAGATCGACGCCGCACAGGCGGTCTTTCGCGCCATGAACGAGTGCAACCACCTCGTCTGCCCGACGGCTCAACGCCGCCGGGCCGCCAAGCTGGTCGAGGAGAAGGGCGCCGCGATCGAGGGTACATCCGCTAGAACCCTGGCTCACGGCCCTTGATGGGCACCCTCACGACCCGGGCTGTGCCGGCATACGACCTCTGGGTCGCGGTCAACCAGATCCCCGAAGCCTACCGCAGTTTGATGCGCACGGTTGCGATAAGGCGGGCCTTACTTGCCTGGCTGCGCGCGCTCGAAATCAGGCAACGGACAGACGGGCCTTTTCATGGTGCACCTGCACTGCATCTTTATCGTCGGCCCCAGCTACTTCGAGCCTGGCAGCAAGGAATATCTCTCTTTTGAAAAGCTGCGCGCGGCTTGGAAGGCAAGCCTCGCGCCGACTACGACCCGATGGTCCGGATCGAGAAGATGCGCGGCGGCTTCGCGCCGCTGACCGTCACGGGTCGCAAGTCGCTGCAGGAAGCCCTCAAGTACTGCTTCAAGCCGGGTGCGATCTTCTACACGAAGGTCGGCGGAAGCCCCGCCATCGTGGGGTGCTCACACCCGCGAGCTGTTCGACCCCAACGATGGCAAAGGTTTGCGGTGGCTGCCCGACAACGAATCACAAGCGATTCATCCGTTTCAAGTTTTTTCGATCGGATCGCGGTCGAGCCAAGCATTTGTGGGTAATTGAAAGTCACCGGACGCGTACGCACGCCGAGGCACTCTTTGAGGAGGTCTCGCTGGATATGGCGCCGCACTGGCAGCCGACGCGGCAAACGACCTTGGACCGGTGATACGGCGGTTATCGTCGATGCCGTCCGCGTAGGCATGTCGGTCGCGCAACTCGTCTACTTGAAGAAGCCCGCGATGGCGGAAGCCGCCGAGCGGTTGCGGGCCGACAAGCGGTGGCTTCCGAACGTGCTGCGCTTGCCACAGCTGGCGATCGAGAAGAACTCTCCGCCGACATTCGCGCCGAATGCGATCTACTTCGCCTTCACGATGAGGGCGCCGATGGCAGCCTCTTCAATATGGCGGAATCTTAGCCCGGTAGCTTTGCGCCCCCGTCAACTACCAGCACTGGTGATTGATCGAGATGAGAGATAGGAGGACAATCGGATAACGAATGCTGGCCTGATCAAGCTCAGGTACAAAGACTCTCGCAGCGACCAAAGTCGGCTCTCGCAATGGACATAATGAGCTGACGTGTCAGCGGCAAAAGTACAGCATGCTCAGGTAGGATCCAGCAGAGTAACGCCCTGCGCCTTCTCGAGCCGTAGCAGATCAGAGAAGCACGCATCTACCGCGACGCTGGGTCATGCCGCTGCCGTTCACCGCAGCGGAGTTCTCCGTTGTATGGGATTAGCCGCGCGCAGCAGGAAATGGAGATGCCAGCAAACGAGAGAGGCTTTGAGAGATCGGTGATCCTGATCGACAATTTCGACTCCTTTACATTCAACATTGCCCAGATGGTCGGCGAGGTGAATGGTAAGGAAGTCATTGTCTTGGATAACACAGTGCCATGGAGCGAAATCCGCAAAATACCTCATGAGCGGATCATTCTCTCACCCGGCCCAGGAAGTCCTCAAAATTCCAAGGATGTCGGCTCGACGATGGATGTTTTGGCCGGGAGCGCCGTTCCGGTCTTGGGCGTGTGCTTGGGACATCAATGCATTGCCCATTTTCATGGTGCATCCGTTGCCCGCGCACCAGAGCCGCTCCATGGCCGGATCCGCAGCATCACAACCTCCGGAACGGGCCTATTCGAAGGGCTGCCGCGCTCTTTCAATGTGACCAGATACCATTCTCTGGCAGTGACAAGCGACCTTCCGGAATGCCTTGAATGTAGTGCTATGTGTGAGGATGGCGTCATTATGGGGCTACGCCATCGGCAGGCGCCTCACTACGGTGTGCAGTTTCATCCGGAATCCATCTGCTCCCAATACGGGCGAGAACTTTTTGCCAACTTCCTCTCTGATCTGTGCGCCTCGTCCGCGCCCCCATCCTCGCTCAGAGCACTGGCGGGGTCCTGAAATGAACGTCCCGCGCGCCAGCAACCTTCTCTTCAAGACGGCGACGTATAGGGCGAGAAGTTCAACGGCCTCATGCACCGCAAGCGCTGAGGATGTTTTCGTGCGTCTCTTTGGTGGTGCGCAGCCTGCTTTCTGGCTGGACAGCAGCATGCTGGTGCCCGGGGTGTCGCGGTGGTCCTTCATGGGAGGGCTTGGCGGGCCGGGCAGCTATCTGGCATGCTACGATGCAACTCGCCAGGAAATTGGGATCACTCGCGACGGCGAGGCATCACCAATGATCATCTCCAAATCGATTTTCGAATTTCTCGCCGTTAGACGTGCCGCGCACAAGCTGAAAGATCAGGCTGATGTGCAAGACATTCCCTTCAAAGGTGGCCACGTGGGCTATTTCGGCTATGAACTGAAGTCACTCACCTGCGGCGTCAGCTCACGACCATCGAAATATCCGGATGCAGTCTTCATCTTCTGCACAAGATTCCTCGCCTTTGATCATGAGAATGGCCGCATCCACATCGTTGCGCTCTATCCCGACACCGAGACGGGATTGTCCGACGATGCTGCCCTTTGGATCAGCAAGACCGAGCGGGAGATCCAAGGCATTGAACCTGCTGCTGGCGTCTCCCCGTCCTCCCTCCACGCAAATTGGGGTCCAATTCAGTTCAAGCTTCGTCAGGGACGGGTCCGATACTTGCAAAACATCGAAAGATGCCTTTCCAAGATCCGAGCTGGCGAGACCTACGAGATCTGTCTGACCAACGAGATCACCGTCGAGACAGAGATCGACCCGCTCAACCTGTATCGGATCCTAAGGCGGAGAAATCCGGCCCCATACTCCGCTTTCCTCAGGCTTGGAGATATTTGCGTTGCCAGCTCTTCCCCGGAAAGATTCCTGCGGATCGATCGCAACCTCGTTGTCGAGACCAAGCCTATCAAGGGCACCGCGCCTCGACACGAAGTCCCGGACGAAGACGACCGGATCGCTGAAGAATTGCGCTTGGACGAGAAGAGCCGGGCCGAAAATCTCATGATCGTGGACCTCATGCGGAACGATCTTGGTCGCGTCTGCCGCATCGGAAGTGTTCATGTGCCAAGCCTCATGCACATCGAAAGCTACAAGACCGTGCACCAACTGGTCAGCACCATCCGTGGCGAATTGCCGTCACCCGAGGATGTCATCCGCTGTATTACTGCGAGCTTTCCGGGCGGGTCGATGACGGGCGCGCCTAAGATCCGTACCCTTAAGATTATCGATGAACTGGAGGAGGCGCCGAGAGGAATCTATTCGGGGGCGATCGGCTATTTGTCTGTGTGCGGCGAGCTGGACCTGAATATCGTCATTCGGACGATCATCTGCCGGGGAGGCCACCTGAGCATCGGCTGCGGCGGGGCCGTCGTCGCGTTGTCTGACCCCGAGGCGGAGTTCGAAGAGATACTCCTCAAGGCACGTCAGCCGATCCGTGCGATTGTCGAGGCCTTGACAGGCGACCCGGATCATAGCGCCGAGATCCATGGAGCGGATCACGATGCTGGCGAGGAGGCTGTACCCGATTCCGCTCATCGTGTCCGCCTCGCGACATTCCAGGACCGGAACACGATCGCACAATGCGTCAATACGCTTCTCACGGAGCTACGAGGACCGGGGTCGCAATTCGATCCGCAAGCGGCAGTCAGCGTCGCTGGGCAAATCGCGACGGATTCACGGCTTGGGTTTGCCTTGATCATGGAGAATGTGCTGACCGGCGAAATGATCGGCATTGCGGTCGTCTCCCAGGTCACCGCGATCAGGGCTTCAGGCCATTATGGAATCCTGCAGGAGCTCTGGGTTGATTCGCGCTATCGCTCGGCTCAAAATGGGAGACGGCTTCTGGCTGCGGTGGACCGCGAGGCGCGGGCGCGGGGATGGCCCATGATCGAGGTGTCTCTTCCCTTGACCGACCGTCCCGGCGCCGAGAGGCTGGTCGCATTTTATGAAAGCATGGGCTTCACATCGGCTGGAGAGCGGCGACGAAGGAGGCTTCCGTGACCTGGCTAACGGTTCACGTGACACCAGCCTCCTCCAGCCCTGAGGGCCTTATCGCTCATGCGGCGGGAACTATCAAACCCTCAAGAGAAGTCGAGGACCGTCTCAACGAGATCCGGACCGGATTGGAGAGCTCACCTGGCGTGCAGTTTATCTCGCTCTCTGAAAACGTCCCAGACAAGGTAGTGTCAGTCCTGAGAACCCTTCATGATTCGGACTACCTTGATGCACTCCGGCTAAGGCCACATCCACAAGAGCCGGAAATCACCGAGCTTGCCAGAAGATATGCCGCGCCCGGTGTGCCGCAGAACACATCCGTTGACACAGGAAGCTATCAGCGCGCGCTTTTGTCCGCCGCTACCGGCTTCGCAGCGGCGACCACAATTGCCTCAAAGCGAAGCCCAGTAAGTTACGCACTATGTCGGCCGCCCGGTCACCATGCTGGCCATAGCTTCATGGGTGGGTATTGTTTCCTGAATAACGTCGGCGTCGCGGCGCTGCGCCTGCGCGAATCGGGCCTCCGGAAGCTGGCGATCCTTGACCTCGATTTCCACCCGGGCAATGGAACTAGCGATGTGCTGAGCGCACATCCAGATATCGCCTTCGCCAGCCTGCACGCCCGGACTGACGTAAATTTTCCCTGGATCCCGCAACTTCGACCAGCACTCGACAGTCACAAGTACGTGGAATTTCCGGCCGCCCCAAGTCCGGCAGAATACATGTCGGCGCTTCTTGGGATTCTGCAATCCGATTGGGCCACCAGGCTGGATGTTCTCGTTGTCAGTATGGGCTTCGATATCGTCGTCGGAGATCCGCATGGCGGTTGGACGCTTCCGCCGGAAATCTACCGAGAAATCGGTCTGGCATTGGCTGCTACTGGCAAGCCGATCTGCATCATACAGGAGGGCGGCTACGGCCTGGACACGTTGTTGGCCTGCGCAAAGCATCTAGCCGCGGGCCTGCGACTTGGAATCAAGGAAATAGACAGGAGCCATACATGACGGTCACCTCGAGCCCCAACGCCGGTCTTCTGCCATTTCGGGACCTTATCAACAAGCTGGACAACCAACTGGTGGAGATAATTAGCCAAAGACTCTCCGTCTGCGCTGAGGTCGCACGCTACAAGAAGGAACGTGGAATCGTCATGATGCAACCCGATCGCGTTGCAGAGGTAAAGGCACGTTGCGCCGAGATTGGGGCAGAACGTGGCTTGCGCAAGGAATTCACCGAAGATCTCTATGCGCTAATCATAGGAGAAGCCTGCGAGCTCGAAGCGATGATCATAGACGAGCAGAAAGTCGTCTCCTGATGGTCCGCATCTACACGCTTGGCCCAGCGAGAAGCTGTCATCATCATGCGAGCTTGAAGTATCTTGAGTTCCAAAGGATCGAGGCGCGCGACATCATACTCGTCGACGATCTTGTGACTGCGGCGGGCGAGGCCGCAGATCGCGGAGACAGCTACGTCCTTCAGTGCAGCGCGCACCTAAATGTCCATCTCGTGACCGAGAAATTTCGAGATCGTCTTCAGGTGGTCGACACCTTCATACTGCCCACCCAGAGCATCGCGGTCGTTAGACGCAAGGATGTGAAGGAGCCTCGGACGCTAGGGCTACCTGAGCCAACGATGGGGTATATCGACCCAAAAGCATGGAATAAGCTGATATTCGAAACAACAAAGCCGATTGTCGAGAAAAAACTGCTTGAAGGCGTGTATGATGCCGGGGTTGCTTACAGCAGATCGGTGCTCGAACATCCCGACAAGCTTGAGATCGTACAGGAGATCGGTGAGGTGGTGACGACGTGGCTACTATACGGCCCGCGTCCCCGCTACTCAGGTACGATCATCGCCAGTCCCTATCCTGAGTTGCATATGCTGCTGCCTGGAAACGCATCACAACGACATGTACCAGCCCCCTCATGACCTCATCCCCTCCCGGCGCGCGAACGAAACTCGTCATTGCGGCTCTGACCATTGCTGCGTTCGCTATCGGGCTGGACACGTTTGTCATCATTGGGGCGCTCGATGCGATCTCTCGTGATCTTGCAATTTCGACTGGCATGGCGGGCTGGATCATCTCGATTTACGCGCTCTGTTACGCCATCTTCGCTCCGCTGAATGCCTGGATGTTCAAGGCCATGAGCCGCCGCAATGTTCAGATTCTGTCCGTTTCGATCTTCATCATCGGTAACCTGATCTGCGCGATCGCTCCGAACTTCCTAGCCCTTGCGGCAGGTCGCGTCATTTCGGCCCACGGCGCCGCGATGTTCACCCCGGCGGCTACCGCGCTGGCCGCGGAGCTCCTGCCGCCAGCCCGCAAAGGGTTCGCGTTGTCCCTGATCTTCGGCGGCATGACCGTTTCACAGGTTGCGGGCGTTCCCGCCACAAGCTGGATCGCTGATGCTATCGGCTGGCGCTTCTCATTCGGTTTCGTCGTCATTGCTGGACTTCTCGCATTGATAATCTTCGCTCCAATGATGTCTGGAATACCTGACAAGGCGCCGGAGCGCGAAAACGCCCCTATCTCAAAACGCTTCCCCAAGACCATCTACGGTCTCCTTTCCGTGACGCTGTTCATCGTCGTTTCCGAGTTCATCGTTTATTCCTATGTGAGCGTCTTCATCATTGGCTCTCTGTTTGTCGGAGTGCCGCTGCTCTCGGCCGCGCTCTTTGCCTATGGTTTCGGAGCCGTGACCGGAAACGCTGCGTGCGGCGTTCTGACTGACCGTTTTGGACCCTATAAAGTGCTCATCGCGGCCGTAGGTGCCCAACTCATTCTGCTCGTAGGTTTGGTTGCGTTCGGACAGCATGGGACCCTCACCGTGCTCATCGCTTTCCTTTGGGGCAACGTGAGCTACATGTATCTGGTCCCGATCCAGCACCGGCTTCTCGGTCTGGCCGGAGATAGGTCGAAACTGGTCCTGGCAATGAACAGCTCGACCACCTTCGCAGGGATCGCCATCGGTGCTTTTCTCGGCGGCATCATCGTAGAGATTAGCGGCATCACGTCCCTGGCTACGGCATCAATCCTGATTGGCCTCATCGGCATCGCGCTGGGTGTTGCCTTCATGCGTGATGCAGCACTTCTGAAGCCACGTCTGCAGGATGTCTGAGATGATATCCCTTAAAGATAGAGCTGTCGCCGTCCCGGAGTTAAATACGGTTGCATTTGCCTGCGACAAAGGTTGTGAAGGAGATTGGAAGCCTCAAACGTTATTTTCGTCGCGTGCTAAGTATCTGGAACGGAGCCGCGACGCGTTTCGCCCTCGTGCGAAACAACCAAGAGGCCGCCCTTGGCGTCTGAGGGGCGCTGGCATCAACTGAACCAGGTACACTGCTGTCGGTGACGCAGTTTTATTTTCGGCTCTCTGCCCTAAAAGATGCGTTCGAACTCGCCGTTGAGGATGCGAAGCAAGAGATTTCAGATACGCTTGGTTATCGTGACATGATCCAGCGTCGATTAGTCAGTTGCGTTGCTCCCGCGCTGCGGGCGCTCGAAAGGCTCGATCCACCGGATTGTGGAGTTCGACCGCGAAGCCACCGCGTGCCGCCGTCTCATCAGTGGTCCTGTACAGGGTCGCTGGCATGCTCGCCTCCACAAAGCGCAATTGCGCTGCGGAAGGGCGCGCCTGAGTCGGGGCGGCATAGTGGACCATCAAGGATATTGCAGCGGCAACCCGGTCATCTCCCTCGAAAATTGGTCCAGAACCTTGATTTCTGCGGGATGGATATCGCCATCCGCCTCCATCACCTTCGCGCACGCCGATAGCGTGGCGACGACTCGGTTGGGATCATCCTGCGTCAAGCGCTCGATCTCGCGATCGATTAATTCTGCGGTAGGTCGAAGCCGGCCAACGTATAGTCGCAAGCGATTCTCCTCGTTCTCCCCAAATTCAAACTTCATGCGCGCACAACATGTCTTTACGTAATCTAATATGGCTCCAACCTCATCAGGGATCAGTTCACCGTCGGCCAATCCGACCGCGGCGAGGAGAATACCCCCGTTTTCCCTGCATATTCCCCTCAAGCGCGACCACCTCCTTTGAAACTCGTCGGCTTGAACAAGTGCTTCATCTGACGGCGGCCAGACAACTCCGAAAGTGTCGTTCAAGAACTTGGTTGTGGGCTCAATAATCACGCCATTAAAATCTGCGACAGCTTCAATTCTATCGACGCGAAAGTAGCGTGTGGCCTTCCTAAGATGGCATTTTGCGACCAAAACCGGAACACCATAGTCTGTGTGGCGAATAGCCCAAACGCTGACTGCTCGAACGCTTAAGTGTCCATCGGAATCTCTATAATGCAGGACAAATGATTGGCCCTCAGCATGCTCAATCAAACCAGGCGATTTGCGCGAGACGACTTCGTCCCCGTGGTCGGCGGCAGGTGCAGCCAAATTTACCGCCGTGGCTATTGGCGGCGGCGGCGCATTGTCGGCTTTAGACTGGAAGTACGCGCGAACGTCTGAGAACACACTGACCACGGCACCCTCCCCTGCACTTCGGACTTCCTTTCCTGCGATTGTAGTGGACGATACAACCAAAGCAAGAATTCCAACTCGAACATCCAGCAGGAGGCAATTGGCCCGCGCTACGTTTGCCCACAGCCACAATGAGCAGCGGCCCGAGGGCGCCCTGGGCTACAAGTAATTGATAGTTTGCGATCTGCTTGGGTTTACTGCGCAATAGCGGGCATGCCCGGCCCTGTCCGTCGCCACACTCCCACCCACGCCGATGGTCGCCCGCTCCTCACATTCGCCGAGGTGCGCGAGATGGGTGTCCGCGGCGTCATCGTCTTTTGCGCCGACTATCGCTGCAGCCACAGCGTTGCCTTAAGCGCCGATTGGTGGGCAGATGATGTGCGGCTACGCGACTGAGGCTCTGGCGTAGACGAAGGCGGCGATGACCAAACGTCCACACATCACCTCTATTGGCCTGGGCGATATTAGACCTGGCCTTGCGTTCGCATCGCGCGTTTCTTGGGGTGAACGCGCAGCATTGCTTCGTTCTATCGGATATGTCGCAGGAAAGCGGCGAGATGTGGGGCGTCCACGATCGGCACCGACAGGTTAGCGCGCAAGCTGCCATCATGGCCGGTTAGCTGAATTCGGCGATCGATTACAGGCACAGGTCAGTACGCAATGTATAGAACTGTGCCCCGCGCGCGGTGATAGAGGACACGGGAGGTCAGCCCGGCGCCCTGCCCCGCCTTCGCCACCGCTAAATAATGAGTTCGGCCACCCATGCCGCCGGGCGTGGCGAACTTCAAGAATTTATCTTTTCTCAAATGTTTGCCGCGACCTTCCAGCACTGGCCAGCAACGTTAGAGCCAGTCCTGCGGGGGTCCGAGATGAGGACATATCTGAGCTCGTATGTCTCGAAGCTATTCGCGGGGGATCTGGCGGCTTTCGGCGGCCCTGCGACAGATGAAACGGTCGCAGGGCACATTCGCGCGGAGCAGATCTCCCTCGTGCTCGGCTATTCCCTGGGCATAATGCTTGCCAACGCCTGCAATGCGACGGTGCTTGCAATTTCCCTCTGGCACTCGCCCAACAGAAACTATGCCCTGATCTGGGCAGCTGCCGTGGTTTGCGGCGCGTTATCGATAGGCCTGAAGGCGAGTTTATCACGACGGATTACGAAGCCGCAGTTCGTCTCCCGACAGGCCATGCATCGGCTGGTGCGAAATGCGCTCGTTCTTGGAACCGCCTGGGCGGTCGTTCCGGTAGCTTTCTTCGCCGAGGCCTCGAATGGCGGCCAACTCGTGATCACATGTCTTTGCTCCGGGATGCTCGCCGGCGGAGCATTCGCCTTCGCTACGATTCCGGTGGCGGCGGTTTCATTCACGGCTCCGATTTTTGTGGGTACGGCAATCTGCCTCGGCAGAAATGGCGATTTCGTCTATCTGCTCGTCGCTATTCTCGTTGTGGCCTATGGCTTCGTGCTTCTGCGCGGCGTTTTCGCCCATTCTTTCGAATTTACGAAACGCACCATTGCTCAATTGGAAGCCGAACGGAGGGTCCGGCGGGATCCCCTTACCCACTTGCCGAACCGTTTCGCCTTCAACGAAAGCCTCGAAGCCGCCGTCAACCGGTTGGCTCGCTCGGGAGAGGAATTCGCGGTCTTTCTGCTTGATCTCGATCGCTTTAAGGAAGTGAACGACAAATTCGGCCACCCCGCAGGAGATGAGTTCCTCGTTCAGGCCGCGGCGAGACTGCAAAGATGCGCGCGTGAGACCGATACTGTCGCGCGGATCGGCGGGGACGAATTTGCGCTGATCGTGACCAATCTGGCCAAAGTCCAAGACGCGTTGGAAATCGCCGAGCGCTTCGTCGGCGCTTTCGGTGAACCATTCCTGATCGAAAGATGCGAGATCGCGGGCGCGATGAGCGTCGGGATCGTGTTGGCCCCGCGCGACGGCAATACGTCTCATGAGCTCCTGAAAAATGTCGACCTTGCGCTCTATCGCGCCAAAAAAGCGGGGCCCGGAACGGTTCGCTTCTTTGAGGTCAGCGACGACAAATCAGCGCGCGATCGCAGGGCGCTGCAACGGGATCTGGAGGAGGCGATCGGGAAAGACGAGCTTTTTCTCGTCTACCAACCGTTCTTTGATATTCGCGAGAACAGAGTAACCGGCTTTGAGGCCTTGCTGCGCTGGCAACACCCTGTCCGGGGAGTCATTTCGCCGACTGAGTTCATTCCGATTGCCGAAGAAACCGGCTTGATCCACCCGCTCGGTGAGTGGGTGGTCCGACGCGCCTGCTCGACGCTTTCGAACTGGCCCTCTGATCTCAGGGTCGCCGTGAATTTCTCGGCAGCTCAATTCCATAACACCAGCATCCTGCAAACAATCGTGCAGGCCTTGGCGGAGGCCAGAGTTGCCCCTAGCCGACTCGAAATCGAAATAACGGAGTCGATGCTGATTTCAAAGTACGGGCCGGCATCATCGATCCTGAACTCACTCCTGCAATTGGGGGTGACGGTGGCGCTCGACGATTTCGGAACAGGATTTTCGTCGCTGACCTATTTGCTGAAATTGCCTTACACCCGCATCAAAATCGATCAGTCCTTTATACGCGACATGCTGACACGGCCGGATAGCGCGGCGATCGTAAAATCAATAATCACGCTGGCGCAGGATCTGCACATTGGCGTGGTCGCGGAAGGCGTCGAGACTACCGAGCAGCTCGGGTGTTTGCGCCAAACGAGCTGTGATGAAGTCCAAGGATATCTCATCGGTCGGCCGGTATCAGCCGACCGCGTCTTCGCCCTGCTCGATCAAAATAAGCAATGGTCGACACCTGCCGCTTGAAACGCCCTGTACAAACCGTTGCCCCCATCTCGAGTTGAAGCTTCTTCATCGGTTCAGTGCTCAGCAGGACTGGGCGACAGCTGTCGCTTGCTCGTCATCCCGGCGGCAACTGGCGATGCTAGTAGTTGACAATTCTTGACGGAGCCGCCTGCCTTTATCAAAAAGCTCTTGTGGCTGGATTCGAGGTAACGGGAAGCGCGCCGAAATAGCGGGCCGTCCAAGCTGTCCGGGACAGTCGGGTTTATGAGGAAGACCTCGCTCGGCTCGAGGGTATGGCAAGGGGCGCCAGCATCGATCGGCTCAAGACCGCGGTGGTAGAGGGGCAGAAGCTCGATGCGGCCGAGATCGTGCAACAGGCGTTGATGCCGACCGCCGCGCACCAGGCGAGCTCGGCGAACAGGCGCGGTAGGCCCTTATAGAGCATGGAACGATTGTCGCGGCAGGGCTTATTGCCGAACCTGAGGTGAGCCGGTAGGACGCCCTTCCGGCCTCTGGCTTAGATGGCCTCTTGACTGCGGCACGCATCGCGAGTCACGCGGCTTGGTCTACTCGACGAGGTTCAGAAGTCGCGCAACGCCAGCGGTTGAAGCTGGTTGATGAACGTTGATGCTGCTAGTCGTCCCCAAAGAACCGCGCAAATTATCATCGTGGAAGTTGGTTCGCTATTTGCGGGATGCCCTGCTGCGGCAGGGCGGCGCCTTCGGGGCTCCGATGGACCTGCCGATAGACCTTCGACCTATTTGATCGATATCGGTGTTACCCTTGGCGCTGAACAACAAGACGATGTGACGGACTTGGATGCCGCGGGGTAATATCGCAAGTCGGTCACATGCCTGTCTTGTCATTGATTCCGCTAGCAATGCCAGCGCCGCACGCGGCGTCGCGCGGCATGATGGTCGGCAGTTCGGGTCCACTAATGGTCTTCCGTTCACGCACAGCTGCCGGCACAAGGCCGCAGCGAGCCGACCGCTTCAAATAAACTTCTAGATCTGGATCGTTGAAATCGATTGCCCACCACGTTCCGTCCAAGCATATCAAGGGTGCAGAGACGAGACTTTTACATCCCTTGCCGGAACGCGGGTCGTTAAGCTCAACTTTCACTATTTCCGCTCCCACCCAATTCAGATTTCGGTCTCGGCAACCTATCCGGAATGGCTCCAGATTTGGTTGGAAGAAAATGAACACTTTTAGGCATTTGCTCGGCAATTACCTGGGGCACGCGGCTAGGCAAGGGCGTGATTGGCTGGGCTGTTCTGCAAGGACGCCGCCATGCTTCGCGAAAATTAACCAAGAATTGTTTCTGTTACCAATAACACTTTCTTAAGACTTAAGCTAAGCGAGACTAGGGTTTGCTAGTGGCTCGCAAGCGATAGTCGCGCGGCAAACGCTGACGCAATCTTCCAATTTCATGGAAACGCATGATGAGCGATCTTACGGACACCGTCGGCCATCCACAGAACCCGACGGCCATTCCCGGCTTACGGAAGGATGACGTTGTTCGCGGAATATATTGCATGATCGCCGCGAGCGTGATGTTCGCATTATCGAGCGCACTATCGAAATGGCAAGCCGCTCTCTATCCCGTCGGCGAGGTTATGTTCTTTCGCTCCGTTTCTGCGTTTGTCCTCTGCGCCGCATTGATCCTCCCGGCAACGGGCATGTCAGTCTTTAACACTCGGCGGCCCCGCGCCCACCTTGCGCGCGGGCTGTCGCAGTCGATCTCGCAAACGTTCACCGTCATCGCCGTTAGTCTGATGCCCCTTGCAGGAGCGATCGCGATCAATTTTTCTGCATCGTTGTGGGCGGCCTTGCTGTCATTGATCTGGCTTAAGGAACGTGCCGGAATCGCGCGTTGGAGTGCGCTGGTAACGGGATTCGTGGGGGTCATCGTTGTGGTAAATCCAGGCGCAGATTCGATGCAGATTGGCGCATTATTTGCGCTGGCAAACGCGGTTATGTATGGCAGCGTCACGGTTGCCGTTCGCGGAATGACCGCAACTGAGTCTGCAAAGACGCTGTTGATGTGGCAGATGCTTACGGTAACCTTCTTTCACTCCTTCTTACTGCTGTTTGGATTCCGGGTGCCAGCGCCGGCTGACGCAATCATGTTGATCCTGAGCGGTCTTACAAACGCCGCGGCACAATATTTTTGGACGCAGGCGCTCCACCTAGCCCCGGCGGCCGCCGTCTCGCCATTCTATTACCTGACGCTCGTCTGGGCACTTGCGATCGGATTTTTCGTTTGGGGCGACGTACCGACGCTTTTTCTTCTGATCGGGTCCGGCATTGTTGTTGCATCGGGCCTGTTCCTGCTCGTTCACGAGGCTCGGAGACCAACCAAGAAGCCGATCTTCGGTGAACAAACTGGAGAATCCAGCCTTCAGAAAGTCGCTGGGTAAACGAGCGGGTCCCAAGCTCTAGGCGACAAATTTGCGCCCGGGCGACCATTTGGCAATCATTTCAGGAACTGTCGCTATTGGAACAGGCGGACTGAACAGATAGCCTTGCCCTTCGTCGCAATCGAGCGCCGCGAGAAAATCGTACTGTCCGACGGTTTCGATGCCTTCTGCCAACGTCGTCATTCCCAGCGCGCGAGCAATACTCACCACGGCTTGCACAATCACAACGTGCTCTGTGCCTTCAGCAAGGTCAGAAACAAACGACCTATCTATCTTGATTTTGTCGAATGGGAAGCTGCGGAGATAACTCAGAGAGGAATACCCCGTACCGAAGTCGTCCAACGAAATGCGGACGCCGAGTTGCTTCAACTGACGCAGGGTAGATAGGGTCGATTCATTATTGGTCATGAATACTCCCTCGGTAATTTCAAGCTCAAGTCGATGCGGCTGAAGTCCAGTTTCCTCAAGGGCGTGCCTCACGACCTCGGAGAGATTGGAAGCTGAAAACTGAATCGGGGAAAGATTGACCGCTATCTTAAGATTGTTCGGCCAGTGCGCGGCGCAGCGGCACGCCTCTCTCAGCGCCCATTCACCAAGAGGTTGAATCAGTCCAGTATCTTCCGCTACCGCGATGAAGGTTGTCGGCGGTACCATGCCATTGACAGGATGGCGCCATCGCACCAAGGCTTCGAATCCGGTTATGATGTTGCTCCGCAAATTGATGATGGGCTGATAATATAGTTCCATCTCATTTTGCTCGATCGCCTCGCGCAGATCGATCTCTAGCTGCCGTCGTTCCCTAAGCTCCCTGTTCATTGCAGCATGATAGAATCTATAGCTACCACGTCCTTCGGCTTTGACCGCGTATAGTGCCAGGTCGGCGGCAATCAGAAGGTCGTCGCAATTTACTCCATCGCACGGCCCAATGGCGATACCTACACTGATGCCAGAACGGATTCGGTGACCTCCGATCTCAAAGGGCTTCTGTGCCGCCTCGATCATGCTATTCGCCAGGTACGCGATCGCTGGTCGAGACTCAACCGTCGGCACAACAACTGCGAATTCATCGCCGCCGAGCCGTGCCAGCACTTCATTTGCACCGAGCGTATTCTTTAAGCGCCGGGCCATCTCCTGCAGCAGCAAGTCACCGGTCTGATGGCCAAGGGTATCGTTGATAGCTTTAAAACGATCAAGGTCAAGAAATAGGACGGCGAATTCCGCCGCTGGCTGCCCGTTGTCTACTGCCGATGGTTGCCGGTGGCTCATCTGGTCGAGCATGGAGCGAAACATCCGCCGGTTTGGGAGACCGGTGAGTGAATCCTCGGAACTAAGGCGGACTGCATCTGCTTCAGCGCGCGATCTTTTCGTGACGTCAGTGAAGGTTTGGACGAACCCACCGTCGGGGAGACTTTCCCTGCGAATCTCGATGATTGATCCATCGGGCATCGTTCGTTCGCTAACGCCGAGTTCTCCTGCGACGAGATCTCCCAAGATCCGAACAGAAGCCTCGGTCAGTTTGCCCGTAGGTGTCTCGTATTCGGCGAGTTGATCGACTCTTGGTGGGTTCTGTATGAACTCTGCGGGCAAATCGAGCAACTCGCCGCAGCGACGATTGATAATCGGAATCTGCTGATCATAAGTAACCAGCATAATTCCCTGGTTCATATATTCGAGCGTAAGGTCAAGCTGATTCGCTTTTTGCCTTGCCTTCGCGTCTATCCGTAGAAGCTGCTCAAGAGCAATGAGAACCAGCAAGGTAAGTATGGTACCCACCAACGAATTCAACTTGAGGGCGTTACGAGAGCTTTCCATGATCTGGCTTCTGCTCAAGCTAACGCTGACCCACAATGGATAGCCCTTGACCTTGCGGACAGTAATGAAACGCGTTTCGTTGTTGGCGGGATCAATGTTTTCAAATGTAGTTTCGATCCCGGCTCGCATTCGGTCGAGCAGTTGTGTTGCGCTAAGATCGTCTCCAAGCGCGTAACCGACCGCGCTCCCGCCACTCGAACGAACCACGCCATCACTCCCGATCAGGGCGATCGCCGCCGCCGATCCAAAATTGATATTGTTGTAGAATTTCGTCAAATGGTCCGGATTGAGCGAGGCCACGACGACGCCGCCGAACGTCTGATCACTATTCACGAAGCGCCGCGTGAATTGCACGGACCATTTTCCGCTGGCACGGCCAACCACCGGCTTGCTGATAAAAAGCTGATCCGCGATGCTGTTCAGATGAAATCTAAAGTGCTCGCGATCGCTCAGATCAAGGGCGGGCGCGGGTTGAGGACCGCTGTTCGACGCGCGCATAATTCCCTTGTCGTCAATAATGGCCACTTGGACGATGATGTCGCTCAGCACGTCGGTCGTGTTGGCAATGCCGCTAAAGCTAACCGAATTTTTCCGGGTCTCAATGCTCCGTCGTAGGTATAAGAGCGCCTTATCAATTTCTCCGATTGATCGAAGAACATTCTCTTCGAATACCAGCGCAAAGTTATGAGCGTCTCGATGCGCCTCTCTTTCGTCCCCCCGAACATCGCCGAGGTATTTTACAACAACTCCTGCCCACATCATGGTGATGATCACCAGGCCGAAAATTGCCGAGCTCCGACGCTCAGCAATCAGCTTTGGCAGCTCTAGGATTTGTAAATTCATGCCGAGAACAGGCCCCCTATCGGCCGGGCTTACTCGTCGGATATTTCGGGCGACTTAACTTCATTGATCGGCCACCGGTGCGTGGAAGGTTAACCTTAATAGATGGGTCACTGCTCTTCCGAGTTGACGTTGAGAAAAATAACGGATTATTAACTCGCGATAAAAAGATCTTCTTTCGGAGTTCATATGTCGGGTTGCGATGCGGTTAGTCCGAAAGAAGACGCCTTAACCAACACTGAAATAGCGGCTTGTCCGCAACCCTTTAGCAACAAAGCAGTTGACGGAGTATTTGAAGGATCAATCGAAATTGCGGTGCCTGTCACTCCTCGAGCCAAGGAGATTGCGCCAGAAAAGGTCCTGCAAGCCTTTAATACCTGGGCATTTAAGCGTGAGCAGCCTGACAACTCTATTGCAATGTTGCAAAGCATTTCCAAATCAATTGCGGTCAGAAATCCCGTTCCGTTTGTGCTCTATTGGGGAAAAGGTCCGCGGTCCAACATCGATAAGCCAGACTTCGAATGTCTGAACTATTTGGCTGCCTTCACCAGCCGGATCAGTAAAGTATATGCGCCCGGGGCGACACTAAGGTTGATTTTCACCGATACCCACGCGGAATTGAACGGACATTCATCACAAGACATACGCCAATATTTTAATGAGGTTGCGGATGGCGCCCGCGAACGCGGTTTCGAGAGCTGTTGGTTGGGCGACCTCACAAAGGCTGCGGAAGCGGATAACACAAGTCCTTTTATCGACGAGATCGTACCGGAGCCGACCTTCCAGCGGCTGCTTACCAGCGCAATGAAATGGTATCGTGGGAATGGAAGTTGTGAAGAGGGCGCAATAGAATATTACCGGATGAACATGGTCGAAAAACGCGCGGTCGAACGTGCATTTCCTGACTCAATTTTCATCACCTTCAATGGAAGCGAATTTCGGGGGCTTTTTCCGCAAAGGCTTCCAATCTTTTACATGTATTCGCTTCGCAAAGGGATCAGCATCAAACCTTGGTTCCTCTTCCCAGTTACGGCCTCCTGCGAGCAGCAAGCAAGTTAGGCTCGCGTACCCGTCACTACAGTTTGTTGAGCCAGTCCCCGGCTGGACACCCTCTAAATGCACATCTCTTAAAGTGTGCGAACGAGGCTGCCTGGACGCTTAGCGCAATGGAGCACCCATGGGGCCATGCCAGCTTTCGCAGCTTTGGTTGGCGGTTGCATGGAGATTGGCGCCCTCGATGAAGAGCGCGAGCTTGTTTGGGGCTGACATTCGGGTACGAACCTGAATCGGATCTACGTGGCGGCGGACTGATTGTTAGGCGGAGTGTTGCCGTCCGAACCCGATATCCCAGCTACGATCACGCTCGGTCAAAGCGTTCAGCAACTCGCGGCGATCTGGTTTCGGTCATCCTGCAGTCTGCCATGCAGCAATCATCAGAGACGCAAGAATAAGCAACAGGATAGCGTAGAGCAGAAGTTGAGAGATCAAGTCACCATCGCGTTCGAACATTGTATCTCCCATCCGGCTTGCCCCTGTTCGGGCTGCGCCGGCACACTGACTCTGCCAGCGCTTTGGGCGCCTTTGCTCCGGCAACACTGTACGCAACGAACGAACAATCTCCTTTCTTACCTGAGCAAGTCGTGCCACCTTCACATTGGTGGCGTTTCGTTTGATCGATTAATGCAACTAGACGCACATTCGCGCCCAAATCCTGCATTTGGCCGGCTTTTCTACGGTATTTAAGCAGCTCCATCCGAGGACGATGACGACGGCTAACCCACCGATCATGGCTCGGAGTTCGGCCGCTGGGCGGACTGGCTTGCGGATGCAGAGTCGCGGAGCCTGGAGCGCCGTCGAGATCCAGCACGAACTAGTGCATATGCGCCGCAATCCTTTGCTTAACGCGAGATAAGAGCAGCGAACGTCACCTCAGATTGTATCAGACTGGTGATCCGAGTTGCCAGTTTTAGGCGAACACTTTTGGGGCTTCAATATGAAGAGACTTCTGGCATTTTTGTTGATCGCTCAGTTTTTCTTGGCCGGCGGTCAGGCCTGGGCGCAGGGGCTTCCTGCTCCCTCATACTGGAAGAATCAACGGGGCTCAGAACTGTTTGTTTGGTCCGCCAATGGCGGCGCCATACAAGGGACCTTTACAAACCACGCTCAAGGGTTTGCCTGCCAAGGTATCCCTTATCCCGTCTCGGGAGCCGTCCGTCCAACCGGACTATATTTTGTTGTTACTTTTGGTCAGTGCAATTCTTTCACCCGGTGGGTTGGAAAGATAAACGGTCCTCAAATGCCAACATCATGGATGCTGTTCTACGTTGATAAGAACGGCAAGCCCAGCAAACTGAAGGGCGCCGATACATTCACGCGCGTATGGTAGTCTTCAGCTTTCTTGCGAGGTCGACCTTAGATCGAAAACTCGCGCCCGCGAGTTTCGACCTGACGTGAGACACGCGCAAGCTTGTTTCGCAAGGCTCTGGGCTGTCCACGATCAGTCAAGTTCGATGCTCGACAGCCCGCAGGCCATCCAGGAACGGCCTAAGATTGCGTCAAAAGGGCCTCCCCAGATCTGAAAGGACAGTCTAAGCTTCATCCAAATCTTTGTCGGATGATCCGTACATCACGCATTTGTTTTCAGGTTCTTGTTTTGAAGTCCAGCGCGGGGTCCGGCAGGTGCCGCTAAGATGTGCGGCGTTGGTGCTATCGCGTTTGGTTAGAGAAAGTGAGTTTTCAGGTCTCGATACTTAAAATTCTCGCTGGCCAACCGGACGGCCGTGCGAGTCTTGCCGTCCTGAAGGACTACCTGGCGGTGTTCTACACCAGCGGTCCGGAGTGGACGGCTCGTATGAAGCGATTGGCAGAGCGGGCACCGGATCTCAATATTTTCGGGCAAGGGCTGGTTGTGCGAGAACCCGGACAGTGGATCATAACGGAAAAAGGCCGGGCCTTTCTTGCTTTGCTGGAACAGACAGGCCTACCGACCTCTCAGGAGCGAGCGCTCGAAGGCAGCGGTGAGAAACCTCTCGCAAGTAAGCTTCGCACGCTTTCCCCGGGCCGACAAGGCCACAGCGCCAGTCGCAGGCATCGCCGACGTAAGCGCCTGAGGACGCGTGATGGCCGGTCCACCTAGCCCTTCTGTAAAGCTGACTAGCGACCACGATGTGGCTGCATACGTGCCGGCAACTTGCGTATGGCCTACGCGCAAGACCTTGATGCCTCTGTAAGCCATGCTTGGATCGGCCTCGTTTGAAATGGAGATATTGTAGTGGCAACCGGCATTGTGAAGTGGTTTAGTGCGACAAAGGGCTATGGCTTTATCAGGCCCGATGATGGCGAAGCCGACGTATTTGGGCACATTAGGGCAGTCGAGAAGGCGGGCTACACTCGCTCTTGCTGAGGCGCCCCGGATCAGCTTCGAGCGCAAGACGGGCAACTCGGGTAAAGTGCCGGCAGAAATCTCCGTGTAGGATGACTTGCCTCGTCGAGACGGACATCGCTCTGAAAGGACCAAATCACTGCGAGACGATGCGTCCAAATCCTAGCAGGCTTGGAAAGCAGTGGGTTTGATACTGGCGTTGGTGGGCACAGTGGATCGGGTGCTCCTGCGCGCAACCCGAGCTCGAACTCGCTGTCTATGATTCGCGACATCAAGGATATGTCTGCAGAATAACTGCGCACAAGCGGCGCGAACTACGAAAATCCTGCGGACATTCTCAAGTATTTGACGGATTTAATTACGACGATTAGGTGAAGTTACGTGGTACAGTCCAAGTTGGACCGGGGCTCCTCCTCTTAGATATCGAATCGGAACGAACTCGTCCGAGTGTGGCGATTGATTTTAGATCGGGCGCTTGGGACGTCGAAGCGATCAGCGAAGATCGGTCCCCTTTGTTGAGCCTGGCCAGCAGCCAATCGTTTCGAGGATGGAGCTCCTGAGATCAGATGCCACCCAAGCTGCCTGGATTAGCAACACGCCTCCGGAAGGAGCTGCGCGTGAGTCAGGATCTACTGAGGCGCTTCACATGGGAGATCAGATCGATCGACATATGTCTTGACGATCTTCGGTCCTACCAGGCGAATGCGCTCGGCATTACAGGTCCGCAAATGATGATCTTGATGGCGCTGACGGAACTGGAAGAAGATGATGGTGTTCCCGTCAACGCTGTCGCGAAGCTGATGAGAGTTGAATCGGGTTTCATCACCAAGCATTCCAAGGAGCTCGAGAGCAAGCGGTTCGTGCGCCGGAAGTCTGACGCGAATGATGCCCGGTACGTCCTTTTGTCGCTAACGGACGTTGCTCGCAAGAGCCTCGCGAGCATTGCAAGGCAGCAGGAAGAGCTCGAGCAGTTCGTCTTTGATTATCTCAGCATTCAGGAGTTCGCCAAACTGGCGGGCTGTTTGAGCGGGCTCAGGTCTCGGTTGGAGAAGGCTCGGCTGCACGCCGCGCTGAACTCTGAGACGGATTGAGACAATACTGGAACGAATGCGCGCCCGCGAGAGACCTTCTGAGCCGGAAAGATCCGTTTCGGACGGTGCGTCGTCCCGCTCCCGGCGGGCCGACCTACTCAAGCCCGTGCGAGCGGGCGCGCTGATGCTCTCGCGGTAGTCGGCCACGGGTCCGAACACCGCAATTGGTTGCCGGAGGACAGAGGTTCGACCTAGAACTACTCACCGCCCTCGTAGAATAGCTCGAGCGGAAGGCCGACTAGTGCCTTGCCAATCCAGTCCCGAGCAATCACATTCGACGGTCCCATGGCGATGGCTGCGCGCGCGTCGCGGAAGGCGCGCTCGATGGGTCCGCGGTGGTAGCCGTAGCCTCCCGTGACCGTAAGCGCCGCTGCGGCGACCTTGTTGGCAACCTCGGCGGCATGCACCTTGAACTCGGTCAAAGGAATCAGGATCTCACTCTGCGGCTTACCGGCCCGCCAGAGCTCATCAAGCCTTGACGCAAGCTCCAGCCGCCAGGGCCGCAACGTCTCGACGAGTACCTTTGCCGCACCTAGCTCCTGCCGGATGGCCTGGTAATCCGACAGGCTCTTGTTTCGGTCCTTATGGACGAAACTCGTGGTGTGCTTGACGGCTGCGTTCAATGCGCCGCGGGCGACGCCTTCCCAGACGGCGCCGAGGCCGATCAGATAGACCGGCGATACGCCATCGTAGATGATCTCCTTGCCCTGCCCCTCGATGCCGAGCCGGTCACGCCGCGGCACTCGCACGTTGTTGTAGCGGATAGGCCCTGAGTGATTGCCGCGGACCCCGAGCGCATCCCAGGGCTTGGATTCGATGCCCTCAGACTTGCCGTCGACGATGAAGAAGACGATGTCGGTCTGGTCCTTGGCATCCGGGCTGCGTGTCTGAACGACATAGAAATCAGCTTGGCCGGAACTCGTTGTGAACGACTTTTCTGCGTTGAGGAGATAATTGTCATCTTCGCGCGATGCCTCGGAGAGGTTGTACCACCAGTGCCCACCGGTGGCGCGCTCGCTGGTCGAATATGTGCCAAGCAGGGCGCCATTATTCGCCTTGAGCCAGCGCTCCTTCTGGTCGTCGTTACCAAACAGGCTGATCGTCTGAGCCGCGCCGACATGCATGACATAGACGAGGCCGGTCGATGCATCGGCCTGTCCGATCCGGTAAGCGGCTTCGGCAAAATCAACATGGCCAAGAGCGAGGCCCCCAAAGCGTGTTTCATTCAACACGCCGGTCCAGCCGGCTTCCGCCAATGCCCTCAGATTTTCTCTTGGAAAGCGACTTTCCAGATCATTGCGATCGGCATTGACCTTTACGGTCGCATCAATCGCGGCATCCAGCCGAGAATAGATGTCAGAATCGATCTTGCGAGCAAGATTGTCGTTAGCCATTGGTCATTCTCCCTTGTGTTTCGTCAAACTGCGACAACGGCATGGATGAGCGGTTTCTCGGCGGCGTCGGTTTGCGGCGAACCGCCGAGGTAAAGGGCCTTGATGTCGTCGCGGCTCTGCAATTCGACTGACGAGCCGGACAGCACGCTGCGGCCGCTCTCAAGCACGACCGCATGGTCGGCAAAGCGCAGCGCCACCGTCGAATTCTGTTCCGCGACCAGGATTGAAAGCCCCTGCTCGCTGTTCAGCTGCTTCAGCGTTCGGAAAATGCCCTCGACAACGAGCGGCGCAAGTCCCATCGACGGCTCGTCCAGCACCAAGAGACGTGGACGTGACATCAGCGCTCGGCCGATCGCCGTCATTTGCTGCTCGCCGCCCGATGTGAGCCCCGAGATCGACCTGCGGTGATCCTTCAGTCGCGGGAAAAGCTCGTAGATCTTGTCAAGGTCGCCGCGGATCAGGCGAGACTTTGCATCGCGGCAAATGGCGCCGGTGATAAGGTTCTCCTCGACAGTCAGCGAGGGGAAGCAATGCCGGCCCTCAAGCACCGGAACAATCCCGGCCCGGACCAGCTTCGCGGGCGATGCGGACACGATGTCGCGGCCGTCGAAGATGATGCGCCCGGCGGCCACTTGACCGCGCCGAGCCGGCAGCAGCGCCGAGATTGCCTGGAGCGTCGTCGACTTGCCGGCTCCGTTTGCGCCGAGGACGGCGACGATTTCGCCGCGGCGAACCGCAAACGACACGTCGTTTACGGCGCGAATGGCGTGGTTGTAGGTTGCCGCCAAGCCTTCGATCGAAAGCAGAACGTCACTCATGCCCCGGTTCACCCCGCCTGAAAGCTGCGGGAGCCGGGCTCCCGCAGTGACCCAGTTCCTGCCATTCCGCTACTGGCCGACCTGATCATCGCCGGAGGCGCGGATCTTGATGTTGTGCTCCTTCGCATAGGCGGCCGATGACTTCTCGATGATGGGCCGCAGGGATGCCCAATCCGGCGCGATCCAGTCCGAGACGACCTTCCACTTGCTGCCATCCCACTGCTGGAAGGTGACGCGGCCGTCCCCTTCGTGATTGTCCCAGGTGACGTTGATCGAATGGAACAGGCCCTTCGCGCCCAGCGCCTCGACCCGTGCCGGGTCGAGCTGGAGGTGCTCAAATCCCCAGCGGACCTCGTCGCCCGTCAGCGTACGCTTGCCGAACCTTGCCTGCGCGATCCGGACAGCTTCGACATTGAGGATGCCGTTTACGATTCCGAGGTTGTGATAGACGCTGCCGATGCGCTTCTTGTCCTCAAGATTGCCCTTGTTCGGGCCATAGACAGTCTTGATCACCTCCTGGAGCACGGGATATTCGGCGCCGGAGGCCTGGGTCGTGATCGCGATGTAGCCCTTGGCGGCGTCACCGGCGGGAATGACATCCTCTTCGGAGTTGGACCAGACGTTTCCGATGATGTGGTCGGCAGGGAAGCCGACCTTCTGGGCGGTCTTCAAGGCCACCGGGTTCATCGCGCCCCAGCCTCGCAAGACCACGTAATCGGGCTTGGCCCTGCGGATAGACAGCCATTGGGATTGCTGCTCGCTGCCGGGGTGCGGGACCTCGATCTGCTCCAGGCTGAAGCCGTATTTGTCGGCCAAGAGCTTATAGATCGGAATCGTCTCCTTGCCGTAGGGCGAGCCGTGATAGAGCACGACGATCTTCTTACCCTGCAGCTTGTCCGGACCGCCCTCTCTGGAGGCGATGTAGTTCACGATTCCCGACGTTTCGCTGTAGGGGTTGAGAAGCAGCGGAAAAACGAAAGGAAACACGCGGCCATCGGTGGAGTCGGTGCGGCCATGATTGATGGTGATCAGCGGCACTTTGTCCTTGGTGATGCGATCGATCATGGCGTAGGCGATGCCGACCGACAGCGGGTTCCACGCCGCAATTCCCGGACGGCTCTTCAGCCGTTCGTAAACCTCAACACCACGCTCGACCTCGTACTGGGTCTCACCCTCATCCCAGGTGAGCTTGACGCAGTTGACGCCGCCATCGCGGATGTTGATCAGATTGAGATAATCGATGAAGCCACCGAAAAACCCGGTTCCTCCCGCGGCATAGGGACCGACACGGTAGCTTTGCAGCGGAAAGAACTGTTCGTCGGCGTGCGCCGCCAACGTAGTGGCAAGGCCTACGGCGAGTGCCCCAGCCAGCGCAACCTTCAGACGTCTCATCACGTTCATTGCAAGCTCCTTTGGGTTAAGTAAAATCTCAGGTCGGACACACTGAGCGCCTGGCGGGCCGGATGGCGGCCCAGGCGCGGTCCCACAGCGCAATCAGCCCGCGCGGCTCTGCGATCAGAAAAGCGATAATGAGGCCACCAATCACGATGCGCTGGCTCATCTCCAGAACACCCGAATCGAACACGCTGCCAAGCAACGCGGCACCGATCCGCGACAATAGGAGCGGGAAGACAACGATGAAGGCAGCGCCGATGAAGGAGCCGCGCAGCGAGGCCAGGCCTCCAATGATGATGATGAACAGGATCTGGAACGAGCGATCCAGATTGAACCCGGCCGGCTCGACCGTGCGTAAATAAGCGAATGCCCAGAGCACGCCGGCAACACCAATCAGGAAGGACGAGATCGCGAAGGCGAGCAGCTTGGTGCGCAAGAGCGGCACACCAATCACCTTGGCCGCGATCTCGTGATCGCGTACCGCGATGAAGTTGCGGCCAGATTGGGAACGCAGTAGTCGGAGCGTCAGCAGGGTCAGAACGACCACGATCGTCAGCGAAAATACGTAACGTTCGGCGGGGGTCGTGAACGCGATGCTGCCGATACTGAGAATCGGCGCGTCGATCACTCCTGATGGATTGTCGTTGGAGAACCAGCTGAACTTGGTCAGCACCCACTGCACGAAGAACTGCGCGGCGAGCGTCGAAACGGCGAGGTAGAATCCGCGTAGCCGAAGGCTCGGCAGCCCGAATACGATGCCGATTGCCGCCGCCACGCCTCCGGCCAGCACCAAATCGACGAGCAGCGGCAATGCCGGGATACGAAGATGAAGATTGTAGGCGGCGTAGGCGCCGAGAGCGAGAAAGGCGGCAGAGCCGAGTGAGACCTGACCGGCATAACCAGTCAGGACGTTGAGCCCTACGGCGGCCAGTGAAAGCGCAAGAAACGGCGTGAGCACAGCGTCGAGCAGATAGTCCGTCCCCGCGAGCGGAACGATGCCGTAGGCGGCCACAATCACGAGGCCGATCCACAGCGGCTCGCTGAACAACCAGCTCGATTTGGCGGAAGGGAGAGCCAACATGCCTTACACCCTCTCGACCAGCTTCCGCCCGAACAGGCCTGATGGCCGGACCAAAAGGAGCGCAAGTGCCGCGACATAGGCGGCCCAGGCTTCGATGCCGCCGCCAAAGAATGGTCCGACATAGACCTCCGCCAGTTTTTCGATGGCGCCTACCAGAAGGCCGCCGACGATCGCCCCCGTGATCGAGTCGAATCCGCCGAGAACCAAGACCGGGAGCGCCTTCAGGACGACAAGCGACAGCGAGAACTGCACGCCGAGCCGCGCGCCCCATAGGAGCCCACCGCCCAGGGCAACGATCCCTGCCACCGTCCAGACCGCGGCCCAGACCCGTGGTAGCCGGAGCCCGACCGCCAGAGCCGCAAATTGATCATCGGCGACAGCGCGAAACGACAGCCCGGTGCGAGTGTAGCGAAAGAAGAGTGCAAACAGCGCGACCAGGCTGCCGGCGACTGCCGCCGCAAACAGGTCGAACCGGCTGATCAGCACGCCCGCCACCTCGAACGGCGTGTCGCTGATGCCAATGTCGAGGCCGTGAACTTGAGTGCCCCACAGAAGCTGGGCTACGCCCTCGATGACGTAGGAGAGCCCGAGGGTCGCCATGAAGAGGGTGATCGGCGGCTGGTTGACGAGCGGCCGCAGCACCAACCGCTCGGTGGCGATTCCCAGCACGACCATGATGACCAGCGTCGCGGCTAGTGCGGCAACGAATGGCGTGCCGCGCTCGATCAGGCTGACGAAGGTCAGGGCCGCGAACAGCAGCATCGCGCCTTGCGCGAAGTTGAGCATGCCCGAGGTCTTGTAGATCAGCACGAACCCGATTGCGACCAGCGAGTACATCACACCCGAGAGCAGGCCGCCGATCAGCACCTCAAGCAGAAACTGGTAATCGAGCATCAGATCGCAAGCTCCTTATCGTCCTCATGTGCGACGCCGAGATAGGCGTCGATCACCGCAGGATCGGCACGGACTTGATCCGGCGTTCCGTCGGCGATCTTTCGCCCGTAGTCGAGTACGGCCACGCGATCGGACAGTCCCATCACCACGCCGATGTCATGCTCGATCAGTACGATTGCTGCGCCAAAACTGTCACGAGCGTTGCGCACATGCTGCGACAGCTCTCGTTTCTCCGTGAGGGTCATGCCCGCGAACGGCTCGTCCAACAGCAGGAGCTTCGGCCGCATGCCGAGGGCCCGCGCCAGCTCGACGCGCTTCTGCAGCCCATAGGAAAGCGTTCCAGCAAGGCGGTCACGAACCTCGCCAAGATGCAGAAACCCGATCACTTCTTCCGCGGCCGCGTGGTTCTCCGCCTCCATCCGTCTCACCAGTGGCGAGCCGACGATCTGCCGTAGAAATCCAGCACGCACGCGATGCGCCAGCCCCATCAGCACATTGTCGAAAACGGAAAGTCCCTTGAAGAGCGCCAGATTTTGGAACGTTCGCGCCACACCAAGGGGGGCCAGCTTCGATGTCGGCACTTCGCGAAAGGAGTGCTCGCCAAACAACACCTCGCCGCGATCGGGCCTGTAAATTCCACTGACGATATTGAGGAGCGAGCTCTTGCCGGCACCGTTCGGCCCGATCACTGCCAGGATCTCACCCCGCGCGACCTCCAGATCGATCTTGCGTAGCGCTGCGACGCCGCCGAATGTCAGCGAAATGTTCGCAAGTCCGAGGATTGGCCGCACGGGCGCCTTGGCAGACTCGCCCGCGCCCCCGTCCAGCGCCTCCTCGCGCGTTTCTGTCGATACATCCGCGTAGCGGCGTGGAAGCATCTGCTCCAACCGATACGCCCCCGTCCCTGTCGCAATCGCCATCACGTGGCTGCCCCTCGCTTTACACCTATTCGGCAGCCTGAACGCGTACGGGCGTCCTTGCCTCGAGTTCGCGGACCAGCGGGATCACATGCTTGCCGAAATATTCGACCTCTTCCTGGAAGTGCAGGAACCCGAGCAGGATCAGGTCGGCGCCGGCATGCTTGAGCTCGATAATCCGTTCAGCGACTTGCTGCGGCGTGCCGATCAGGTTCGAGCGGAAGCCGTCGTTGTATTGAACGAGATCCTGGAAGGTGGACTTGGCCCAATTGCCCTCTCGCTCGGGGCTGGCGTTGCCGGCGTTCTGGACCTCATGGTGGAAGCCGCGAACTGCATCGGGAATCGCCTTGTCGAGGATTTCCTGCAGGACGTCCTTGGCTTCCTTTTCGGCTTTCCGGACGATGCCGAATGCATTGATTCCGATTTTGGTCTTAAAGCTCTTGCCGAAAGCCTTCTCCTTGGACCTGATGTCCTCGACCTGCGCTTTCAGCCCCTCGGGCGTATTCCCGTTCGTGAAGTACCAGTCGGACACGCGAGCGGCCATGTCGCGGGCGGCGCGCGAAGAGCCGCCCTGGAAGATCTCGGGCAGCGGATCGAGCGGTTTCGGCTTCAGCGAGTACTCGTTGAACCGATAGAAGTCCCCCTTGAGTGTGAAGCTCTCTTCCGTCCAAATCCCGCGCAGAGCATTGATGAACTCCTCCGAACGCCGGTAGCGCTCATCGTGATCGAGCCAGGGCTCTCCGATTGCGTGGAATTCACCGCGGAACCAACCGGACACAATATTCACCGCAACGCGCGCGTTGGTAAGCTGGCTGAGCGTCGCGATCTGCTTCGCCGCTACGGCCGGATTCCATGGCCCGGGAAGGAGAGCGGCGATCACCTTGAGCTTTTCAGTCGCAGCCAGCAGCGCATGCGAGAAGCTGACCGGCTCGTGCTGCTTGTCGGCTCCGTAACCCGCCGTGAATCGGATCTGACTGAGTGCGTAGTCGAAGCCCGCCTTTTCGGCGATCTGAGCGAGCTTCCGGTTGTAGTCGATGTCCCAGCTGGTACGCTGCTCGATCGAAGAAATCACGAGCCCGCCGGATACGTTCGGCACCCAGTAGGCGAATTTGATCGGTTCGTTGTTTACAGACATCCTGGTTTGTCCCTTGAGAATGACACTTACTGCGAGGTAGGCGCGGCCTGAGCGCGCAGCACCATGCGACCACGCCGATCAAGACGAACGGGCGCCGACACTGCTGTTCAGCCAGCGTTTGCGTTATTCATTTCGAGGAGCTAGAGCGATCTCAGGCCAGATCGTCTCTATGAATTAAGACGCCGCTCAGGAGCAACACGAACACAACTGGTCGACGAGCTTGCTCGGAATCAAATGCGTAACGTTGTCGAAGACGTAGTTGCGCATTGTCCGCGCTCCTGAGTGGGACCATCTCCTGATGATCAATCCTCTCAGAGATTGTTCGACCATGCGAGTCCAAGACGAACTATTTTTCGCCACGCGGGGAAAATCAGCTTCCTTTTGTTTAGCGGCGAACGCATCGTTTGTTGCTGTGTGGGTGCAAGCTGATCATTTCGTCGCCGCGCAGAAGGTCATTCAAATCGCCACGGCCCTACGGCGGCATCGGATAGCCATCTGCACCAAATACTGCGGCTTCGGCCGCTGACTGGAATATTCCAATCGCATTCGCGGCATCTGAGATCACTTGCTCTGCCGAAGAGATCGGAGACATCGAATTCGCATGGTCGGACCTGCTATTGCCGTCCAACATGCAAGCACGCTCGGCACTGGACGCAATCAAACGAACGCCCCAACGGATTCAGCGCAGAATAGGCGGAATCGAGCGAACGGCAACAAGAGCCTGGACGGCCCGCCCGTTCATCCAACGCCGTCCTTGGCTGACCTAACGACGTTCGCTCCAGCCGAATTGCCTTCCCTGTCGCTCGAAGGCGTAGATCGGATTGATACCGCAATAGGCATATGTGCCAGAGGCGGTAGCCATGCACTGGCTATAGGTTGAGAACTGGCAGTTGCCCGGATATCCCCAGGCTCGGCCCTGCAAGCAATAAACGTCTTGGCGGGTCGGTGGGGTGTACGAATGAACCCGTGAAGCGGCGGTCGAGCCTGATCCAAAGCCGACGAGGATGGGAAGTGTTAGCACTCCGATAGCGAGAACGTAGCGCATGAGATCTCTTGCCTCCGTCAATTCGCTGAAGGATAGAGGATCCGAATAAAGCGGTTTGATCTTAATCAATGGCAGATGGTGGGTCCAGTCGGACTATCGTCAGCAAGACCATCACCCGTGGGCAGAGACCCGAGCGGGACACTTGAGCAGGACGTTGGATATAAGGGTGGGGAGCAATGAGAGGGTTGGAGCGGATTATTCGACCCGTCCTCGGTCCTGGGCTAACCCGCCGGCATTTCGAAGCAGCCTTCCAGCGACACCGCCCGGCGAAACGCACCTTTTAAGCGCGACTTGGCGCCTTCGCGCAGCAGAACACTCGTACAGCAGTCAAATCTAGGATCGTTCCATTCGCTCTGAGGCGTGTTGCCGGGCACCTATCCTCGACGATCGAAGGCCAAAATTGCCTCGCCTCGACTGTTGCGCGGGCACTGCGTCACAACGACACGACTTCTTTTTCATAGATGATTGTTAAACACTGTGCAGGCATCCATGGATTGCACCCAATTTATTCGCGAGGCTCCAATTCCCTTCGCATATTCTGGTTTAGGAGTGTCGGACCATGTTTGTGAGCATCACCACAGACCAAAGATCCCGCATCAATTCGCTCAGTGAGCTCGGCATATCGAGCGGGTCAAATCCGATCGTCAGCTTGAGCGAATTCACTTACAAGAAAGGTAAGACGATCTACATCGAGAGTGACCCAGCCGAGTACGTCTATCAGGTCAGAAAAGGCGCGGTACGGACTTGCAAGTTACTCCCCGATGGACGCCGTCAGATCGGCGCATTTCATTTGCCAGGTGATATTTTTGGCCTCGAGAACGGCGTAGCCCACCGATTCACGGCGGAAGCAATCATCCAAACCACTGTTCGCCTGATCAGGCGGCAACATCTTGAGACGGTGGCCGCGACTGACGCGGTTGTCTGGCGCACCTTGCTCAGCCTGACTACGAATAACTTGCAGCACGCCGAAAACCATATGCTGCTGCTTGGACGCAAAACCGCCCTGGAGCGCGTTGCCGCGTTCTTGCACGAAATGGATGAACGGCTCACGGCTGCTGACGTTATCTCGCTGCCAATGTCTCGGCGTGATATCGCGGATTACCTTGGCCTGACCATCGAGACCGTTTCGCGTGCAGTATCGCAATTGCACAGTGATGGCGTCCTCGATTTCATCGGCAATACTCAACGCGAGATCGTGATTCTGGACCGGCAGCGGCTCGCGAGCGTTGACCTGCAAAGCTAAATCGCGGACGGCGTAAGACCCTTCGGTCGAGGCCAGGATCGCTCGCGCAGCAACTACCGGCTTTCAGATATAAATTGGTCCGCATCTCTGAGGCGCACCAGTCAGCTATCGAGCACTATTTCCTGAACGCTACGATGTGCCTTCGCACGGTGCCGGTAAGCACTGCCGGATCATACAGACAGTTGAGCCAACCGGTCAGCATTTTGGCAACCCGTCCTTTGGAATAGACGCTCAGCCGTTCTCCAGTTCTCCATCGCTGAAATGGGGCCCACGTGGTGAATGGTCATTGTTCTGCTTCTCTCCGCGCAACTCAGTAGACCGAAAATCCACGCTCACGAAGAATATTCCCCTGTCGTTGGAGAGCCAGACTGTATTTCTGCGGGATCCAAGACATTCGTTCGAGGCGGCGCGCCATTCAAGGAAAAAAATCAGCTGCGCGAAATGGGTCATCGCAGAGTCGGGGCGGCGAACGCATGACGTGGATACGATCAATGCGTAAAACTGAATGCATTCCATTCGAGAAGCGATTCGCTCCGGCCTGTGCTTGAGGGGATCGCCGCGGGGGCGGTGGAGCGCGAGCGAAACCGCGTTGTCCCGTTCGAAGCGATAAAGCTGCTCAAAGCGGCGGGGTTTGGAGCCTTGCGGGTTCCGGTCAAGTTCGGTGGTCTCGGCGCATCGCTTCGTCAGACCTTCGATCTGCTCATTGCACTTGCGCCTACGGACTCCAATCTGCCACAGGCGCAGAGGACACACTTCGACCTGCTCGAGGACTTACGCCTGAACAAGGATGAGGCCACCAAGCGCGGTGGCTCAGAGCCATCGCGAATAGTGCGATAATCGGAGTCGCGATAACAGAGTTGGGCGTCGGCGCCGGCGATCGTACCAAGCCGGATTACAGCTCAATGGCAACAAAACATTGCACGACTGGCACCCTGTACGCCGATCACGTGATCGTAGCGGCTGACCAGAGCGGCAAGCGGATCGACGTACCTCTCGATACCGGCCAGCCCCGCGTCAAGCATTCACGATGACTGGGATGGCTTTGGGCATTTTTACCCCCACCACCCGTTCAACGGTTCGATCTGCTTCTTAAAGTTGCGGATATTGGCGATCGTATCTTTGCTCTCGCTATCGACATTGAAACGGCCGCGAAGATTGTCTAACTGCGCGTCCAAATAAATCGAGAGGACATCCGCGATAGCGATATCGTCTATGTGGAGGATTCTTCGCTTTGGCTTGTGTTTAGAGCTGATGTAATCTCCTAGCTTTTCCTCCGCGGCCGCAATCTCATCTGCAGCGCAGCCTGTGCTGACATCCCGGCCGTTGTCTCTGATGATCCAGATTGCCCGGTGAGTGATTTATGCGCTCTTGTTTCGGCGGGCAGCCTTGAGCTGAAGTCGGGCGCCCTTGCTTCTTCGCGGCATAGCTCTCTCATCCGTCCGATATGAGCCAGCGTTGTAAATTCCTTGCCCGCAATCTTCTCGATAACCAGTCGATTACGGTCGCGCTCACGACGCAAACCCGCGACGGTCATTCCTCCCAAAGGAAATGCGACCTTCACAGCATCGGCAAGGCGAAGTGGAGTATCAGGTGTAATTTCAGGTTGCGTTCGACGCGGCATCGACGCCACAGCGGGGCTGTTAAAAACCGAACTAAGATGTCAGCGCCTTATTGAAAGTAAACCTTTCCTTCCTTCGATCGTAGGATTGGCAGTTTCATCGCAAAATTGACGAGACAGAGCATAACTTGAAGGAGGGACTGACCGTCACTCACTCGGCTTCTTAAGGTGGCATGCCAGAGTGAACGCAATAGCAGATCAGCTCACGGAGGCCCCGCGACATGTATTGCCCCGCGAGGCAATCCACCGCGAACTCACCGCTTTCGTTTGCGAACAGAATGTAAGAGTCCGACGTCTTCTGTCGAGCAGCTGCATGACATCGAATCCTTCGTTGCACGCACCGGGGCAACGATCGGCCATGGCGGAAGCCTCGCCTGCTATTTGCCGAAGCTGGATCAAATCCACATGCGACCGCGCGACGTTCACTGGATCAGCGACGTCAACCGCGACCGAAGCCTACTACTCCACCCTGCTCCATGAGCTGACCCATTGGACCGGCCCGGCTCATCGCTGTGACCGCAATACTTGGCGCACTGGCTGAAGACGCTCAAAACCGACAAGCGGGCGATCTTCACCGCTGCGTCGAAGGCCGGAGAGGCGACCCGTTTCTTATTAGGAACGCCTGGCTAAATGCCCGGTCTTGAGGGCAGCAGCGCCACTTCAGGCATCCGAGATTAACCCAGGCTCATTTCGCAATCTGCAGTGCCCAAGGATTGCGTCGAGCCAGGGATGAGCTAAAAGGGCGCCGCTTCGAACTGATTCGTTTCCTCGCGGCGAATCGCCCTTGATTCGCGGGCTGTGGATGCTAATGTCCGGCCGCTCGCCGTTACGCCCAATTTTCTCGCGTCTCAAGAATTTCTTGCGTTACGAGAAAACTGGGCGCACTATCTTAGTGATTGAAGAATCGTGCTACGACCTCAATTAAGAGGTGCAACACTTGGAGAATCCAGAGGATTTCATCCACTGGAGGACGCATCACACTTTTTAGAACAGGGTAGTAGACGGCCATTTCAACCTCCAACGGTTAGGGCCTAAGCCACCTTGGGCGTCGTGAGCGGCTACTCACGATGACATAAAGCCGTCGCCCTAGGCGGCGGCTTTATAGTAGCTGATGTTAACCAATTCTCAAATAGTGCGGCGATGACGTGGATGGCTGTCTGTGACAGTGCGTGCAAAAACCAAAACGGATTCTGCCTCTCCACCTAATCGTAGCAATCCCCAGAGTCTCGCTCAGGTGCTCCGCGCGATCCGGGAGAATTTCTCAGGCCGGGTTCTGACGCTGGAAGCCTTCGCGGGAAAACTCGCGAGGCTGAAATATGATTACGGGAGAGAAGCTCTCTCTCCCAAGACAATCAGTGCTTTTGAGAACAATCGTAGTCCCCTGTATTTTTGGCACATCGAACTCTACGCTAAACATCTGAGGGTGCCGACGGCTTTTGTAATCTTCCTCTCGCGCGTCAATTATGAATTCCGTGAGGTTCGGGCACGACTGAACAAGCGTCGCATCGGCGAGCCGACAGTGGACGAGTTCGAGAGCGAGGCAGCCAATGTCCTCACGATCACCAAGCGCTTTCGCGCGTTGTGCGACCACATCGACCGTAACGCCGAGGCAATCCTCGCCGAAACCTCCTACGATGCAAACAACGAGAGAGACGGCGGCATAAGCCCGAAGATGCTATTTGAGTTCTACCAAATTTTTGTTGCGGGAAGGGTCCTGCACGTCAACCAGTTGCATCTGCTTCCAACTGTCAATGACCAGGAGCGGACGGCGGAGTTCGAACCGGCGCACGACGGCCAGCTTGAACTCTTCGCGAATAGCGCCCTCCGAAGCGATGCCAAACAGGCGCAGTAAAATCCGCCCATGCCTACATCGATCACGTCCTTCTATCACGACGAGGACCTTTGGAAGGCCGACCTTCAAGACGTCTGTGCATCGGATTGTTCACGGGTCTCGTTGTTTGACCGGACGCGAAGGAAGATGAGGTCGAGAACTACTGGGCGCGCCTCAGAAGCAATGGCACAGAGGTGGCCGAGGATCGGAGGATCGATGTGATCGACGATCTCTTCGGCTTCGCCAGTCGCCTCCCCATTTGAAGGAAATCGCGGCAGTTTGCTTCGCCTAATAACCCTGTTTGGCTTACGGAGGGAACGACTGATTCATCTATTTTCTTAATCGCCTGGGTCAACTCCAGGCTCAGCAGTTCAGCGCACGGGTGGCCTCGCTCGATGTCGATCACCCATTGTCGGCTGACGCCGATCTTCGTCGTCAGGGTCGCCTGGTCGAGCTGGAGGTGTTTTCGCCTGTCGCGAATGACGGCGCCGAGATCAGCAGGTGTGCGCATGAACATAGTCCATTCGCATGTGTAAGCGATCGCTGATACCCTAAAAGGTCGGCGATCGCCAACATTTCGGGATTTCAGCAATCGCTGACATAAACATAAAGAAATGATTAGCTTCCGCCCTTCTCCGAGCAGCGCTGGAGCTTGAGACGAAGCTTCGAACCCTCAGCTTTCGGAGAAGGTTCTCTCGGTCTATTCAACAGTCCCGATCAAGGCTGTTGAAATGGCTCGAGCCAGAACTCGGCGGTTTTCTGGATTGCTCACCATTGTCGCGTGGTTGCCTGGAACCGGTACGGCACGAATAGCCCCAGCATTCACGACCCGGTCCCAGCCCTGGTTTGGCAAGTCGCTATTGGGTTGCTTGTCAGGTGGTACCCAACGACTGACGAGAGGCTCACTCGCATAGAACTGATGCATTTCAATCGCGAGCGACGGAACGCGATACGATTGTAGCGCGCGGTGAAATGTCGCGGCCCTTTGATACATTGAAACGTCACTGCGAAGATCGTGATCTGGAGCTAACGCTCCTATTTGCTGCGCCTTTTCAAGCAACTCAGAGATGGAACATGGTTCGGTGTCGCGTTCCAGAACCTCGTGATACTCATCGCGCAAGATTCCACAACGATCCAAAACAAATTCTCGCGCCAAATTCTTCAGTGATCCGTTTGAAGAAGCCGCGGGTAGACTGACATCGATGAACGCCATGAATGACACAACTTCATCAACACTCAGTAACTGCTCGGCAATTGCATAAGCCAGGATTGCACCTGATGAGTATCCAGCAAAACGGTATGGGCCACGGGGCTGGATCTGTTTAATCGCAAGAATCACCTCCGCGGCCATCGCCTCAAGAGTCGGTGGACGAATGTCATCGAAAGGGGGCCATTGCAGAGCGTAGACCGAGCAGTCTGCATCCATTTCCGCTGCCAAACCGAGGACATACGAACAATCCCCAAAACCTGTGGGGACAAAGAAGAGAGGTGGCTGCGATCCGGTCGGTCGAACGGGAATCACCGCCGTGTTACTGGGCTGCACCTGCAAACGAATCTTCGATGCAAGCTCCTTTAGAACAGGGGCTTGGAAGAGGTCGGTGGCGCTAAAACTCAGCCCAAGATTTAATGCTCGACTGAGCATCTGCACGGCGAGGAGCGAGTGGCCGCCCAGTTCGAAGAAGTGGTCGTTGCGCCCGATGCGCTCGACACCAAGGAGCTCGGCCCAGATCTGCGCCAGCGTCGTCTCGACCGCACCTTGCGGCGACTGGTAGGCCGCCAGCGCATAGGCCTGATCGGCCGGCGCCGGCAGCGCGTTCCGATCGAGCTTGCCATTCACCGTGAGCGGAAGCGCCGCTAGCCGCACGAACGCACTCGGCACCATGTAGTCCGGCAGCCGCGCACTTAAGTGCGCCCGCAAGGCGCCCGCAAGCCCGCCTCCATCGCCCTCGTCCGAGCCGGCCTCGGGCGCGCAGACCACATAGGCGATCAGATGTTTGTCGCCGGCGCCGTTCTGGCCCGCCACTACCACCGCCTCGCGCACCCAGGCGTGCTCGCAAAGCCGCGCGACGATCTCGCCCGGCTCGATGCGATAGCCGCGGATCTTCACCTGATCGTCGTTGCGGCCCAGGAACTCAAGATTGTCGTCCGGCAGATAACATGCAAGGTCGCCGGTCCGGTACAGCCGGTCGCCCTCGACAAAGGGACTGGCGATGAACCGCTCCGCGGTCAGCTCAGGGCGGTTCAGGTAGCCCCGTGCCACCCCCGCCCCGCCAATGTAAAGCTCGCCCACCGCGCCGAACGGCACAGGCGCGCCATGGCCATCCAGCAAGTACACCCGCGTGTTGGCGATTGGGCGCCCGATCGGGACCAATGACCCATTAAAATCAGCCGGGCAAGTCCAGATCGTCGCACAGACTGTTGCCTCGGTCGGGCCGTAAGCATTGACAATTGATGTTGGGGCCAGACTTCGGATGAGTTCTGGCTTCGGCAGCTCTCCAGCAAGAACGAGAACTTGCACAGCCAAACATTTCGGATCCTTGTTTGTCTGAAGCAACGCTGGGGGTAATGTCGCGTGGGTGATGGCTTCGCTTTGGAGATAATCCGATAGCTTGTTACTCGCTTGACGGATCTCTTCCGCAGGCAAGTGCAAAGCGGCTCCGGAGCCAAACGCCATAACAAGCTCCCAAGCGCTTGCATCAAAAGCAATGGAGGCGAACTGCACGACGCGGCTGTTGGAAGAAGCGCCAAAGAGGCCGACCTGAGCCGACAGCAGATTGACCAACCCTTGATGCTGGACCATGACCCCCTTTGGGGTTCCGGTTGAGCCTGAGGTGTAGATCACATAAGCGAGATGGCCCGATGTGAGGCCAAGCGTGCGCCGGTCAGGGTTTGAAGCCGCCCGTTTGGCCCAGGCGGGCGTGGCCGTCTCCACATCGATGACCGTCACATCGGTCAGCACCTCGGGGCCGAGTGCTGCGCGACCGACGACGTCGCAAAGCAGCAGCCGCGGCGCGGCATCGTCGACAACCTGATGCAGCCGCTCGCTGGGATAGGCTGGGTCCAACGGCAGATAGGCACCGCCAGCCTTGAGGATCGCCAAGACACCAACCACCATCGCCGGACTGCGTTCGAGGCAGATCGCAACCGGCTGGTCCGGCTTGACCCCGAGGGTGATCAGGTGATGCGCCAGCCGGTTGGCCCGCGCGTTGAGCTCGCCATAGCTCAGCCGCTCGTTTTCGCAGACCAGCGCCACCGCCTCCGGCGCCTTTTGCACCTGCGCCTCGAACAGCTCATGGACGCACAGGTCCGATGGATAGGCCGCCGCCGTCCGGTTCAGATCCTCCAGCAGATAGGTGCGCTCTTCAGCTGGCAAGATGTCCAACTCGCGTACCGGCGTATCCGGGGCATGCTCCAGCGCCTTTGCCATCTCCTCGAGCACCCGCTGCATGTAGCCGCAGATCCGATCCGCAGAGATAGGCTCCGCCACCTGCGCCGTCAGCCCGAGCGCCTCGCCAAAATCCTCCACCGACAGGGTCAGGGGATAGTTGGTGCGTTCCTCCTCACTCAGCCATTCCATGGCCGACAAGACATCATCCATCCCGGAGCCGGGCACAGCCGGCGCCGTGTTGTGACGGTAGTTCAAGAGCGTGCTGAACAGCGGCGCCGACGCCGCAACAGCGCTGCAGCGCTGTGCCAGCGCCAGCGAGGCATGCTCGTGCGCCAAGAGCTCGGCCAGCCGGGCGTGCGTGGTTCGCACGCTCGCCTCGACCGCTGTCCCATCAAGATCAAGCCGCAGCGCCAGGGTGTTGATGAACAGCCCCATCGTGCGGTCGGCGCCAGCGCTGCCCTGCAGGCGGCCTAACAGCACCGTGCCGAACACCACCTGCTCGCGGCCGCTGCTGCGCGCCACCACCTGTCCCCACGCCAGATGGCACAGGCTCGCCAGACTCACGCCCAGCCGCCGTGCCTGTTCGCGCAGCCTCGCTTGGAGCGCTGACGGCAGCATCCGCTGCGCCTCTCGAACCCCGCTGCCGTCGCCACGCACCTCGCTCAAGCCGAACGGCGTGGTCGGCTCGTCGATGTCTGCGAGCAGCTCCCGGAAGAACGCTTCATGCGCCTTGGCATCATCGCCGAGATGCGCCTGCGCCACCAGATTGCGGAACGGCTGTGGCTCGGTCAGCTCATGCGCCCGCCCCTCCAGCTCGGCCCGGACCTCAGCATGCATCACGTCCCGCGTCGTGTGATCCCCGATCAGATGATGCTGCAGCTCCAGCAGCAGCCAGCGCGCGCTGTCGGGCTCGCGCGCAATCATAAATCGCAGCAGTGGAGCCCGGCCAAGCTCGATGCGGTGCCGGCGGGGGTCAAACCGCTCCTTCAGCTGCTCGGCTCCAGCGCCATGAGCGCCATCCAGCTGAACCTCGATCACCTCCAGTCGCGCCTCCCGCCACACTACCTGGGCCGGCCGCGACAACCCCTCCCAGACGAACGAGGTGCGCAGAATGTCGTGCCGATCCACCACCCGCTGGACCGCGGCAAGATAGCGATCGAGCAGCCCACGCTCGGCAAACGCCATCTGCGACACCAGTAGGTATGGATCGCCCTTTGCCGCCAGCAAATGATGGAACAGGATGCCGTCCTGCAGCGGCGATAGGCCGTAAATGTCCTGGATGTTGCAAACCCCGCCGGGCACCGTGGCGATGATCCGGTCGATCTCGTCCTGCGCCAGCTCGATCAGCGGCAACATCTGCGGCGTGATCGCCGCACTTCGCTCGGTGATCAGGTTGGCCGGGACCGCCACCTCGTGATGGCGGCCCAGGCTTGCAGCCAGATCAGCCAGCACCGGCTTGACGAACAAGGTGCGCACCTCGATGCGCAGTGACCGCCGCCGTAGACGCTCGATCATCTGCACCGCCAAGAGCGAGTGCCCTCCCAGTTCGAAGAAGTTGTCGTGCCGTCCGACCCGCTCCAGCCCCAGCAGCTCGGCCCAGATCTGCGCCAGCACCGTCTCCATCTCGCCCTGTGGCGGCGCGTAGGTCCGACGCGCATACGCCTCGTCGCTGGGGGCCGGCAGCGCGTTTCGATCGAGCTTGCCATTCACCGTGAGCGGAAGCGCCGCCAGCCGCACGAACGCACTCGGCACCATGTAGTCCGGCAGCCCCGCACTCACATGCGCCCGCAAACCGCCGGCAAGATCAGATTCCTCAGCTTCGGCGGCAACGACATACGCAACGAGGCGCTGCTCGCCGCGACCATCCTCGCGCGCCACCACCACCGCCTCGCGCACGCAGGCGTGGCCGCAAAGCCGCGCGACGATCTCGCCCGGTTCGATCCGGAAGCCGCGGATCTTCACCTGCTCGTCATTGCGGCCTAAAAACTCCAGATTGCCATCCGGCAGGTAGCGTGCCAGGTCGCCGGTCCGGTACATCCGGTCGCCCTCGACAAAGGGACTGGGGATGAACCGCTCCGCTGTCAGCTCAGGGCGGTTCAGGTAGCCCCGCGCCACCCCCGCCCCGCCAATCCAGAGCTCGCCCACCGCACCGAACGGCACCAGCCCGCCATGACCATCCAGCAAGTAGACCCGCGTGTTGGCAATAGGACGGCCAATCGGGACGATGGCCTCATCAAACTCAGCCGGGCAGCTCCAGGATGTAACGTCGATCGCGGCCTCAGTCGGACCGTAGAGATTGTGCAGGGCCGTCCAGGGCAATACGCGCCGAACCGTGTACACACTGGCGGCAGGGAGCGCCTCGCCGCTGCATAAAACCCGCCGCAGCGATGTGCAGCGGTCAACACTCTTCGCATCCAAAAAGCTGACCAGCATGGATGGTACGAAGTGAACCGTCGTGATGTGCTGGCTGACGATCAAGTCGACCAATGCATCGGGATCTCTGTACGCACCGGGCGGCGCCAGTACCAGCGTTGCCCCTTCAAGCAAAGTCCAAAAGAACTCCCAGGCCGAGACATCGAAGCTAAATGGCGTCTTCTGCAACACGACGTCTGTTGGCTTCAGACCATAGGCGTTCTGCATCCAGATCAGGCGATTAACGATAGCCCGATGCTCATTCTGTGCCCCTTTGGGCGTGCCCGTGGATCCCGAAGTGTAGATCACATAGGCGAGATTGCGGGAGGTCAGGCCGAGCGCGCGCCGGTCAGGATCCGCTTCCGGCAGGCTGGCCCAGGCCGGCGCCGCAGCATCGAGCTCCACCACGCTCACATTGGCCGGCACATCCGCGCCGAAGGCGGCACGGCCAGCCACATCGGCCAGCAGCAGCGGCGGGGCCGCATCGTCGAGCACCTGATGCAGCCGCGCCGACGGATAGGCCGGGTCCAGCGGCATATACGCCCCGCCGGCCTTCAGGATCGCCAAAAGCCCCACCACCATCATCGGACTGCGCTCGACGCAGATAGCAACCGGCTGGTCCGGCCTGACCCCGAGGGCGATAAGGTGATGCGCTAGGCGGTTGGCCCGCGTATTGAGCTCGCCGTAGCTCAGCTGCTCATCTTCGCAGACCACCGCCACCGCATCCGGCGCCTTGTGCACCTGCGCCTCGAACAGCTCGTGGATGCACCGCTCCGCAGGATACGGCGCCGCCGTCCGG
>NZ_JADYVG010000031.1:0-77345 GCF_020193585.1 Bradyrhizobium sp. IC3195 | reverse complement strand
GCTACTACAATTAGGAGACCGTCCCTTGCTCACCCATCCGACCCTCGACCGCCTCAACGCCCTCGGCCTCCACGGCATGGCCAAGGCCTTCGCCGACATTGAAGCCGCCGGTGAGGCTGGCAGCCTCGGTCACGCCGAATGGCTTGCTCTGCTGCTCGAACGTGAAGCCTCGCTGCGGCACGACAAAATGGCTCGCCACTCGCCTGCGCTACGCCAAGCTGCGCCAGCAGGCATGCGTCGAGGACATCGACTATCGCACCCCGCGCGGTCTCGACCGCCCGCTGTTCGCCAAGCAAGCAAAGCCGTCGCCGTCATTGGTCCCACGCCTGGGATTGTCATCAAACGGCGGGCATCTTCTTCTTTTCGGGCGCGATGGGTGATCTCGCTGTCGAGTTTCTTGATCTGCATTTCCAGCGTCAACATCGTCTTGATCAATATCTCGAGTACGAACCGTGCCGCTTCGGGCACGTCGGTTTTTGGATCCATTGCGCGCTCGACAAGCTCTGCGACATAGGCCGTGCCCTTTGCCATAATCACCCCGTATTCGGCGAGATGACCACGCAAAGCATTGATCGCCTGGGTCCGCTGCCGGATCAGCAGGTCGCGGGTCCGAAACACCACCGCGCTCGCTTGCTGCTCTTCACTCTTGACGGGAACGAAACGCATGGTCGGTCTCTGCGCCGCTTCACAGATCGCCGCTGCATCGGCCATGTCGTTCTTCTGCCGCTTCACGAAGGGCTTCATAAGCCGGTGGGATCAGCCGCACTTCATGGCCGAGCTTGCCGATCTCACGAGCCCAGTAATGCGCGCCCGAGCAGGCTTCGATCGCCACGAGGCAAGCCGGCTGCTCGAAGAATGCCAGCAGCTTATTCCGGCGCAGCTGTTTGCGAAAAACGACCTTGCCGGCGGCATCGGCTCCATGGGCCTGAAAGACATACTTCGCTAAATCTAGTCCAATCGTGCTAACTTCGTTCATGGACGCTTCCTCTCTGGTGATGGTTGTTCAACACCCTTCACTTTGGCACATCGATGCCGTCGAGGGGGCGTCCACCCCATCACAGCAACCGCAGAAGAAGAAAAAAGGTTGAAGTCGCGATTCCAGATTGACCGCGCGGCTTGACCGATGCCAGAGAACCAGCCGGCCAGCACGCCTCGCCGCTGGGCGAGATCAAATCGGAAAGGTGGGCGACATCGTCTCGGAATCCACGGGCGACTTCATATCGGTACGCCTGGGCGACTTCGTCGGAATCCGCATGTAGGGTTTACTTGGAACACGACGAGTCCGTTTTTTGGCGCGTTTAGAGGAATCGAGTCACTCTTTCGGTGTCCGCACATTTTACCAAGTTAGTGGTGAGCCCGGCTGGACTTGAACCAGCAACGAGACCATTATGAGCGTACGCGTCCGGTGACGCTTTCAATTACCCACATTTAGCCGAACGGGCTGAGGGAGCGCACAAACCATTGCATCGCAGGAATCGACCGGATTCCTTGTCTGGCACCGATTCGCAGGGGGCGGTGCCAATGGACGAAGAAGCCGACGCATGGTTTGATCGCGAGCTCGCTGGCTGCAGCCTTGCCGACGAGCGCCTGAACAAGCGGCTCCGCAAACTGGTAGCGCAGATCGGGTGCGCGATGGGAGAAAGCATTCCGCTGGTGTGCCAGGACTGGGCCAATACCAAGGCTGCGTATCGTGTTTTCTCCAACGACGGGGTCAGTGAGGCGGACATTCTGGCCGGCCACTTTCAATCGACGCGGGAGCGCACGATTGGCACCGACGGTCCTGTTCTAGTGCTCCATGATACGACCGAATTCAGCTATCAGAGAGAGCTCGGACGCGATCGGGATCACCAAAAGCATAAACAGCGGCCGGGACAAGGCGGGCGGCCTGAGATCGCACACGGTTTGCGGCATCCTGATGCACTCGAGCCTGGCGGTGACGACCGAAGGGCTGCCGCTTGGACTGACGGCGGTCAAATTCTGGACCCGGAAGAAATTCAAGGGGACCGCCGCGCTTAAGAAAACGATCAATCCGACGCGCGTTCCCATCGAGAAGAAGGAGAGCATTCGGTGGCTGGACAATGTCCAGCAATCCACGGGGCTGCTGGGCGATCCAGGACGATGCGTTCACGTCGGTGATCGCGAGAGCGACATCTATGAGCTGTTCTGCGCGGCTCGAGAAGTAGGAACGCATTTGTGACTAGGACTTGCGTTGACCGTTTGGCTGGGGATGGAGATGCGATCCGCCGGACATGCGAGTCCCTTAATAGCGCCCGCGGTGCGAGTGGCTGCGATCCAAATGCCGTCCAACCAACACGAACTCTGGTGCAAATTGCTCCGGTGATTGGCTGGAGATCAGCCTGAGATTCCCCGGTGAGTGTCGCCGCCTACGTTCTGGTTGACGGAGGACTGACACATGGCTTCCAGAAGCATCGGCCTGACAGCGGATTTGCGCGGATACGCACCTGCAATCTCGCGGACCATCCAGCCATTGCGGGTGGCGCGATGAACACCCCCTATCAGCAAAATGAGGGCGGCATTGTTGCGCTCTTGCCGGATGGACGGGTCGAATTCCTTCATCCAGCGGCGCTCCCTCTACTCGAAGCCGCCCGCGCGGGCGACGCCAAGTTGCCGGACATTGACGACAACATCCTCTCGTCTCCTCTGGTCCGGCTCGAGCAATTCCATTTGACCGCGCCGGCCATTGCCTTCATCGAGCTCACCAACCTTTGCAATCTGCGCTGCAAGCATTGCTATACGTGGTCGGGTCCGAAGCGACCCAACGAAATGACGACCGAAAAGATCATCGGTCTGCTGGATCAGTTTGCGGAATCCGGCGTATTGCAGGTGTTTCTCACCGGTGGCGAGATTTTCGCCCACCCGGACGCAATCGAAATCATAAACTATGCCCGAACTAAGCCGTTCAGCACGCAAATCTTCACCAATGGTCTTCTGATCACGGAAGAAGCCCTGGCGCGCATAACCCCTGGGACCTCCTTCTTCATCAGCTTCGACACCGCGGACCCTGAGCGAACAGTTCGCGGTAAGATGGATTTTCCGAAGCTCCGAAGCGCCTTCGAATGGATGAAAACGCACGGTCACGCCTTTCGAACTGCGATCTCCGTCCATCGCAACAATGTAGCTGACGCGGAGGAGATCTTTGAATGGTGCGCGATCAACGACTATCCGCGGCCGCAATGGCTTGAAACACGCCCGGTCGGCCGGGCTCTTCTGCACCCAGGCATTCTTCTCCAGCCGGATCAGATCGACGAGGTGTTCGAGGTGTATCGTCGGTGCATGGACCGCTACTCGGCCGCGCCGGAGGCGGAGGAAGTCGGGGGCGTAGCATCGGCGGTGGCCGTCCGCAGTGTCGATACGATCAAATTCTGCCAGAGGCTCGAGCGCGCGACCGGGCAGGAGAAGTGCGGACGTTCGCTCGTCTACGTCAACAGCGTGCGATGTGTTTCCCTGCAGTAACTGCATGAGCGGCGGGCTCTACAGGGCCGGCAGCGTCGTCGATCAGCCGTTCGCCGAGATATGGGCCAATGGTTTTGACGAATTCAGGCGCATCACGTTCGACGATCACAATGGATGTCAGGAATGTCCTGTCCACAATGCCGGAATCTGGTGTCAGTTTCGGTGTCCGCCACTCGCGCAAAATGTCTCCCGGAATCAAAAGGGATGCGGCGCGACCGAATACCTTCGCCTGTTCATGCTGCGTGCGGGCGCCTTCTGGGAAGAGAGACGAAAGGCGGGTGTCCGGCTCACGATGGCGCCGTCCCGACCACATCGAGCGGAGCATACCGTCGCCTGAGATCGGCACCGGTCGCCCGCCCCGCGCCGATATGGTTTGGCGGGCTGCAATGAAAGGAGACATCGAACCATGAGCACGAAAGCCATTGGCCGACAGCTGTTGCCAGTTGACGGCATCGAGATCAGCGCGAGTCCCGGCAACGGCCTCGATCTGGCGCAAGACGGAGTATCGCTTGCAACCGTCGGCGCCGCCTCTGCCGTCGCTCAAAAGCGGCAATCGGCACGTCGCCCGCCTTACCCCAAGCAACGACGGGATCACCCTTGCGCTTGTCGGGGCCGCCTCCGCAACCAAGGCCTAAGAAGCCGATCCCGGCCGCCACCGGTGGCCGGGATTACAATCCGGAGAAAGATCATGCATGCACCGACTGCTACTCCGCTGGTGAGGTCGGCTCCGCCGCGATCGCGCATCACAAATCCAGGTGCTCTGCTGGCGCTACACCCCGAATTGCGCATAGATCAAGACATCTACAACATCAATGTCACGGCCAACTTCGGTGCGACGCTGACTGCATCAGAGACTTGGCAGCAGATCGCGACACATGATGGCGCGCAGAAGCCAGTCCATCTTTATTTCCATTTGCCCCTGTGCAGCTACGTTTGCCGGTTCTGTAACTACGTCAAGCGGCAGGCCCCGACCGGCGCGAAGCTCGATGATGCCCTCGATCATTGGACCGGCTTGCTGATTGAGGAATCGCAACGATATCTGCGGGGAGCGCCGTGGTTGTCAGCGGCTCGCGTTGAGTCGCTGTTTCTGGGGGGCGGCACCGCATCGCTGCTCAGACCCAGGCACCTGGCGCGGATCATGCGGCATGTGCAAGACAACTATTCCGTCATACCGGGATGCGAGGCGACGTTGGAAGGCAATCCGGACAACTTCCTCGCCGACGAAGTCAGTGATGCAATCGAGATCGGCTTCAACCGGTTCAGCGTCGGCCTCCAGTCGCTCGACAGCAAGGTCAACGCCTTCGCTGGTCGGGGGCACGACCGACAAATGTCGCTGAAGTCCATCGAAAAACTGTCCATGGGCGGTCGGCCCTTCAACGCCGATCTGATGTTCGGCCTCCCTTATCATACAGCCGATTCCGTACGGGATGACGTGAGCCTTCTGGTATCTATGGGCGTGCCCACCATTACGATCTACTGCCTGCGAAATGCGGATAGGCACAAAATGGGGATCGGAAATCAAGCCGCCTGGAACAACGACAAGATCCGCCAACGTCTGCACGACCAGAATCTGTTCCCGACGCTTGAAACCACCTACGCGATGCGCGAAGCGATGGTGGATGTCCTGCTCGATGCAAACTATGAACCCAGCCCCTGCGGCTGGTGGAGTGCGCCAGGATCTTATCCTGACGGCAACATCCCACAGGTGTCGCGCAACAAGTGGCAGAATTACGACACGATGATCGGATTCGGTCCCGGCTCCTATGGCTGGCTCGCGGGTATTCGGCCGGATCCTATCCAGACCCGCAACATCGCCGACATCTCCGCCCATGCGCGCCATGTGGAATCTCAGAGCACCGCACCGCTCGCGTCCGGCAGGCGCCTGACCGGCGCGGAAGCCGTCGCGACGGCGCTTGGGTTCGCCTTCAAGTCAAACCAGCCGATCTCCGTGCAGCGGTTTGCCCGGATCTATGGCGTGAATCTGTTGTCCGATGAGCCCTATGCCGGCGTGATCGAAGACCTCATGGCAAAGGGACTGCTCGAGCCGGTCAATGGGTCGTCGGAGTACCTGAAGCCGACGCTTGATGGTGAAACCCTCCACGAGGAGATCATTACGACGCATATCCACGGCCGTATCGGCGGTGTCGTCGCCGCCGTCTGCCGGCGCTAAGAGGCTGCCTACTCATGTTGCAAACGCAGAGAACGATGAACCCGGAAGCAATTCGCATTCATGAGTTCGTACCGATATCGGGATCCGAGATCGGCCGCGTCTTGATTGTACCATCCGGAAATGTCGGGCCGATGGATCAGGGCGGCTTCGAATCCGAATTGTACGAGCGGCTGGCCGGCAGGCTCGTTTCCTCCGGAATGATTACGGCTCGATTTGATGTCGAGTCCGATCGACCGCGCGGAGGTGTGTCGATACCGGCGCGCCGGGCGAACCGGACGCGGCGGTTGTCCGAGATCTTGGAACACGAGGCGATTGCGGCACGATCATCTCCGCTCATTCTACTCGGCGTGTCGCTCGGCGCACTTTCGATTGTTGACGTTCTAAGACGCCCGACCTCGCTCAATATCTGCGCGGCTGTTCTGCTTGGATGTGTGATCGAAGAACCCAGCGTTGTTATGCCGCCGGTCGAGCGAATCGACTTCCTCTACGGCGCGCGGGATCTGGTCGGATATTGTAACAGTGACGGTGAACTGAGCGAAGTCGTCGGTCCGGACACGTATGGACCTCGGTCGGCGCAGCAATTGATCGTTCGGCCGAGAACCGTCGTTACCACCCGCATCATCGAAGGGGTCGGACACATGCTCGCGCGGCCTGGTGCCCACGCGCCTGACGATGACACGTTGGATGTCATCGTCGACCTAACGAAGCAATCCGCTTTTCCGCCGTCTGCCCCGGCCGCGCAATAGGAGAGATCGACGATGACGTCTTTGGCAACCCAGCGCTTCGACAAACTGTCGACAAACTTTGCGACAAGCGAGGTCCATTCGAGCAGTCATTCCATCAGGCGATTGCATGAATTGCTCGACCTGCCGGCCGGCGCGTCGGTTGTCGACATAGCCTGCGGCGCTGGCCATCTTGCTCTGTCGTTTGCAGGTCGCGCGAAACGCATCGTGGGAGTCGATGGTGCCCCGACCATGCTGGGGGCCTTCCAGAGACTTGCGAACGAGAAGGCAATCCAGGTCGAAACTGTGCTGGCCATGAGCGATTCTGTCTCGCTGCGATCCGGCGAATTCGACGTCGCGGTTTCCCGGCTTGCACCGCATCATTTTCCGAACCTGCAAGCGTCGGTGCGGGAGATGGCGAGGCTGGTTCGGCCGGGGGGCATGTCGCAGTTATCGACCTGCATGGCTACGACGATTCCGACCTTGACGAATTCAACCATCGGCTGGAAGTTTTGCACGATCCAACGCACGTCCGAAGCCACACGCCGCTGGCCTGGCGAGATACCCTGGCGGGCGCCGATCTGGAGATCCTGACCTTCGAGACGCATCTTCGAGAGAGTCCGAAAGGTGTCAGCATACAGCGCTGGTGCGAAATTGCAGCCTCTGGCCCTGAGGCGGAACAGGCTATCCGTGCGCAGCTTGCGTCGGCCCCCGCGGCGACGTTGAACGCCTTCGGGATTGATTTCGCGGTAGATCAAGCCGAATTCCTGATTCCGGTGAGGACGTTGCTTGCGGTTGCGCGCAAGCCGGCCGTTAATCACTGAGTGGGGACGGGGGCCTTTGTTGCGAAGCGCGTGTGTCACGGTTGGTGGGTGAGGTTCAGGTGCCTGTCCTTCATATCTATTCACCTCTCGATTCGCCGCCATCGGCGCTGCTCGAGAACCTCTGCTCGGGGATCCTCGGCATTCTTCACCTGCCGCCGGGGCATTGCTGGGCGATTTGGCACGAGGTGGCGCCCCACAATTTCCATCGCGACGGCTGGCATTACGGCGCCATGGACAACGGGCCGATCGTCACGATCTACTGCAAGCGAACATACAACAACGAGGAGATCTCGCGGATGTTGCTCTTCACGCGGATACGCTTGCGAGTGGCTTGTCGTGCGATGCGGGCTGCCGTCTACGCGACCGTGCAGCGCGTTCAACCGGGAGAGACCCTGGTGCGAGGCGGGATTTGGCAGGAAGTTGAGGGGGCACCGTGACCGAGCAGGATATATGCATCCGACCCGTGGCGACCGTCAGGTCGTCGCGTAAGACACCTGAAGATGATCATTGGGGGGCGGTGGAATCATACATCGACTTAGATCAACGCCAATTCGGTGCAAACGCGCTACTGGGGCTCTCGGAGTTTTCTCACGTTGGAGTAGTTTTCCTGATGCACAAGGTGCCACCGGATTCGGTAGAGAAGGGCGCGCGGCACCCGAGGGAGCGAGCGGATTGGCCCTTGGTGGGAATCTATGCCCAGCGCGGCAAGTCGCGGCCGAACCGGCTGGGTGTCTCACGTTGCGCGTTGCTCGGGGTTTGGGCCACACACTCCATGTGCGCGGGCTGGACGCAATCGATAGCAGCCCGGTCATCGATGTGAAACCCTACATGGAAGAATTTGGCCCGCGAGGAGCGATAGCGCAACCAGCTTGGTCCAACGAGGTCATGAAGGATTACTACAAGGAATGAAGGAAGGAGTGGCGAGTAGTTAGCCCGAGGTGATCAGGGGCAGCGTGAGAACGCCCGCCTTACGGAGGTCCTGAAACGGAAGCTCTATAAAATGGAGCTTCGGGCAATCCTCACCATGATGGTGCTGCCTCGGGATGAATTATCCGACCTGGCTCGTTTTCTGAGTAGGCGGTGCTTCTTCGATCATTCTGATTGCCTGTACGGCGAGACGACCAAGAGTAGGGTGTATCGACCAGGTACGAAGGACGGGAATGTCGCCGGCGTTGCCGAAGCGCCCGAGGATTTCAAGAGACTTCGCGACAACGTCTTCGGCGCGGAAGAATTCGAAGTAGCCAGATTGCGTGGTTGGGCTCGCAAGCGCGGCCCGATAGGATCGCCGCGATTTCGTTCGGAAAGAACTCGACGAAAATGCTACGGCAGGCTCGGTTCCGGGAAGATGCTTCGCACGTTCAGAAAACATGTGGTCCCTGTGGTAAAACTCTCCAACGAACGCCGCCGCAATCACCATGCCGAACGGCTGCTCAAAGCCTAGTTCCATAGACGACGTCAAACCGCGCAGCGACGCGCTGACGCCTACAAGCTGTCCTTCGGCGGTGGCGACAGCCCCCGGCAGGCGCACAGCCCTCGCTGGACGGCGGCGTCGACGGCGGCTATCAATGCCTCGAAGCTGGCCACCGGTTTGACTCGGATCGTAATGAGGCGCGTCGCCAGTGTAAATCTTCCCGGCCAGTTAGAATCTGAAAGCCTCAGCCCGGGCCAGGTCGGCACGCCATGCCGCGTAAAACCTGGTCGCAGTTGACCCCGTAAAGTCCGAGTAGCGCGTGTTCGGATATCAAGCAGTGCAATCACTAAGATCGTGCGACGAATGCCCACTTTCAGTCGGATAAGCCCAGTGGTGCGACCAGTAAGTCATTGATTGTTCTCACCCCGGGGCTGTCTCTTAATCAGCGGCCCGGTCCGAATCAGTTATGCAGCAAGCTTAGGAATCTCCTGTTCAATCAATCGCAACAATCGGGTGTTGCGCCTCCCCGCAACCAAGGAATCTTGCGATACGAGCGAATAGTCGGAACTTCATTCTATGCAGCCATTGAGATGCCGTTTGGTTGCCCTGCTGCGTGAGGAGGACATCTGGCCTCATCGATCTTCGCGCTCCCGAGCCACTGGACGAACGAAGGATCTCGCTCTACCGCTGCGCTATGAATAGCCAACTCCGAAATTCTTTGCTGTTGGCTCCTCAGGTGATCCCTTAGCAACCGATCGCGGGTAATGTACCCAGCATTTACGCCCGGAAGTGAGTGGTTCATCAAAAGATGGATGTCGAGTTCCGAAACACCCGCTGCTTGCGCGAGCGTGCGATAGCTCTGCCGCAGATCGTTACCCCATTTGGACAGCGCATTTCGCTCTTCCTTATGCTCCACGAGATGTCCTTGCTTACTGTCAGCTGGAAATAACCACGACCTCGCTTGCTCGGAATACACGATCCGGCCCCATCGGATCGCGCGGATGATGCATCTGATCATCGGCCGGGATAGTGGAATGTCAAATGCCTTCTCCTCTCCACCTTTGGGCTTCGGGATGCGGATCATCCTCTGTCGCAAATCGATGTGTTCCAACCGGATTTTCTTCAGGGCGGTTGGACGTGATCCACTCAAGAGCGTCAGAAGGTGAAATTCGCGCCTAACCGGGTTATCCATTGCGTAAAGCTCCTTGAGCCAACCGCTGATATCTTTGGAGCCCATCCCGGTATTGCGTCGATGCTCCTTATTCCAGTCGATCGCGGAAACCGGGTTCACGGCCGGCAGATCGGTATTGCTCTTCCGCGCGTGGTTGTACACAGCCCGCAGACTGCGCATTGACCCGTTCGCAATATAGGAACCGTTCTCCTTCGTTATTTTATCGTGACGTTCAACAACGAGGTGCGGTTGTCGCCCAAGCCGAGCGAGCGGATTGTCGAGCCAATCCTTGAACAGCCGCTCCATGTGATCTCGATAGCTTTCAATGGTTCCTGAGCTTCGACCCTTACGTTTCATGTGCGCATCCCGATAGCGCTCCCAAGCTTGCCGAAGCGTTATTGAGCCTGGCTTGATCTTCGGAGCCTCACCAGGGCGTTCGCCTTTCGCGATCGATCCAAGCGCCTCCTTGGCTTTGCCACGCGCTTGACGCGTGGTCATGTCACCAAAGTCGCCGAGTTTTACCTGCGCTGTGAATTCGCGTACGCCATCACGCCAGAACTCGCCTTGGGCCATAAACGTTTTCCGGCGCTTGCCGATAAGCACGAAAAAGCCCGGCAGTTCGCTATCGCGTACCTTGTATTGCGTCTCCCCCGCGCAAAGAAGAGCGATGCTCTTGTCGGTGAGAACCTGGCGCTGATCAGCCATAAATGCCTCCACCTTTTTTTAGTCTGGGTTTAGTCTGGGGAAGTCTCTGTTGAGAATTATCCGGGGGGACCACGCTGCGGTACGCTACAGCGCTAAATATTCGTATTAATCAATAGCTTGTAGAGGAGGCGAGAGTATGGCAACGTGTCTGTGAAAACGGGTGAAAAGTCCCGAATTCAGACTACGAATCTGAGGGTCGGACGTTCGAATCGTTCCGGGCGCGCCATTCTTTGCCGAAAGGTCAGGACAGGACAGCATCTGGTCGCCAGACCGGCCCGAGACCGGATGGCCATGCCGTGTGGGGAGCTGGATGAGGATATCGCAGGCGTTCAAGTTCGAGGCGGCGCATCGGCTGCCAAACGTGCCCGAGACTCACCGGTGCAGCCGGCTGCATGGTCATTCCTATCGGGTCGAGGTCCAGCTGGATGGGCCGGTCGACCCGCACACCGGCTTCGTCGCTGATTTCTTCGATATCGAGAAAAGCTTCGCCGGCATCATGGCGGCGCTGGACCACCAGTGTCTGAACGAGGTCGACGGCCTCGCGAACCCGACCGCCGAGAATATCGCGGTCTGGATCTGGGACCGCTTGAAGCCCAGCCTGCCGCAGCTGTGGGCGGTCCGCGTTTATGAAACGGCGGATTGCTGGGCCGAATATCAGGGGCGGTGACGACGGCCCGCTGACCCAGCGCCGGCCTCACCGTCGCCATATGGGAACCCGCAGGGAAACTCAGGATCAGCCGTACGAGCGGAGTGGTGCTGCTTGCGCGCCGCCGGACGGGTCTCATTGCTCACGCATATATGAGCTGTGTTGATAACCGCATGCGGGTTGGAAGGTTTAATTTCAAGCTGGCGTAGAATGTCCGCAATGCCAGTTGTGCTTGGCCCCTGTACAGGGAAACCGTTGATGGAACGCAAGCTCGCCGCGATCATGGCCGCCGACATCGTCAGCTACAGCCTGATGATGGCCGAAAACGAGGCCTCCACCTATAAAGAGCTGCGCACGGTCTTCGACAATCTGATCGAGCCCACAGTCGCGCAGCATGGTGGACGCATCTTCAAGAAGACCGGGGACGGGTTTCTGGCGATGTTTCCCAGCGTCAACGAAGCCGTTGATGCGGGCTCTGCCATCCAGCAAGGGTTCGACAACGCCCCGTTTGAGCTGCGCATAGGCATCAACCTCGGTGATGTCATCGAGGATAATGGCGATATGTACGGCGACGGCGTTAATGTCGCCACACGGCTCGAGACGATGGCCGATCCCGGTAGCATCTTTGTTAGCGGCGCTGTCGTCATGGCCGCAGACCGCAATCGCGGCGATGTGTTCGCGCGTGTGGGCCGTAGGCGCGCCAAAAACATTCCCGACCGTCTTAACGTCTACCGGGTCCGACGCGCGCAATCCTCGTGGTCTCGCTGGCGAAAAGTCCCGCGCGTTCTACGCGGTACCGCTGCGCGCTGGTCGTATGGCGTCGCCGCCGTAGCCCTTGTCCTCATCGGCACCCAAATCCAACCGCTTTCCCTGGCGGCGATGGTCAGCCGGCTCCCGGCCGCGCTATCTTTCGACCAGACCCGCGCCGACCCGCGCCCGTCAGTTGCGGTCATGCCCTTTGCGACCATGGGCGGGGACCAGTCGTACTTTGCAGACGGGCTGACCGAGGATGTGACCACGGCGCTCGCAAGGAATTCCGAGCTTCAGATCATCGCGCGCGACTCCACCTATGCCGTGCGCGGGCAAGACAGCGATATGCGCAAGCTCGGGGCAAAGCTGGGCGTTTCCTACGTGGTGGAAGGCAGCGCGCGCCGCGAGGGGGACCGGCTTCGCGTCTCGGCGCAGCTGATCGACGTGAAATCGGGCGCGCACCTTTGGTCGCGCAGCTTCGACAGGCAGGTTGCCGACGTCTTCACCGTACAAAGCGAGCTGACCACGGAAATCGTCGCCCAGCTCGCGCCGTATATCGGCCGAAGTGAAGCCATCGCTGCCGCGCAACGTCCGACCGACAACCTTCAGGCTTACGATCTTCTCCTGCGGGCCCGTCATCGATACCGGCATGGCGTCCAGGATGCGGAAGCACTTATGGAGGCACGCGGCCTCTATCAGCGCGCGCTGGAAATGGACCCGGCCTATGCCGCCGCCCGTGCGGGCTTGGCCCTCACTTACATCGCGGATGTGGCCAAGAGGTCGAGTGGTCGGGCGACAGCGCATGAGCTGGAACTAGGTCTTAGCGAAGCGCGCCAGGCTGTGCGCCTCGATCCCAATCTCTCGCTCGGCTATCAGGTGATCAGCTTCGGGCTGGCGGTGCAGGGCGATTATGCGGGCGGCTTGCAGGCCGCCAAGCGCGCCGTCGAACTGAATCCCAATGACCCGGATAGCATGATGGCATTGGCAAAAGCACAAGTCCGTTTCGGGGACTACGCGGACGCCGTTGCCAATGCCGAACGGGCACGTCGCCTCCATCCCATGGCACCGGAATATTACGCCTACGTGCACGGCCAGGCTCTTTACGCCGCTGATCGTCGCGATGAGTCGGCTACCGTGATCTCCGAATGCCTTGTAAGGGCGCCGCGCGATGCCAACTGCCTGCTCATCCAGGCTGCGCTGCAAGGGCGGCGCGGTGATATAGAAGCGGCGCAGCTGACGATGGCAAGCTTGGTAGGGGCCCAACCGACATTTTCGTTGGAGGCAGAGCGCTCTTATCGCCGGTTTGGCAACAAGCCGCTCATGGAGCAGTTCCTGAAGGACCTGACGGTGGCGAAGGCACCGGGGGCTGCGTAATAGGATTTTTGTTCAGTTTCATCTCGTCGGGCGCACCGTTTCGATAGTAAGTTCGTCCGATGCGCACGATCGATCATCTATTCTCCCGCTTCGTTTTATTCCTTGCCATCGCAGCCGCCCCGGTGCTTCCCGTGCGCGCGGCCGAAACCTGCCCGTTCATCAGCGCCCGGGAGCTCGCCCGGGCGATGCCGGCGCTGAAATGGTCGCTGATTTCGAACCAGGACGGCCGCGGCTGCATCTACCAGGCCGGGCGCGGCGACACGATGATGCTCTCCGTGTTCCGCAATCCCGACAAGGACCGCGCCAGGGAATTGTACGCGACCTTCGTCAAGATGCTTGGCGAACGCATGCCGCTGAGCGCAGTGTCCGGAATCGGCGACGAGGGCCAGGGTGGAACGAGCGCGGCGGGCGCGGAACGCCAGGAGGCCTCGGTCGTCGCCCTGTCCGGCGATTACATCCTGCAGATCAGCGTCTATCCGGTCGGCCGGCGTGCCGATGATGCGCTGCTCGCGCCGATCGCTGAGGCCGCGCGCGTTGCCGTCGGCAATGTGAGCAGGAGCAGCGAGCGGTTCGGCAATTGCGAGTGGCTCACGGCCGCGGATGCCGACGGCTTTCTCGACAACGGCACGCTGACGGTGCAGCGGACCGGGGCAGGCAGCTGCATGATGTTCGATCGTGAGGCCAACACCATGACCGTCGCGGTGATCACGACCTCGCGCGATACCGCCATCGGCATGATGAAGCGTGCAGGGCCATGCACGCACGTGGCGATCCCCGAGCTCGGCCGCGAAGCCTTCGGCGAGCATTCCTGCACCAAGGGCAACGGCAACGCCGTCCACATCCATGTCTGGAAGAACGGCCGCCAGGCTTCGATCCTGTTCGCCCCGGTCAAGCCGCATCCGCAGTCCGGCTCGGTCGAGCGCCTGAAGGCGGTTGCCGCGCGGGTGTATGGGAAACTGTGACGACGGTGGTCGGGGTCACACTTGCGTCGCGCAATTCTGGATTGCGTTTGCCGCGGGCGCAGCTATCGTCCCACACCGCACGGTCTGCTGGAAAGCCCTTGATGTCTAAGCGTCGCACATGGTCCGCAGCCAGTGACTTGATCTGTGTCGCTGCCGCGCTGCTGCTATCAGCCCTCACCGCCGATGCCCAGGAGGCACAGTGGTCTCCGTTGTGGGATGCCTTGACGAAGCGGTCCGACGCAAAGGTGGTCGATGGCGTCAATGACAAGGGCAAGGCGACGCGACGTATAGATCTCTCCTCGGGGGTGTCCTTCTTTTTGGAGCGCGATGGCGACCGGATCATGAGTACCGGGTTCGACAATAGCGGACGCGGAGCCGTGCAATGCAGTTGGGAGATTTATGTCGGGGTTCGAGCCTACACCGAAGCTTGCCAGCCGAGCGAAGATCAAGCCTTTGAAGCCGATCTGGACGATGCGATAGCTCGCATGAACGAGTTCATCGTTGAGAACAGCATCGTTCCCGTGACCAAATCGGAGCTTCAGGATGCCATTCGGCAACGTAAGCAGCACGTCGGGGACGTGGTGCGCGGGCAATCCGACGACGATCGCCGCAAGCTGTGCGAAGCCAACCCTATTCGTCCCATGAGCATTGCATTGCGGTCCGCTTCGCACGACTTGCGAGTTTCAACTTTGAACACGCTCTTGTCCGTCAAGCGACCACCGGTGAAGAATCCGTGCCTTTGAGCGTGCCGCTGCCGGCGTGATGCGGTTTCGCAAAACGATGCAAGACGACAGCAACCGCCGGGACCCTCGGAGGTCCCGGATGTCATCCGCCTAGACCGTCAGCCCGCAAGCCCGCCGGATCGCGATCTGAACCGGCGAAGGTGGCAGCGCCGGATCGAATTCGCGCTTCGGCAGCAGCGGAGGCTGTGCCATGAAGCGCGGCTCTTTCCCGCGGTGGGGTTGCGCGGCATGAACCAGGAACGGGTGGCACAGATAGGCGGTGCCTGGCTTGCCGGTCGCAAGTTCAACCTCGCGATCCCTTGTCGACGCCCAGTCGCCGGCAGCAAGTTGCCGGAGCGTTGCGCCCGCCTCGCCATGGGGCAGTAGCTCCCGCGCGATGGCCGCATGCGAGCCTTTCCGGATTCGCGTGGGCGCATCATCGTTTCCGACGTCCGAGAACAGGAAGAGCATCAGCAGCGCACGGCCGCTGCTCTTCACATTGGCACGCCATTCCATGAAGTCGGCATGGGCTGTGCCAAAGCTCATGTCCACATGCCAGCCATCGTCGCCTGGCGATTGCGATGACGGGAAGCGGATCGGAAAGGTTCCGAGGCCCCTGGGCGCAAGCCAGCGCCCTTCGCCGGCGAGCTGATCATAGGCCTTGTGCAGACGCGGCGTGTTCGCGGCTTCAATGAAGGGGGGCGTCGCTTTGGCGCCGACCCGGACAACGGGCTGGGTCCAATGTTCGGGCTCGTCCGGCGACAGGCCGATATCCGCCCACAGCTCGTCCCTGCATTGCTTGGCAAGGTCGGTGCTGAAGGCATTCTCGAGTTTGACGAAACCGTCGTCGATGAAGGTCTGGACCTGACGGGGCGTCAGGCCAACCTGTTCGGTCTTGGGCATTGCACATCTCTCCGTTCGGCTACCGCAGCGCGCGTAGCCGTTTGATCTGAGTGGCGCAGGAGCGCCGGAACGACGTTCGGCCGTTCAGATCAGCGGGAAGAATGTGGAGATGAACATCATGGCGGGAACGTATAGCGCGGCGGAGCGGGGAATCAAGACACGGACAAGCGGATGAGCGAGGCCTTCACCGCAGGCCCTGCTCGTCGATCAGGATGCGGTGGATCTCGATGCGCTCCGGCAGCTCGATCAGAAACTCCGCGTCGCGCGCGAGATGATGGACCTTGGTCGGCTCGCCCTTGGTGAAAGCCGTCATGGCTGCGATGTCCGCCCAATAGGAAATGGTGGTGAACCACGTCTCCTCGTCGCGGTCCTCGCGCAGTTGCTGCACACCGAGCGCGGTCTTTCGCAGCGGCGGGATGCCCTCGGCTTGCAGATAGGCCTGGTAGGCGTCGGCGAGGTCGCGGCGGGTACGGCCGCGCCAGACGCGGGCGATGGTCGGCTTGGTCGGCATGGCAGGATTCTCCTCGCTGCCGAACGCCGTGCGGCGCATCTCGTTCCAGCGTCGCCATGTCACGGCCGCCGGCAGCCGCGGCTGGAACCTGGCGCTTGGTCGGCACTGGCGATTCATCGGCCGGATCTTGACCGGCGCCGCGGCAGCATTTCCACATCATTGATCTGAAACAATGATGGTCTTCGCGACAAATGCTAGGGCCAGTCGCAGGTCACGTGCGAGGCTCCCCAGGCCGGTCAAGACAATCTCCGCGCGTGATGAAATCCGAGGGCTCAATGGGACGACTGCTGAATATCGTAACGCCGCTGCACACTGCGACCAAGCGCGACTACATGGGCCGCATGAACGACGACAAGATCGGCTGCTCGCTGAAGGCGCGGGAGTACGAGGCAGATTACTGGGACGGCGATCGCCGTTTCGGTTATGGCGGCTACCGCTTCATCGAGGGGCGCTGGGCCCCCGTCGCCAAGGCGCTGATCGAGACCTATGGCCTGAAGGACGGGTCGAGCGTGCTCGACGTCGGCTGCGGCAAGGGTTTTCTGCTGTACGAGATGCAGAAGATCCTGCCGGGTCTGAAGGTCACCGGCTTCGACATTTCCAAGCATGGTCTTGCCAATGCACACGAGCAGGTGAAGCCGTATCTGTTCAACTATCGCGCCCAGGACGTCTATCCCTATGGCGACGACAGCTTCGACCTCGTCATCTCGCTCGGCACCCTGCACAATCTCAGGCTCTACGAGCTCGAGGCCGCGCTCAAGGAGATCGAGCGGGTCGGCAAGAACAAATACGTCATGGTCGAGGGCTACCGGAACGTCACCGAGCTGCACAACCTCGAATGCTGGGCGCTAACGGCAGAATCCATCCTGCACACCTCGGAATGGATCTGGCTCTACGGCAAGCTCGGCTACACCGGCGACTACGAATTCATCTATTTCGAGTGACCGGGCGCGCGATCCATGGACATCAAGACCGCGAAGGCCGCGATACTCGTCGAATCCGGCAAGCCGCTGATCGTCGACGAGTTCAATCTGCCCGACAGGCTCGAGCATGGTCAGGTGCTCGCCCATGTGCACACGTCGAGCATTTGCGGCGCACAGATCAACGAGATCGACGCCGTCAAGGGCGTCGACAAGTTCCTGCCGCACCTGTTGGGGCACGAGGCGCTGGCGACCATCGTCGAAACCGGACCCGGCGTCGTCTCCTGCAAGCAGGGCGATACCGTCGTCATGCATTGGCGGCCGGGGAAGGGCATCCAGTCCAACACGCCGGTCTATTCCTGGCGCGGCAAGCGCCTCAATGCGGGCTGGGTCACCACCTTCAACGAATATGCCGTGGTGTCGGAAAATCGCGTCACGCCCGTTCCTGATACGATCGACCGCACCAGTGCGCCGCTGCTCGGCTGCGCGGTGACGACCGCGCTCGGCGTCGTCAACAACGATGCGCAGATCGCCATCGGCGAAGCCGTCGTCGTATTCGGTGTCGGCGGCGTCGGATTGAACATCGTGCAATTCGCCGCGATGGTCGGCGCATGGCCGGTCATTGCGATCGATCGCCTCGACAACAAGCTGGCCATGGCGAAGGATTTCGGCGCCACCCACATCGTCAATTCCGAGACCGTGAAGGATGTGGCCGCCGAGGTCCGGTCCGTCACGGGGGCCGACGGCCCCGACAAGGTCGTCGAGACCACCGGCGTCAAGAACCTGATCGAGCTCGCCTACGAGATCACGGCTAAGAAAGGCCGCTGCATCCTGGTCGGCGTGCCCCGCGAGAAGGCCGAGATCTATACCCTGCCGTTGCACTTCGAGAAGGTGCTGAAGGGCTCGGAAGGCGGGCAATGCCAGCCCGCGCGCGATATCCCGCGCCTGGTGCGACTCAGCGACGCCGGCAAGGTGAGCTACCGCGGCATCGTCACCCACGAGTTCGCGCTCGACGACATCAACGACGCCCTGGATCTGATGCGCAGCGGCACATCGGGACGGATTCTCCTGAACATCAGCTGAGCGCTGCGCTCGCCGCACACGCGCAGGTCACTAATCGATCTCCGCCTTGGTCTTCAGTCCGGGCAATACGGTGCGGACGTGCTCGGCCAGCGTCGTCGCCAGCAGCGAGGGCCTCGCCTCCGAGAATTCGAGCGCGATGCCGATGGTCGGAAGCAGGGGCAGTCCGGCCGAGACGACGTGTAGATCGAACGGGACGGCGGTTCGTGTCAGGACGCTGATCGCATGACCGGACCGCGCGATCGCGATCAGGCCGGCGAGGCTGTTGCTCGCGTAGGCGACCCTGTAGCGCCGATTGACCGCGTCCATCGCGGCGCAGGCGGCGCGGTAGTCCAGGCTCATCGGCGCCGCCAGCGCCAGCGGCAGCACATCCTGCGTCAGTATTTTCGGTTCGGCCTCGTTCGCGACCCAGACGAAGCGCTCCTCTCGGATCACCTCGCGCGCTCCGGCATCGGACAGCGAGACCAGCGCCATGTCGATCTGGCGCCGCGCCAGCATCGGGCGCAGCTCGGAGGTCGGTGCGCAGACCATGCGCAGCTCGACATTGGGATGCAGCGCGCAGAACCCCTTCAGCAGCGCCGGCAGGAAAGCGATCGAATAGTCCTCCGGGCAGCCGAGGCTCAGCGTCCCCTCGAGACTCTCGCCGCTCATGTCGGCGAGAATCTCGTCGTGCTGCGCCAGCAGCGTCTCGGCGTGGGCGAGCAGTTTCTCGCCGGCCGCGGTCAGCCTCATGCCGGATCCGCTGCGGTGAAACAGCGGCTGCGTGATCGTCTGTTCCAGCCGTTGCATCTGCATGCTGAGCGCGGACTGTGTCCGGCCAATCTGCAAGGCCGCCAGGCTGATCGAGCCGGTGCGGGCCACGACGACGAAATTCCTCAGAAGGTTGAGATCCAGCATCGACATCAAGAAGATTGATATCCAGATTGAATTATATCAATTAGCCTGAAGTCAAATTCTTGACTAGAGGTCGGACGTCCCCCAAGCGAGAGGTGGCTGTCATGACCTTGAATGCCGATCCCGATTTCTGGGCGTCCGCCAACACGCATCTGACCCGCTATGGGCCGAGTTTCGAACCCGTCATCATCGAGCGTGCGGCCGGCAGTTTCGTCTACGACGCCGACGGACGCGCCATCCTCGACTTCACCTCGGGTCAGATGAGCGCCGTGCTGGGGCACACGCATCCCGACATCGTTGCTACGGTCGCACGGCAAATGGATGCGGTCGCTCATCTCTTCAGCGGCATGCTCTCGCGTCCGGTGGTGACGTTGGCCGAGCGTCTCGCTGCGCTTGCGCCCGGTCTCGACCGCGTGCAGCTGCTGACGACAGGCGCGGAAGCCAATGAAGCGGCGATCCGGATGGCCAAGCTCGTCACCGGCCGGCACGAAATCGTCGCCTTCGCGCAAAGCTGGCACGGCATGACCGGCGCGGCGGCGTCGGCGACCTACAGCGCGGGCCGGCGCGGTTATGGGCCGGCCGCGGTCGGATCGTTCGTCATTCCCGCGCCGAACGCCTATCGGCCGCGCTTCAGGAACGTCGACGGCAGCAACGACTGGCAGACCGAGCTCGACGATGCGTTCGCACTGATCGACAGCCAGTCGACCGGTAGTCTGGCGGCCTTCATCGCCGAGCCGATCCTCTCCAGCGGCGGCATTCTGGAACTGCCGCTCGGCTATCTCGCGGCCTTGAAGCAAAAATGCGAGCAGCGCGGCATGCTGCTGATCCTCGACGAAGCTCAGACCGGAATCGGCCGCACCGGGCACATGTTTGCCTTCGAGCGTGACGGCGTGGTGCCTGATATTCTCACGCTGTCGAAGACGCTCGGCGCCGGTCTGCCGCTCGCCGCGGTCATGACGACAAAGGCCATCGAGCAGACCGCGTTCGAGCGCGGCTTCCTGTTCTACACCACGCATGTCTCCGATCCCTTGCCCGCCGCGATCGGCGTCACGGTGCTCGACGTTGTCGCGCGCGACGGGTTGGTGGCGCAGGCAACCGCCAGGGGCAACAGGCTCCGGGATGGATTGCTGTCGCTGCAGCAAAAGTTCGAATGCGTCGGTGACGTCAGGGGCCGCGGGCTTCTGCTTGGTCTTGAAATCGTCGTCGACCGGCAGTCCAAGACGCCGGGGTTTGAACTCGGCGCGCGGATCATGGAGGAGACCATGCGTCGCGGTCTCAGCATGAACATCGTCAAGTTGCCCAGCATGGGCGGCGTATTCCGCATCGCGCCGCCGCTCACGGTGTCCGAGGCCGAAATCGATCGCGGTCTCGAGATCATGTCGGAGGCGATCCAGGCTGCTGCGACGACGCACTGATCGGGGAAGGCCTTTTCCGGATGCAACTCGCCAGGACATATGGGCGTCCGACGCTGTTCTCCCGGCACGGCATGGTCGCCGCCGCGCATCCGCTCGCGGCACAGGCCGGTGCACGAATCCTGATGCAGGGCGGCAATGCGTTCGATGCGGCCGTCGCCACGGCGGCCGCCCTCAACGTGGTCGAGCCGTTCATGTCGGGGCTTGCCGGGTTTGGACTGGCCACGATCTGGGTGGCGATCGAGCAGCGCATTCGCGTGCTCGACTTCGCTCCGCCGGTGCCCGCAAGCTTCCCGGTCGGCAGATACACCAGCAGATTCGAGCTCGAGCGCGGTGCGCAGGCGGCCTCGACGCCCGGCAATCTCGCGGGCTGGTGCGAGCTGCTCTCGCGCTATGGACGCAAATCGCTTCCAGACGTCTTTGCGCCGGCGATCACGCTGGCGCAGGGCGGCTTTGCGCTCTCGGACTTCGGTGTTGATGAGATCAACGAGCAGGTGCCGCTGCTCGAACCCTGGCCGGAGCTGCACGCCGCACTGGTCAGGAACTATCTCCCGGATGGAATGCCGGTGAAGCTCGGCAGCATCGTCGCGCAGCCTGATCTTGCGCAGACTCTTGCCGAGATCTCCGACTTGGGGCCCGAGCATCTGTATGGCGGCAAGCTCGGCCGGCGGATCGTGGACTATCTCGCCACGCTCGGCGGCAGCCTGACGCTGGACGATGTCATCGCCGTCAAGCCGCATTGGTTCGATCCCCTGACCGTGTCCTATCGGGGGCTCGAGCTTCACGTCCCGGCGCAGCAATGCGGCGGCTTCCAGTTCGCCCTGACCCTCAAGATCCTTGAAGGCTTTGACCTCGGGCGTCTGCCGAAGGACGGCGCCGATCATCTCGACACGGTCTATCGCGCGATCCGTCTCGCCGCCGGCGAGCGCATCGCCCATGGCAATCTGGGACCGGATCAAGCCGCTGGAGCAATGTCCGAGGCGACGATCGCGCGGCTTCGCCAGCGTGTGAGCGACGGCCGCCCGATCACGGGCCCGACAGAGCAATGGATGCCGCAGGATCGTGCCGATCCCGGCCACACCACCTCGTTCTCAATCGCCGACACCGAAGGCAATCTGGTCTGCATGACGCAAAGTCTCGGCAGCCCGTTCGGCAGCGGCGTCGTGGTGCCGGGGACTGGCGTTTGCCTCAACAATCATCTGCATTGGGCCGACGTGCAGCCGGGAAGCCCGAACCTCGCCAAGCCGGGCGATGCGTTGCCGGTGACGCTGGCACCGTCGATTGCGACGCGCGGTAGCCGCCCGGTGCTCGCGCTGGGGACGCCCGGCAGCTACGGCATCCCGCAAACCCAGGCCCAGGCTTATGTGCAGCACCTCGAGTTCGGCCTTCCGCTGCAGCAGGCGATCGAGGCGCCGCGTTCACGGCTGTGGGACGGCCGCTTCATTCAGGCGGAGAACCGCATCGCGCCGGAGACCATCGCCGAACTGAAGCGCCGCGGCCACGAGATCGAGATCTTGGACACCGAATGGACCATGCTCTGCGGCGGCATGCAGGCCGTCGCGCTCGATCCGGTAACCGGCGTGATGACGGGTGCCGCCGATCCGAGGCGGGACGGGTATGTCATCGCCTTGTGAGCGGTCTGCACATCGAGGCGAGCGCAGGCAGGCGCCGCCGATGTGCGCCGCGCCTGAATGGCTGGCCGCGTCGCGTTAACGAATCGTTCACCGCCCAAGACCATCCCAGCCCGGCCCAGCCGTAACCGCCGGTTAACCATGGATATTTACGGTGTAGCAAGCCTCAGAGCTATGACTGTCAGTTGATTTCGAGTCCAACCCATGGCGTTCGGTAGCCGCGCATCTCCGCGAAGCATCGCCCCGACGGAGCAAGCGGCTTCGTGGGAAGCGCCGCGCGCTGCGAAGGCGAAGCCTGACGGCGCCTCGCCGGGACTGACCAAGGGATCGCTGACCGTCTCCGGGACGCTGTCCTTTCTGCGCGAGAACGGCCGGCGCATCCTGACGCTGACGCTGGCGCTGTTCGCCCTCGGCGTCGTCGCCCTGATGGTGCTTCCGGTCCGCTATGCCGCGACGGCCTTGGTCGTGCTCGATCCGCGCGAGCTGCGCGTGACCTCGGAGCAGGACGTGCTGCCCGGCATCGGCCAGGATGCCGCGGCGCTGCAGAGCCAGATCGAGATCGCCAAATCCGACGGCTTCCTCCGCCCCCTGATCGAGCAGCTCAAGATCGCGGACGACGACGACATCGCGGGCGGTTATACCGACATGACGCGCCTGCTCGAAAGATTCCGCAACCGCCTCGAGATCACCCGGCGCGGGCTGACCTACGTCATCGCGATTTCCTTCACCTCCAACCGGCCGGATCGCGCCGCCTACTACGCCAATGCCATCGCCGAGGCCTTCGTCGCCAGCCAGGGCCGCGTCCGCACCGAGGCGACGGACGAGGCGGCCGGCTGGCTCCAGGACCGGCTGAAAACGCTGAGCGAGCGCCTGCGCGCATCGGAAGACGCCGTCGCCGCCTTCCGGCTCGAGCACAACATCGTCAATGCCGGCAAGGAATCCACCACGCAGCAATTGCGGGTGACCGACCTGACCCAGCAGGTCTCCGCCGCCCGCGCCCGCACCGAGGAGGCCAAGGCGCGCTACGAGCAGGTGCAGCGCGACGTCAAGGCCAATGTCGAAGGGCCGGTGAAGCAGGATCTCCTCAGCATGCTGCGCGCGCAGCGCTCGGCGCTGAACGACCAGATCGCGCAGAAGAAGGCGGTTTATGGCGACCGCCATCCCGACCTTGCGATCTCCTACAGCCAGCTGGCGGACATCAACCGGCAGATCGAGATCGAGCGGAAGAAGAACATCGATACGGCCAAGTCCGAATATGAGGCTCAGCTGGAGCAGCAGAACGCGCTGGAAAAGCAGCTCAAGGCGGTCGAGACCAAGATGCTGCGCGACGGCCAGGCGCTGGTGAAGCTGCAGGAGCTGCAGCGCGACGCCGATGCCAACCGCAACATCTACGAGCAGTTCCTGTCGCGGTTCAAGACCACCAATGAGCAGCGTCAGCTGCAGGCGTCCCAGACCAAGATCGCATCCGTTGCCATTCCGCCGTTGCGCTCGACGCGTCCGCCGCTCGCCTTGCTGCTCGCGGCGCTGGCGATCGGCTCGCTGCTGACGTCGACCGCCGCCGTTGCGGTGACGACCAGCCTGTCCGCCGACAAGCCCGAATCCGTTGAGGCGCCTGTCTCACGTGAAGCGGAGGAGACGCCCAACCGGCAAGTTTCCCCTCCTGCCGCCGCCGCGCGCCCAGCCGAGGCGATGCCCCGCCTTCCTGTCTGGGCTCGCATCCCCGAGCTGGCGCCAGGAGGCGGGATCAACACGGTCTGGCAAAGACCGGTCAGCGCGTCGGCCGAGCTCGATCTCGGCCCCCACTTACGGCCGCTGCTCGAACGCATCGACCGCGTGCCGGTGCGCGGCTGCAAGGTCGCGCTGGTCTTGTCGGTCGGTAAGAGCGCCGGCGGCAACACGGTGGCGCGCTCCCTCAATCGCGCCGCCGTCAACCGCGGCATGATGAGCGTGCTGATCCGGCTCCAGCCGGAATTTGCAGGCTCCCAGCCGCCGGTGACCGAATGGCAGGACGGCTCGACCACGGCGGGACTTCAGTCGATCGACGAGTTGCTGAGTGCCGGCCGCAAGCCCGATGCTCGGCCCGAGGACGATATCCGCTCGGAGTTCGACCTGATCGTCGTCCACGCCGGTAATCTCGCCTTGCAGCCCGACGCCATTGCGCTCGCCGCGCATGCCGACCTGATCGTCCTGGTGGCGCGCGCCGGCGAGCTCGACTCGTCCGCGATGCGCAGGGTGACCGCGGCGCTGGCGAGATACGCGGCGGTGCCGACCGGCCTCGTCGTCAATCACGTGCCCGCCGATTCGATGGCGCCTCAGCCCGACGGTGGCGCTTTGGGCCTTGCGGTGTGACGATGACAGTCTTGCGCCGCCGTCTGCTGGCTGCGGCGATGCTGTTGTCGATCGCGGTCGGCCGTCCGGTATTCGCCGAGGATTGCGTGCCACTGCCGTCGACGGTTTCGCCCGGGCGGCTGGCCGCCCTCTCGCGCGGCTTCAACGCCGACGGTTGGATCAACGGTGCGCCACCGAGCCGCGCGCTGCTGCAGCAGCTGCGCAAGGCGGGCATGAGCCATGTCCGCCTGCCGGTGCCGGCGGAACGCGTGATGCCGCGCTTTGCCGCAAAGGACGAGCGCCAGGCGACGCTGCGCGTGCTCGACAGCGCGCTGAAGCAGCTGACCTCGCTCGGCTATTCCAGCTCCGTCGACCTTCATCCGGGCGAGCGCTTCAATCGCCTGCACAAGGATGATCCGGATGCGGCGATGGGCGAGATGCAGGAGGCCTGGCGCGCGCTTGCAGGGGTCATTCGATCCTATCCTGCCGATCTAGTCTTCGCCGAGCTGCTCAACGAGCCCGATATCGAAGCGGACAGATGGCAAAGAGAGGTCGAGGCGCTCGCCGCCTTCGTTCGCCGGTTGCTGCCCGCAACCACCCTCATCGTCGGCCCTGTCAACTGGCAGCGCGCGGACTCGCTGCCGCGGTTTCGCCCCCTGGCGGACCCTGACGTCATCTACGCCATCCATTTCTACGATCCGATGGTGTTCACCCACCAGGGCCACTGGGACGCGCGCGATCCGCTGCACGACATCATGGATCTGCCTTATCCGATCAATGCCGGCGATCCCAAGGTTCAGGCGCTTCGGCAGGATTTGCAGGCTAGGGCCGCTGTCAAGGCGCTCGCCATGCTCGATACCGCGATTGCCGCCACCAAGGAGAAGCCGGGAGCCGATCGCTGGCTCGCGGCCGCGCTCGCATGGCAGCAGCAATTTTCGCGGCCGATCGTCGTCAATGAGTTCGGCGTGTTGAAAGCCGGCGCCCCCCGGCAGAGCCGGTTGCGCTGGCTGGCGGAGGTCACTGCCTATGCTCGCGCGCATTGCTGGGGCTGGGCGCATTGGGAACTGGAGCAAGGCTTTGGCCTCGTCGATGCCGCAACCGGCAAGCCCGATCCCGACGTGATGCGGGCGCTGCTCGGCGCGCCCGGCCGGCCTGAACGGGCTCCCGCTGTGCGCCGCGATCGTTAACGGATCCTTACCCCTCGCGCGGCTATCGTGTCCGGCGCGATGGCAAAGGACGATTGATGAGCGCCGGGTACTCACCGCAAGGCCAGAGCGTGCAGGCCGCGCCGCCACCTCCGGCCTGGCGCGAGTTGACCGCGACCTTCTGCATCGCCATCGCGGCGATCGGCTCTGCGCCGGTTCTGCACCTCGCCAATCCCGCGCTGGCCATCACCATCGAGGTCCTGATCGGCATCGCCATCGTCGTTGCGGTCCCGACGTCGGCGCCGGCCGTCGCGATCTTCGTCCTGTTTTTCCAGAACCTGTTTGTCTCCGTGCTGTCGCCGCTGGTGCCGCTGCCCTCCGATCTCGACTTCATCAAGGGCTACAATTTCCTGCTCTGCTCCGTGATGTGGCTGGCGACGTTCGGGCTTTACGTGCTCGGCCGGAGGAGTCAGTCGAGGGAAATCAATCAGATCATGCGCTGGGGCGTCGTCACCCTCGCCGTCGTCTCGCTCTATTTCGCGATCGGCTTCGTCCAGGACGGGCAGCCGGCGGCGGTCTATTTGCGCAACATCGTTCTGCCGCTGTTTCTGTTTCAGCTGTCGCTCCTGACCGCGGCAACCTTTGAGGTGCGCATCACGCCGTTCCTGGTCGCGCTCGCGGTCATCCTCATGCTGTGCGGCTATGTCGAGCTCGTCTTGCGCGATGTCTGGCTGGCCGTCACCAACGGCCATACGTTCTGGGGCTTCGACGAGCTCAAGGCGACCCATTCCGGCGTCTGGGAAACCCAGATGCGGCAGACCGGCAACGTGCCCGTCACACTCAAGGATCGTTTCAGCTTCGATTTCCTGAACACGCCCTTGCTCGAAGGCTTCGGCCTGTCGAAGATGCTGCGCGTTCACGGCCCGAACATGCACCCGATCAGCTTCGCCTACGGGATCGGCTTTCTCGCCCTGTTCCTGTTCTCGGTCGGACGCCCGCTGCTCGCCCTGGCAGCCCTGCCGCTGCTGGTCTTCTGCAGCGTGAAGGGAGCGCTCATCACCGTCATCTTCGTGGCTGCGGGCTGGATCGGGACCCGCCTCATCGGTGCCGTAGCGACATTGTTGCTGGGGTTCGCCGGCATGATCGCCTTTGCGATCCTGGCGATCCGCATCGGCCTGCAGATCGGCGACTATCACGTCATCGGCCTGATGGGCGGCCTCGACGGATTCGTGCAGAGACCTTACGGCCGGGGCCTCGGCATCGGCGGCAATTTGTCGGACAGCTATTTTTCGATCGATTGGAGCGCTGCGCAGGCGGCCGGCACGATCGACGGCGCGGTCGAAAGCGCGATCGGCGTCCTCTTGTACCAGATGGGCATCGCGGCCTTCGTGCCGCTGGCCTTCTATTTCGCGATGGCGCTCAAGGCCTGGCGCCTCTACGCGTCGTCGGGATATCTGACGCAGGGTCTCGCCGGCTTCGGCGTGCTCGTCGTTCTGCTCAACGGATTATTTCAGGAAGAGGCCCTGTTCGCGCCGCTCGCGCTGGGCCTGATGCTCTCGCTCGCCGGTCTCGTCATCGGCAGCCATGCGAGGGTGCAGAGCGTTGCAAACGAGCATGCCGAGCCCGCTCGGCTCACCGGCTACCAGCCGGCTGCGTGAGCTGCCGACCTGCCGACGGTCCCAGTACTCGGGACCGTGCCCATCCAGGAACTTCCGGTTTTTCCCGGCGTTGAACACGACCCGCACAAGCGGCCGACGCACGCGATGAAGAATTTTTCCAACGCCGAATTTTCTCCCGAGGTGATCGAGATCATGACGACCGCGCTGGAAGCTGCGGTTGCGACCCTGCCGGATCCCGTGCATTCCTCGCATGTCAACGCGCTCGCCGAATCCATCCTGCGCACCGCCGGCGCTGGCGAGCGGGACGTCTCCAACCTGCAAAGGATGGCCTTGATGGAGCTGCAACTGGCGCCGCGCAAATGACGGGGCGGACATGAAGACATTGCTTGCCGCAATCATCGCGCTCTGTGCGACATCCTCGATCGCCTCGGCAAGCGGCTGGAGGACTTACCGCATCCCGGAATCCGGAACGACGGTCGACATTCCCGCCTCGATCTTCGCCGAGCCGGCTGGCAAGCCAGACGGATATGGGCAGCAGTTTCGCAGCTCCGACGGCAGTGCAGATCTCACCGTTCAGGCCGTCGAGAACCGGCAAGGTCTGTCGCCGGCCGAATTCCTCGCCAGCAAGAATCCGCCGACGGGGATCATCTACAAACGGATCAGCTCGAACTTCTTCGTGGTCTCGAGCATCAAGCGCGACAAGATCTGGTACAACCGCTGCAATTTCGCGCGCGGCTACGTGCACTGCGTTCTGATCAACTACCCGGCCGCCCAGAAGCGGCGATGGGATGCCGTCGTCACCCGGATCAGCCACAGCCTGCGTGGTGGCTGAGCCGGCTCGCAAGACGGAAAGTCGCAAACGGAAAAGCTGCCCGGGCCAAGCCGGGCAGCAGGTGGTGAGGAATAGAGCCGCGCGATGCTAGCGGACCGTCGTCGTCGTCCTCGACATTGTCGGCTTCGAGCCCGGCACATGCGACATCGTCTTGGTGGTCGAGCCGACCTGCTCGCCGGCCTTGACCTTGGTGCGGGTGTGCGAGCGGCTGAACGTGCCGCCATCATGGGCTTGCGCGCGGGCGTTGGAGTTCAGTACCGGACCGTTGCCCTTGTTCATGCTGACGCCGGTCTTGGTCTTGCCGTCGACGGTAGCGGCGCTTCCGCCGGCCGCGATCGAAGAGCCGGTGCGGCCCGTCGCCGAGGTGGACGTTCCGCCGGTGCCGACGGTGGAGGCGGAGGTGCCGCCCGCTGCAGCCGAGCCGCCGCTGCCACCGGTGATGCTGGTCTGCGCCAGCAATGGTGAAGTGGCGGCAAGCAGAAGCGCGACCGCCGAGGTCGTAACGAGTGTTCTCATGTTTTCAATCCTTTCTATGCCTTAAGGCGACGAGGTCGAGATCGTGCAGCCGTTGACGGTGATGGTGCTGGCGCTGGTGGAGCCGGGCCCACCCGCCGTCGACGAGGAGCTCGAGACGTGGCCGCCGCCCGCTTGCACATTGACCGACGATCCGCCGGCAGAGCTCGAGCTCGACAGCGAACCGCTCGATGCGGTCGAGCCCGTCGTGCCCGAACCCGATGCGCCCGCGGCCGTGATGCTGCCGTCCGCATGCTTCACCACCGTCACCTTGCACGTCTCGCCCGACGCCGTCTTGCCGGTCTTTTCCATAGTAGCCGCCTGAGCTGCGCTAAAGGTCAGTGCCAACGCTGCGATCGCAATGATTGATCTGTTCATGCGAGTTCTCCTCCAACAAAGACGAAGGAGCGGCATCGCTGCCGCTCCTGGTCAAGGCACTAGTTCTTGTCCTTCTTCCACTCGTCCTTGTTATGGCCCTTGCCCTTTTCGAGGCCCATGTCGCTGGCGTGGCTACCGGACTTGCCGTCGCCCATGCCGGGCGATTTCGACGAACCGGACTGGCCAACTGTCGAGCCGCCCGCAGCCGAGCCGCCAGTGCCGACGCTGGATGAGCTCTTGCCATCGCCCGCCGATGAACCACCGGTGCCGAGCGTCGAGGCCGAGCCGCTGCCCGAGCCACTGCCGGCCGCCGATCCGCCGGTGCCGACGGTCGAAGAGCTGGTGCCGCCGCCGGCCGAAGAGCCGCCGGTGCCGAGCGTCGAAGCAGAGCCTGACCCGCTGCCGCCAGCCGAAGAGCCACCGGTGCCCACCGTCGAAGAGCTGGTGCCGCCGCCGGCCGATGAACCGCCGGTGCCGACCGTCGAGCTCGATTGCGCAACGGCGAGCGCCGTGCCGGCCAGCAGCGCGGCCGCAGCCGCAGAGAGCTTCAGGATCCTCATGTGCATTTCCTCCAGGTTTCCAAAAATCAAATCGCCAATCAGGCCCGGGATAAATTGGCAATCGCGGAAACGTTCCTTGTGTCGGACACGTTGACGCTTCGATTCAGCCTGAGACAGTTCCGCGACGCGAAGCGCACAGCTTTTATTCATTCAGCGTTCATCTGGTGCTGCGGCCATGGAGTCGCGTTCGCTACGATCGCCGGCTCTCAGAATGCTCCGGCCGTCACCTGACGCGTGGAGAGGCGAGAGGAAGCCGCGCGGCCATTCCGATTCGAATGCAGACCGGCTGCGCGCGCCGTGTCGCGCCGAGATGCCGCGACGTCCGGCGTTCGCGTTTCAAGCATCGTCAATGCGCCGCTCGTACCGCGATCAGGCGCGTCGGCGGCGAGCAGGGGAGTGGAGACGGTGGCGGCGATCCGAGTGGATGTGTCGAAGATGATTTTTTCAGGCAGCGCCCGTGCGGAGTGGATGCGAATGGTGGCCCGAGCGGCCTCCGGGCCGGCAGCACGCTCCGCGGGCTGCGGCAGAGAGCGATCCAGCAACAAGAGCAGCGCCACCGCGAAAATGCTTGCAAATACGACGTATCGAACGATCGGCATCAGGCGCTACCGCAAACGAGCTATCGAAAGAATGCACGGGCGGGTCGCCTCGACGACCCGCCGTGCGGCGGTTTAGTCAATCTCCTGGACGACCATGCGGCTGCCGGGATCGACCAACATCACGCGGTTGCCCGAGTAGACGTAGCGGTACTTGGTGAGCGAGGGACCCCAGTCACTCGGCACGGCTGCGAGCTCGACGTCGCTCGGCACGGGCGAACCGACGACGATCTTTTCGCGCGTTTCGACCGGACGGATCTTGCGCTCGGTGACGTAGGACCGGATCTTGGTGCGGTACTCCGGTTCGATCTGCACGGCCGCGCCGTGCCCGGCTCCGGTCGTGGTGGTGACGGTGGTTTGTGCCATCGCGCCCGTCGACACGAGCAGAGCGGCGGCCGAAATCAACATGAGCTTCTTCATTGCGTTCTCCCTCGCCGCTGCATGCGGCGCTGCAATGAACTCGCCATCAGCTGCGCCGTTCCGGCAAAACCCGGAACGTTTGCCGTTTTTTCCCGTTCTCTCACCGGGAGCACTCAACTGGAGGAGAGGAAAATGCCTGTGTTGATTCTTTGGGCGGTGCCCGCGCTCATCGTCCTGGGCGGCGGCATCTATCTCATCGGCTACCTGCAATGAATGTGAAGGTTCCGGTTTCCGGACAAAGGAAGAAACCGGACCCCACATCCGCTCGCGCGCGTCGAGGCCGGTGCTCCGGCCGCGCCGTCGCCATCGGCTTCCGATCATCACATTGTCACGCTCCGGTCATCTCCGCTGCATCGTCCGTTGCTCTTGTCCCGCGCGCCAGAGCCTGCCTCGTCCGGTGACGTCGGAACGGAGCTCTGGATCGTCGTTTGGCACTTTCGCGATGCGATTCCGACGCCGCTTCGCTCGCAAACGCTCTGGGGAGAGCTGACATGCAACTAATCAGGACGATTTCAGCGGACCGCCGCGCGATGCTCAAGGGCCTCGCGGCAGCAGCCGTGGCGCCGCTTGCGGGCCCGGCCTTTGCCGCCGAGGGACTTCCGCCGCAGCCGACCGGCTCAGTGGCTGCCATCGCCACCGACAAGTCCTATTGGGCGGCCGTGAAAGGGCTCTATGCCGTGACGCCGGACATCGTCAATTTCGAGAACGGCTATTGGGGCATCATGGCCGAGCCCGTGCGGCGCGAGTTCATCCGCCAGTCCGACATGGTCAATTATCAGAACACCTATTACGCGCGGCTGCGTGCGGGTGCGGATTTCGAGGCGGTGCGCACCAAGGTGGCGGAGGCGGTCGGCGCGCTTCCAGCTGAGATCGCGCTCACCCGCGGCGCCACCGAAGCGCTCCAGCTCCTCATCGGCGGCTACAACAGGCTGAAGCCGGGCGACGGCGTGCTCTATGCCGATCTCGACTATGATTCGATGCAATATGCGATGAACGCGCTGAAGGCGCGCCGCGGCGTCAACGTGGTCAAGTTCGACGTGCCGGAGCCCGCCACCCGCCAGGCGGTGCTCGACGCCTATGCCCGCGCCATCGAGGCGAACCCGAAGACGAGGCTTCTGCTCCTGACCCATGTCAGCCACCGCACCGGCTTCGTCATGCCGGTCGCCGAGATCGCCCGCATGGCCAAGGCCAAGGGCATCGACACCATCGTCGATGCCGCCCATTCCTGGGGGCAGCTCGACTTCCGGGTGAGCGAGCTCGAGGCCGATTTCGTCGGCTTCAATCTGCACAAATGGATCGGCGCGCCGCTCGGCGTCGGCTTCCTCTACATCAGGAAGGATCGCCTCGCGGCCATCGACCGCAACATGTGCGACGAGGATTTTCCGGAAAGCGATATCCGCTCGCGGGTGCATACCGGCACGGTCAATTTCGCCACGATGCTGACGGTGCCCACGGCGATGGCGCTGCATCAAGAGATCGGCGCGGCGGCGAAGCAAGCGCGCCTGCGCCACTTGCGCGATTATTGGGTGAGCCGCGTCCGCGGCTTCAAGGACATCGAGATCCTGACGCCGGATGAGGCCGGCTCATATGGCGCGATCACGTCGTTCCGCCTCGCCGGCAAGACCGGCAAGACCGACAACGAGGCCATCGTTGCGAAGCTTCGGGACAGCTACCGGATCATGACGGTGCGCCGCGCCGGCGTCGCCAAAGGCCAGTGCATCCGCGTGACTCCGGCGCTCTTCACCGACGAGGCCGATCTCGACCGCCTCGTCGAGGCGCTGGCCGTCATCACGGGGACGAAGACGGGGTGAGCGTCGCGGAAGCGGCGTCGTCGGGCGTCAACTGCGGCTGGAGGGCTGGATGAGGTCCCAACGGTTGCCGCATAGGTCCTCGAAAACCGCGACGACGCCATAGGCCTCGTGCCGCGGCGGCCGGACGAAACGCACGCCGGCGGCAACCATGCGCGCATGATCGCGCTCGAAATCATCCGTTTCCAGGAAGAGGAAGACGCGCCCGCCGGTCTGGTCGCCGATGCGCGCCGTCTGCGCCGGCCCGTCTGCTCGCGCCAGGAGCAGGCCAGAACCAGGATTGCCCCGCGGCCGCACCACCACCCAGCGCTTGCCGCCGCCGAGCGGCGTGTCCTCGCAAAGCTCGAAATCCAGAGCGCGCGTGAAGAAGGCGATCGCTTCATCATAGTCGGCGACCACGAGACTGACGAGTGACAGACGCTGATTCATCGCGCGACCCGGCGAATGGCGGCAAGCTCGCTGTGGAGGAGACAGGATAGCATAACACTGTCCAGCTCGCGTGATCCTGCCGCCGGTCCCAAGAGCTAGCACGGACACACGAAGATCGTCGAGCAATTGTTCGCTCGGCCAGAGCCCGCACGTTCATCTGCCGACGCTGACCCACTCCTGGACCTTCTTCCGCCATTCCTCATCGAATCGTAAGGTGAGTTGGTTGGCAGCGTCCGGTGAGAGAAGTTGGTCAACCGCGGACATTTGTATCTCGCCAACGTCAGGTACGTCGATGTATCCGAGGCTGGCCAACCGCTGGCCAAAAGGCGGATGTGTCGAATCGGGATCGTGCTGGCGGCTCAGACTGGCGACGGCGGCGGTCATGAATCCGGGCGCTCTTATAGCTGAAATCTGATCTAAGATTCGCGCGAATGGCGGCGATGGCGCCTTGATTGCGCCGAGCACCTCCTTCTGCAGGGGAGCGAAGACGAGATCGGCCAGACGTGCTCCACAAACCTCCATCATCACCAGCGCGCGTGCCATCTCCTCGCGTCCAACATGCTCGGCCGCTTCCAGATCGGCGGCAAGCTCGTTCTCCCGTGACAATGCCTTGTATTCCTTCTCCAGCCTTTCGAGCAGGGAATGGAGTAGGATGCGAGCAATGTATCCGGTAATCGTGTGCTCCGGATCGGCGTAGAAGAAAACGTTCTCCGCGGCCGCCATGAAATCGGCGAGGTTGGTGCCTCCCGAAGTGTGCCGAAGCCGGGCGTGCGCCACTTCATGAGCGATAACGGCACGAACCGATCGCTGGTCCAGGATCATCAACAATGGCAGACCAATGGTCATCGTGACATGCTGTCCGAACACGCCCGCATACCGGCTTTCTTCCGAGATCGAAGCGTTGAAATCGGTGTCGACCAGCAGAGTGCGGTTCGATCTGACAAAACTGCGATCGAGCTCCCTCCATGCGGCCCAAAGCCCCGGGGCGGTCTGTTCGTCGGCTTCGAAACCGCCATGCTTGCGCGAAGGCAGGAACAGGAGCCCAATTGCGAGTGCTATGGTGGCCATGGAGCTTGTGAACACAATCGGTGCCGTGGCCAGCGCCGCAATCGTGTAGCGGTCCATGATCATCAGCCAGATGGCGAGAATCGTGCATGCCAGCGCGACGACGGGAAGCACCGCATAGCGACCAAGGCGCAAGACGATTTGCAGAATAAGGCGTTTCATCCGCGTTTCGGCCGCGGAGAGCCTCAGATCACGCCTTGCCACATGAGCTGTTGCTCTGATGCAAGCTGGCGACGTCGGCACGACCCTGGCTTTCCGTGACCTGAACCAACGTGATCGCACCGGGCGTGATGATTCCCACCTGTGGCTGGGCGGAGAGGTAGGTGGTGCTGCCGGCGCGCAGATCGAGGCTCACTTTCTCGCTTCCCTGCCCGAACAGGTTGGTACTCAGTGGAAGATTGTTGACCGCAACCTCGTGGCGGCCCGGAGGCAGCTCGCAGGCGACGAACCCTGCAGCCTGGCTGCCTCCAACGACGTTTCCATCGACCGCATAATTTGGCTGGATCGCAAAACCGAGGGCGGACGAGCGATAGATGACAAGCCGCGCAGTGTTGGCCTTGACGTTCTCTGTCAGCGCCGAGCTGCCCATCGGCCCTGACGCACACCCCGCTAGCAAGAATGCTGCAACGAAAATTCCTGGACGCAAGCCCATTCAACCCCCGATCAGTCCAACAATGCCCCGGGGGATCATTGGCGTCGGTGGTGCATGAAGTCAATCACGACTTGCGGTCGTGTCACGCCTTTCAGGTCACCGCCACCCCAGCGCCGGCGCGACATGCATCAGGATCGCCTCGATCGCATGCGCGCAATAATCCACGCCGAGCTGGTTCGGGATCGTCAGCAGCAGCGTATCGGCTTCGGTGATCGCCTCGTCCTGGCGCAGCTGTTCGATCAGCACGTCGGGCTCGGCCGCATAACTCCGCCCGAAGATCGCGCGCGTGCGCGGGTCGATGAAGCCGATCTGGTCTTCGCTGCCGCGCTCGCCGCCGAAATAGGCGCGGTCGCGCTCGTCCATTAGCGCGAAGATGCTGCGGCTGACGGAGACGCGGGGCTCGCGGCTGTGGCCGGCTTCCTTCCACGCCGCGCGATAGGCGCGAATTTGTGCCGCCTGCTGCACGTGAAAGGCCTCGCCGGTCTCGTCGTTCTTCAGCGTCGAGCTCTGCAGGTTCATGCCGAGCTGCGCCGCCCACACCGCGGTGGCGTTCGAGCCGGCGCCCCACCAGATCCGCTCGCGCAGGCCCGGCGCATGCGGCTCCAGGCGCAACAGCCCGGGAGGATTGGGAAACATCGGCTGCGGGTTGGGCTCGGCAAAACCTTCGCCGCGCAGGAGATCGAGGAAGACCTCCGTATGGCGCCGCCCCATGTCGGCATCGCTCTGGCCCTCGGTCGGCCGATAGCCGAAATAACGCCAGCCGTCGATCACCTGCTCTGGCGAGCCGCGGCTGATGCCGAGCTGCAGCCGTCCGCCGGCGATGAGATCGGCGCTGCCGGCGTCCTCCACCATGTAGAGCGGGTTCTCGTAGCGCATGTCGATCACGGCCGTGCCGATCTCGATTCGGCTGGTCTTGGCGCCGACGGCCGCGAGCAGCGGAAACGGCGAGGCCAGCTGCCGCGCGAAATGATGCACGCGGAAATAGGCGCCGTCGGCCCCGAGCTGTTCGGCCGCGACCGCCAGCTCGATCGATTGCAGCAGCGTATCCGCCGCCGAGCGCGTCCGGGATTGCGGCGAGGGCGTCCAGTGCCCGAAGGAGAGAAATCCGATCTTTTTCATGCGGGCAACATATGGCTGATCGGAAGAGTTTGCGAGACGTTCCTGGAGGCGGCCTCAGATTTCGCAGCCGGTCAAGTTCAAAGCCTTGAGCAGGCCGCCGAACGCCTTGAGGCGACACTGCTCGGTCTCGTTGGCGGCCTTTGCGCGCTGAACAGTGGCGGCTCGTTTGACGCCAAATGCCTTTGGCTTCGGCTTGGGAGGTTCAGCGGTCGCGATCCGTTTCGGTTTGCTGCGCGGACGGACGATCGGCGTCGGCGCGAATGAACGGACATGCACGTCCTGCGGAGCAACCGGGTTATCCACCGAAGCGGTCTGTGTCGGCATCGCGCGGCTCTCAGCGGCAACCTCGAGGCGATCGGCCTTCGCCAGCGCATCGTGCGAAGCGGGGATGCTTGCGTTCTGCTCGGCAGGCGGCTGGACCGTGGCGGCGATGCGACGCGGTGGAGCGCTCAGCTCCATGGCCGACAGCATTCCCACACTCAACAGGATGAGGAGGCCCAACAACGCCATTCTCAGCATAACGCGCCTCTGACCCAGGTTAGCGCCGCTGAAAATTCTGCGCGTCAATGAGGCAACTTTGCCGGCGGCCGCCGCCTAACGGCAATCATTTGTCGATAGGGTTAATTCGGTGCCGCATCTTGCCAACGCAGACCGGCTTTGGTCGCGCAAGATGGTCTGTTCGGCCGTGGCTATCGACGTGAAGTGACGACTTGAATTGCTCTTTGTCCTCGGGGCAGAGCCAGGAGGAAGGACCGAACTACTGCACCTCGGCGATCTTCGGTCCGGGTGACGGCACCTGTGCGCTCGTTGCCGACGGCCGGTTCGATGGCGACGCCGGGTCCGGAGATCGGGATGCGGCATCGGGCGGCGTACCCTGGGACGGTCGACGGGCCGCATTCGTCGGAAGCACGATCACCTTCGCGCCGACTTTCACCCGCTCATAGAGGTCGACGACGTCCTCGTTGGTCAGGCGGATGCAGCCGGACGACACCCGCTTGCCGATCGTCTCGGGCTTGTTGGTGCCGTGAATTCGATATTCGGTCTCGCCGAGATACATCGCGCGGGCGCCGAGCGGATTGCCGGGCCCGCCCGCCATGAACCGCGGCAGATAGGGCTGACGCGAGACCATCTCCGCAGGCGGGCGCCAATCCGGCCATTCTGCCTTGCGCGCCACGGTCTGCTCACCGGACCACGCAAAACCTTCGCGGCCCACACCGATGCCGTAGCGCATCGCCTGCGTGTCGCTCAGGACGAGATAGAGGAACGTGTTGTTGGTATCGATGATCACGGTGCCCGGCGTCTGGCGGCTGGCATAGTCGACCACCTGCCGGACCAAGGCTCCGGGAATTTCGGCGTCGGCTTTGGGCGGTTCGACCAGCGGCGCCGGAGTAGGAACCGGGGGCGGCGCGGGCGCTGCTGCGTGAACCTGCGGTGCCACGTAGACCGGCGTTGACGATGCCATGGCCTGGGGCGCGGACGGCTTCCGCACCGGTTGCACGTTTCCCGGGCGAGCCAGCAGGCCATACCCCAATGCTGCGATGGCCACGGCGCCAATTCCGACTCTCGCTGCCATCGGCAGTGCGATCGTCTCGACCTTCCGGCGTTTGGCCCGCTTGCTCATGTCTTCTCCCAGGTCGCCACGCCCAGGAGGAGTACCCAGCAAGATTTAAGAAACTTCGAAGCGATTTCGCTGGGACCGGAACCGTCGACCATGGTTAACGCCGGCTGAGCCCGCGGCGGCCGCGCGGGAGACCGTCGAGCGAAGCGGCGTCATTCGTCCTCTTGCTTTGGCAGCTTCTGCTTGGTCAGCTACACAAACCAATCATGCACTGGATGATGCTCAACGCCCCTCGCGTGATCAACGGCGCTTTGCTCCGCGTGCGAATGGCCAATCAGGTCTGCATCTGGGATCAGCGACAGTTCGGGATGTCCGGCGCGGTGCGGGCCGTGTTCTGCCGTGTCGGTGCCATAGCCACTCTCGCGATGATCCGAACCCTTGGCCGATGGCATATCGTTCCTGAAATGAAAGGAATCTCCGGCCCCGGGCGCGGCAGCCGCTTGTGCTGCACCGGCGCCGTGGTTCGCCGGGTTGTGGCCGTCAGCCTTTTGGCCCGGCTCTGCATGCGGATTTTGAGAAGCGTTTGGATGCGCCTGGTGCAAGTCACGCTGCGATTGGCCGGAATTGGCATGGCTTGCGGGTCCGTCATCGTCGGCAAGCTGCTTGGCAGCTGCGGAACCGGGTTCCGAAGCGTGATCCGATTGTCCATGATGGGAGTCGTGCCCGGTCGAGCCCTGCTTGTCCTGATGCTTTCCGGCCGCTGCACCGTTTTCCGAACCATGCAAATCACGCTGCGATTGTCCACGAGCGGAATCGCCCTCCGGCGGGCCGAGCTCGGCATGCTTGTTGCCGGCTGCTGCATCCTTCTCCGAAGCGTGCGATTTTCCCTGGCTTGATGCGTGGTCGGGTGGCCCGTGCTCGGTCTCCGGCTTGCCGGCTGCTGCGCCGTCTTCCGAAGCGTGCAAATCGCGCTGCGCTTGTCCATGATCGCGTGCGTCGATCGCCGCTGCCTGTGTCGTGGCGCGTTCGGCATTCCTCGCGCCCGTTGCGGCCGCCTGTTCCAAGCCGCCATGATCACTCAGAGCGTCGATGGCGCCGGATCCGATATGAGGGTTGCCGTTGTCGCCGAAGCCGTCCTCGCGCGCGGCCGCATCGATGATCTGAACCTCGTCGGCTCTGGCCATGGCGTCGCCTCGAGCAGCTTCAAATGGTTCATGGTGTGTGTCGGGATCGAGCCAGGGCAGCTTGTCGAAGCCGTCGAGATCGGGCCTGCCGGGACTATCGAGGGCGACCAACTCGCGGGGGGCGTTCGCGTCAGCCCACGCAAAGACATCGCTCGGTCTGTCCCAAGCAGTGAACGCCTGGGCGTGACTGCTCAGGAGCGAGACTCCGACTGCCGTCATCATGAACGTGCCGGCGCTGCTCAAGCCCGGCCTTGCAGGATTGAGTGGCGGCACTGTGATCGTGCTGCCAGCAATATCGGCTCGGGCTTCGATGAGCTTGGCGGCTCGCGTCGGCATGTCGGCCGGGGAGTTCTCGATACGGACGGCTCTGGCCATTTTGCCCGGAGCAGGGGCCGTTTTTGCGGAGGTGATCTTGATCGTCACGACCGCGCCGGTGCCATCTGCGGTCATGACCGTGACGTTATCGGCACCCGCATGATCGGCCGCGGCCGCGTTCGCGGATTGAAGGTCGTCGAGCACGGCCCAGATCAGAGCTGCAAGCGCGCCGACCCCGCCGTAAAGCCGCGACAGGGCGAACCTTGCGAGCTCCGTTCGGTTTTTGATGCCAAGCTGCGCAGATATCTGTTCGATTCGCGCCTCAACTCTGGCTGGGGCGACCTTGATCTGGCGCGCAATCTCCTTGTTCGACATGCCGCTGGCGGCCAGGCGGATAATCTTGTGCTCCTGGTCCGTCAGTGCTGCCAGGCTATTTTCGCCAAAGGCGCGACTGCCGGTCTTGCGGTCCGCAGCCGGCGCCACCAGCCGCAGCGACTGCAACAGGTTTTCGGGCTCCTCGCGCATCGGTATGGCGGTGCAGGCACCCGCTGCGACGGCCGCAGCGAGATCGCCGCGTGCGATCGATGCGGTGTAGAAGACCAGCCGTGTGCGAAGGCTTTCGGCGTTGACGGCGGCCAGCATGGCTGCGGCCGTCAGATCGGGAAATCCATCCTCGACAAGCGCGACGTCCGGCGCCAACGTCCGGACGGCTTCGAGACAATCGGCTCCATTGATGCAGGACGCAACGATCTCGAAGTCACGTTCGGTCGCAAATAGCGTGGCAAAACCCTGCAAGACGATCGGACGGCGATCTGCGATCACGAGTCGGATACGACGCATCTGGTTTGGCTCGCCCGGCTTTCCCGTCTTGATTGGCCCAGCAAAGGCGGCCCGGCTTCAGCCGCGTCACCTTCGAGAGCAGCGCGGCAACGCGTGACACCCTCGTTGGTTCCACGAACTCGCCGCCAGGCCCCTGACGGAAGCGATGGGCCAACAACGGACGTGGTCGCCACCTGTATTCATAAGCCTCGCGAAACCAGGGCGTCAGGAGTTACTTTCCCCTGTCAAAGATGGAATGAGCGTCGATATTGGGATGGGCTCTGGCCGGTCATTGACCGGAAGACGCGGGCAAAATGCGCGGGACTGAGAAAACCGACGCGTAGCGCCATCTGCGCCACCGAAAGCTTGCTGCTCGCCAGCAGTTGTTTTGCCATCGCGACACGCCGCGCATGGACGAATGCCAGCGGCGTCTGCCCGGTCGCTGCCCTGAATGCGCGATGGAAATGGCCTTCCGAGAGCTGCGCAAGATCAGCGAGATCGGCAATCCGAATTGTCGCGCTCAAATGCGCGTCGATGAATTCAGTGACGCGCCGTAACCTCCACGCCGGCAGCTTGATCGATGTATCCTTCACTCTTGCACCACCGTATCGGCGTGCAAGGTATACAACGAGAGCAAGGCTCATCGTGTCGCAATAGATCGCGTCGAGACCTCCCTCCAGCGCGTCAACTCGTTCGAACTCCGCGAGCATGTTCCAGACAAAGCTGTCTTCCGAACCCGAGAGGGGGCCCAGTCCTTCGATCGATGCACCGGCGATTGCTGAAATCTTGGCGGGGTCGAGGGCGATCGCTGCCCATCGCCAACCCACATTGTGAAGCCGAAGTCGTCGTTCGCAGCCAGCCGGGAGAAATGAAACGGTCGACGGCAGATCGGGCCCGTCATAGCGATGCCCGCCATCGGCCGAGATTTCATGTCGCTCGGCGCCGCCGGACAGGGTCGCCATGATGAGGTGATTTGGCGACAGGATGCGTCCTTCGACGATGGGGGTCATCGGCCGGTACGCCGTTTCGAATGCGCCGTTCGCCCATTGGGTGCGCCGCCAGCCATCCGGCCGGGAGCTCAACCGATCGATTGTCGACGCATTCTCAAAGACACGGTGCATCGCGACTTCCTGCGCAGCGACGTCGCCTGAATACACATTCAAGCTTGGAACCGCAATTCCTTGCAGGCCGGAAAGGGAGCATCGTCGCGTCAGGATCCGAGTGATTTGATCAGAATCCCGCGCGACGAAGCGAGAGGTCGATCCTTTCTATTGGCAGGCGACAAGTGCCGCAGGCGAAATCACGGAGATTTGCAATGGACAAGACACCACAGGATTGGCCGACGGCGACCGATCGCCGCCAGTTTCTCGGCGCAGCCACCGCGATGGGCGCCATCGCGGCGACAGCTGTTCACGCAACTGCAGTCGGCGTTTCGAGCGCCAGTGCGCAAGCGCCAACCGGCACAGCATCGCGTGCGGCTGCGGCGGGGCCGGTACTCACCCGAACGATCGGCCGCACCAACGAAAGTCTGCCCGCGCTCGGACTGGGAACGTTTCTGACTTTTGACCTGCTGCCGGGCAGCAATCGTGACGCGCTGCGAGAGGTCACCAGGAAATATATAGATGCCGGCGTCCGGGTGATCGATACATCGCCGCTCTACGGTACCGGCGAGGTCAGCGTCGGTGGATTTCTCAGCGCCATGGGCGTGACGGACCAGATGTTCATCAGCAACAAGATCTGGTCGACCGGCGACTACCTGGCCGACGAAAGCCACGCCTTGGCCAGCATGGAGCAGTCGAGGCTTCGGCTGTGGCGCGACAAGATCGACGTGCTCCACTGCCACAGCCTGGTCAATGTCGACGCGATCGTGCCACTGCTGCGCGTATGGAAGAGAGAGGGCAGGATTCGCTATGTCGGCGCCTCGGTCCACGAGAATGACTATCACAACATTCTCGCAGGCTTGATCGACAAGGATCTGGTGGACATCATCCAGGTCAACTATTCGATCTTCAATCGTCACGCCGAGGAGCGCGTCCTTCGCGCGGCGAGCGACAAGGGCGTCGGCGTGCTCACAAATATGCCGCTCGAAAAAGGCCGCTTGCACAAGATCGTCGAGGGCCGGCCGCTGCCCGATTTTGCCCGCGATATCGCTGCGGAGAACTGGTCGCAGTTCTTCATCAAATGGGTCATGGGCCATCCGGCGGTGACGACCGTTCTTGCCGCGACATCGAACCCGGATCACGCGGCCGAGAATGTCGGCGCGTTGCGCGGTCCTCAGCCGGATCAATCCATGCGGCAGCGGATGGCACGGCATATGGAAAGCATTCCCGGTTTCGCCAATCTCGCGTCGATGCAATGGTATCCTGACAAGCAGAGCATGTACCAGGGCGTCATCCGCCGTTCGCAGGCGGCATTGCGTCAGCGCATGAGTTGATCGATGAATGGCAGGCGCGCAGGGTCGACGCCTGCCCTTCTCACCTGGAAGCAATACAGGAGAAGTTCATACATGAAATGGCACTTGATTGCTTTGCGATGTGGCTTGATGGCCGTTACCGGCGTTGCATTCGCCGATCCTGCCCAACGCGAGAATCTGGGCAAGTTTGCCATCGACCGGACCGAGGTCACGATCGGCCAGTTTCGCAATTTCGCTGCTGGCAAAGCTCTGAAGACCGCGGCCGAACAGGAAGGAGGCGGACACGAATTCGCGGACGGCTGGATCCGTCGCAGCGGCTGGACATGGGCGACTCCGTTCGGAGAACCAGGCGGCGAAGATGAGCCGGCGGTGCATGTGTCGTGGAACGAAGCTCGTGACTACTGCTTAGCCGTGGGCGGACGCTTGCCGACCCTGGAAGAATGGGAAAGAGCCGCCTATACCGAAACGCGTGCGAATCCTACCGACGATTTCGTAAGTGGACGCACCTATCCTTATCCTGTCGGCGACAGACCTGACGGCATGAACACATCCGATAGAGATCGCTGGCCGCGGCATGCGTCGGTAGGTACCACCAAGCGGGGTGTCAACGGTCTGTACGACATGGGTGGCAATGTCTGGGAATGGCTCGCGGATCGGCGGGGCGATGAGGCACTGACGGCCGGCGGGTCGTGGTGGTACGGTGCGGACAAGACAAAAGCGTCAGCCGTACAGTGGAAATCGGCCGACTTTCACGCGGTCTATATCGGGTTTCGTTGCGTTTACACGGCTCAATAGCCCGTTCAGGTGAGGGCCCAACACACCCTGGGTAAAGGCCGACGGCCGGCGAGTTGCGCTAAAGACAAGCAAGCATGCGCGGCGCTGCCGACGACCGACTTATTGGTTTGCCGCCGCCGCAGCAGTCGCCACATATTTCGTGTAGAATTCGGCGACCCGGCCGCGCCACATGCCGACGAACGCTTCTGACGTCACGTTGTCGACCGATTTCCAGGTGCGCTTGAAGGCCGGAAGTGCATTGCCCCAAATCGCGCGTTTGCACCACCGCTCACCCTTCTCCTTGCCTTCGCTGGTGGCGCACATCGATTTCCACGCGGCGCGAGCGGGCCGGCTGATGTGCTCGGCGGCGCCTTCCCAGCCCTGCTGATGAATCAGGTAGAGATCGCTCATGTCCGGCTTACGGTGGGTGATCCACTCGAACAGGACGCCCTCGGTAATGATCTTGTAGGCGGCGGCGACGGCGTTATCCCGCGGACTGCGAATTTGCCCGAAGCCGAACTTTCCGAACTCATAATAGCTCAGCTGAAACAGCCCGATATAGGACCCGGTGCGTTGATTGGGGTTGAAACCGGATTCGATCTTGGCAACCGCCATCATGAAATTGAAATCGAGACCAAACGCGTCGGCAGCGCGCTTGATTTCTTCGGTCGGCGTTCCCAGCGGAATGTCCCTGAACGCACGCAAGACGATCTCCGCCGGTTTCTCGGCGGGCGGCAGTTCGGACCAGACGTAGTAGGCCAGATGACGGAAATCCCGCGTCGACGCCGCTTTCGGAGCACCGTTGGACGCATCGCGTTCCGGCGGCAGCGATTGGACGACATCCTGTCCCAACGAGGCCAACTTTGGCGCGACGGGTTCATCGACAATCTCGGCTTCCGTGCGCAGCGGCCCGGAAGCTGTTGACGTCACCGCGCCCGGCTCTGCTCGTTCCGCCCGAAGCGCCGCCGCAAGTCTGGCGGCTGCGTCTGCGTACGCCGCAGGCGTCACTATGTTCACAGGGGCCGCTGTGCTTGCTGCAGCCGGTATGCTCGCTGCCGCTTCCGACATGAGATCCGGCAACGTCGGGGCCGGTCTGTTAGCGGCGGCCAGAAAGAGTCCCACGGATGCGAGAACAGCCACGATGCAGCTGGTCTGCCAGGCCTTCATTGCCCGAAGTCACCGGATGGCTTCTGTACGAAGGCTGTTGGCATGGTCCTGCGGCCCGTGGGTGAGCACTCTTCGTACAATCTTAAGGTTTAAATGTGGTGAACGAGAGCAGGCATTCTGCTTCGCAACCCGATATGTCCCTCTTGGGCCACAAGCGGCTCCTGGCGGAGGACGCTCGTGGGTCGGCCATGGGCGCATATGCTGCCAATGGGATCCGATCTCAGCGGCTTCCGCGCTACACCCCGCAACCGATGCGCCGACAGCCACCGGAACCGTCGGCTACGGGCCAGAAGCGGAAATGATGCGCCAGTGGTTTTAGCGAGCAGCCTATGCGTCGCAGCGAGCTCGGCTACTCAGCGCCGCTCGTTCCGGAAGATGGATCTGAACAACTCAACTGAAGGCCGCACCAGCTGCCATCCTCGCAATCCAAGAATCTTCTTGCAGGCAAGAAACCACCAACGACGTGAATGTTGAACGCTTGGGTCAATACTCAACGCAAGTTCGGCAAGGCGTGCTGAGGTGTCTATCGCTCCTTCGTTGAAGGCAATGCTTGCGCGGACGATCGCGTCAAGTGCCAATTGGCGGGTCAACCAGTTCCTGAGATCGTTTGTCAGCATCGCGGCGCCGCCATTCAGGAAATGTTCGATAGCCGCCTTGCGTTGGAGCAGGTTTAGCTCCGGTGAAGGCTCACTCGACATGTTGACTGAGTGGTATCGATACACGGCCTGGTCCGCACCAATGAATCCGACGTCGCCATGTGCGGCGAGCCGCATCCACATTTCCATGTCGGAGGCGTAGGGCAAGTCTGCTAGATACCCGCCCAGTTTTTTCTGCAGGCTCGTGCGAACCACGGCGGTCGGTGACACCACAATACATTGTGCACGACTAAGAGTGATGAACCTCGAGTCCGGACAAGATGCGCGTTCGGAGATCCACTTCCGTTCCATAATAGCTTCTGTAGAATGGATGATCCCCGCGCTGGTCTAGAACAACCGCGCCTCCGAAGGTGAAAGCGACAGAAGGGTGATTGTCCATCAGATCGACCGATCTCGACAGGGCACCGGGCAGCAGGTAGTCGTCCGCAGACAGCAGAAGCATATAGTCGGCGCTCGCCCAGGCAATGCCCTCGTTGGCGGTCGCGATGAGACCTTGATTCCAGATGTGCCTGCGGTAATCGACGCGGGGATCGGAGCACCGTAACTCTTGCGCAACTTCCGCGGTATTGTCAGGTGACGCATCATCGATGATGAGCACGCGCAACTCGGGACCGGATTGCGTCAAAACGCTCTCGACGCACTCTCGCAGGAAGTGCCCATACCTGAAGCAGGGAACAACGACGTCTACGGAGCTCATTTTTTGTCGGATTCCACCGACGATCGAGCGTCGATCCATCTGTTCAAGAAAATACTATTGAAAGCGTTCCGGGCCGGCTGGCACCGGCCAGCTCATCCGCTCCAATGCTGCCGATGGCACATCCCCTCCTTGGCAACACGGAGGCCGCAATGGGTCATTCGCGGCGATCCGGCCCGGCTTAGGTGAGGCCCGGTCTACCCTTGACAGCCGACATATCCTCGGTCGTGGGATGCCGCAGCGATGGGCCAAAGGCTGACATGCAGAGGTTTCGACGATCTAAAGGTTCGTTGCGCATGTATGACCCGATGCTTTTTCGAAGACTTCAGGCTCGGCTTGCCTCAAGAACTGAGATCGCCCGGGCGGTCGAAATGACCCGCTCAAGCCGCAGACCTGCGGCGGCAAGCAAAGCGGCAAATTCGCTCTCGGTTCGCTCGACGCCCCCCGTAACGACAAGCATGTTCGCATCGATTAGCTTGATCGTATTTCGTTCGTTTCCCGGGGGAATAATAGTCTCCGCAATTAACACTCGTCCGTGGGGTTTCATTACCTCTCGGCAATTGCGCAGGATGCGTACCGCTTGCTCGTCATTCCAATCGTGAATGGCCTTTTTCATGATATAGACGTCCGCACCGGCTGGAACGGCGTTGAAGAAATTGCCGGCCACGAACGAGGTCTGTGGCGGGAAACTTGCCGCATCAGCCCGCGCTGCCTCAACCCCCGCCGGTAGGTCAAACAATATGCCGGAAAGGTGAGGGTGTCTCTTTAGGATCTCCGAAAGCAGCTGTCCATGGCCGCCGCCGACATCGACAATCTGAGAAAACGCACCAAAATCACACGCCTCTGCTACAGCTTCATTGGCGCCTTGGCTAAGCGCGATCATCGCCTGCTGGAATAGCGAAGCCGCGTCCGGATGGTCCGCCAGCCAATCGAACCTGGGCTTTCCAAATACGGTTTCGAACGTCGGCAAACCCGTTTGCACTGAATGAGTGAGCTGAGCGAAGGCGAGATAGGGCTCCCTGTTCATCATTCGGATCAGGTCGCGGGGACTTGAGGGCGCGTCGGAAAGCAAGGCTGCGCCCAATTCGGTGAGTTGGAAACGGCGGGCCGAGGTTTCGCTAAAGACCCCCTCGGCGGCGAGAAGCCGCATAATCCTATAGAGCGCATCGCAGTGACAATGCGTTTCCTCCGCCAGATCGTCGACGCTCCGCTCTCCGGCGACCAAGCGATCCGCAACGTTGAGATCTGTCGCAACGCGCAAGGCTTGGGAGACCATGAAGCCAAGGCCCAGGTGAATGAGTTGTTGAGAAGGACTATACATAGCTTTCCTTTCAAACAGCCGCCGCCTCACGGCGCCCGTGGTCTCAATATCACGACCTGAAGTGCCGGTAAGGGATGATAATTTAGCCGAGGGTGCAGTGTTTGTCGTTCGATGTAGACATCCCGCTCAGGTCGATGTCCGGTTCGGGTCAATAATCGACTCGGGTAATCCTCTATCGGGCAGAGATCGCCCAGGCTGGATCGTCGTCCTGAGTGCGCGGCGGCTTCTTTTTCGCTACGGGCAATGGGCGCCTGATATGTCCAAATCTGGCGTTAGGATCAGTAAATGTCCCCGGAATCGGCTTCTGGTCGCATTCGCCCAATTTGAACCTGATGCAATTCAGTTGCTGACGAAAAGCGCAGGTGCATGTGCATGGTCCGAACTTCTTCTTACCTTTCGGCATCTGGTCTCGCGCTGCGGATGTGTGACTTATGTGGTTGCGTAAGGTGGTTATCCACCTCTCGACCGAGAGCGCTTTGGGTCAAAGCCTAACGAAGTCGATCGCCGTTGCGGACGTTCGGTCCGCCTTTGGCAGGCATTTCCAAGCGGACTGGAGGCGATGATCACAAAGAGTCGGCTTCGGGTCAAAAGCTGACGCTAGGCAGGCAGCGCGGCAAGGTCAGCTTTGGACCAGAAGCAGACAAGGTCACGACCATCTATTTGCCGCATCCACGACCGTTTCTGGCCAGCTTGATCACGAAACGAATACCTTCAACGTCGAGTGACGGAGCGGACGCGAGCATCATTCTGTCGACGTCGCGCCGTGCGGGCAGCCAGTCTTCCCCACCCGATCAGCGCACAAAACACGATGGCGGCAGCCATCGTGGTGTGACCACTGAACATCACGAGGCCCACGCTCCAGCTCTTTGCGGCCACGAGGATGCCGAGCGCCAGCAGCAGCACCCCTGCACCGGCAGCCCGAAGTCCATAGGTCGTCACCCGCGGCAGCGCCTTGCCGAAAATATCGCGCTGCTGGCGGTGCGTGGCGAAAGCCAGCGCAGCAAAGCCCGCCAGACACAGCCCAAGGGCAAGCAGATGGATCATTCTGCCGCACCGCTTGAAGCAATGGCGACCGGCACCTGCGGCATGCGCTTCGATTGCACAATGGATCGGTTCCGGGCGGTGCGAACAGCCAGGACAACGTGGAGCAGTGCGAGTGCCCAGCACGTCACGTCGATGCCGGCGAACACCCAGTCGCCTTGCGCCAGGCTGTGCCACAGCGGCCGCTGCGTCGTCAGCGCGTTGAGGACGGGCAACAGGGCGCTCGTGGCGAACCTGCAAGCCAAGCCGGAGAAATTCGGGCGCGGCGCGGTGAGCTCAAGCTATCGATACGGAGCAGCAGGACGGGTTCGTCTCATCCACGTTCCGCGATCGTGGCATCATACGCCTGTTTTGCCCGACGATCAAGCGAATTTCGTAAAAACGGAAATTGACCGTTTCCCCGGGCCGATCATGCCTCGATTTGCGGTCGATGTTCGCGCCGATCTCATCGCGCTCGTAAGCCGTTGATCTTGCTGCCCCCGGCTACTGTGCATGGGGTTGTTTTCGAGCTTTCGTCTTGCCGACGCGAAGACGCCACACCAAACCGTGCCAGATCCGGCTCGCCCGCTACTTCATCACCCGCAGGCCCTTGGTCGTGAACCGCTGCGTCTTGCCGCCGGGCCGCATTGGCCGCCTGGTGCCGGCGGCCTTGCCGGTGCCGGGCGGCTGATGTGCTGGCACGAGCTGATGCGGCTGCGAGCCGATCAGGTCGCGGCGGCCCATCTCGATCAAGGCTTCGCGCAGCAGCGGCCAATTGTCGGGGTCGTGGTAGCGCAGGAATGCCTTGTGCAGGCGCCGCTGGCGCAGGCCCTTGATCGCCTCGACCTTGTCGCTGCCGCCGTGGCGCACGCCGCGCAAGGGGTTGACGCCGGTGTGATACATCGCAGTCGCGGTCGCCATCGGCGAGGGCAGGAAGGTCTGCACCTGGTCGGCGCGATAGCGGTTCTTCTTCAGCCACAGCGCGAGGTTCATCATGTCCTCGTCGGTCGTGCCCGGATGCGCCGCGATGAAGTAGGGGATCAGGTAATATTTCTTGCCGGCGCGCTCGGCCGCCTCGTCGAACATGCGCTTGAACTTGTTGTAGGCGCCGATGCCCGGCTTCATCATCTTGTCCAGCGGGCCGCGCTCGGTATGTTCGGGGGCGATCTTCAAATAACCGCCGACGTGATGGGTGACGAGCTCCTTGATGTATTCGGGGCTCTCGACGGCGAGGTCGTAGCGCACGCCGGAGGCGACCATCACTTTCTTAATGCCCTTGGTCTCGCGCACCTTGCGATAGAGCCGGATCAGATCGTCATGCGAGGTGTTGAGGTTCGGGCAGATCTCGGGGAAGACGCAGGAGGGACGGCGGCACGCCGCCTCGACCTTCGGATCCTTGCACGCCATCCGGTACATGTTCGCGGTGGGGCCGCCGATGTCGGAGATGACGCCGGTGAAGCCCGGCGTCTTGTCGCGGATGCGCTCGATCTCGCGCAGGATCGAGCCTTCCGAGCGGTTCTGGATGATGCGGCCCTCGTGCTCGGTGATCGAGCAGAAGGTGCAGCCGCCGAAACAGCCGCGCATGATCGTCACCGAGAACTTGATCATCTCCCAGGCGGGGATGCGGGCATCGCCATAGGACGGGTGCGGCGCGCGCGCGTAAGGCAGATCGTAGACCGCGTCCATCTCTTCCGTCGTGAGTGGGATCGGCGGCGGATTGAGCCAGAGGTCGCGGTCGCCATGGCGCTGCACCAGCGGCCGCGCATTGCCGGGATTGCTCTCCCGGTGCAGCACGCGCGAGGCGCGCGCATAGGCTTCCTTGTCCTGCTCGACCTGCTCCAGCGCCGGCAGGCGGATCACGGTTAAGCCCTTCTGGCGCGATGCGCCCTCGTCGGCGGACTCGAGATCGTCGGCGTGCAGCTCGGTGTAATCGTCCGGCACTTTTCGGAACAGCGCCACGCCCCTGATGTCGTCGAGCTCGCGCGGCGCTTCGCCGCCCGCGAGCCGGTGCGCCACTTCGACCACGGCACGCTCGGCGTTGCCGTAGAGCAGCAAGTCCGCCTTGGCGTCCGCCAGCACCGAGCGGCGCACCTTGTCGGACCAGTAATCGTAATGTGCGATCCGGCGCAGCGAGGCCTCGATGCCGCCGAGCACGATCGGGGTGTCCTTGAACGCCTCGCGGCAGCGCTGGGCGTAGACGATGGTGCAGCGGTCCGGCCGCTTGCCGCCTTCGCCGCCCGCCGTATAGGCGTCGTCGCTGCGGATGCGCCGGTCGGCGGTGTAGCGGTTCACCATGGAATCCATGTTGCCGCCGGTGACGCCGAAGAACACTCTTGGCTTGCCGAGCGCCTTGAACGGCTCGGCCGAATGCCAGTCCGGCTGCGCGATGATGCCGACCCGAAAGCCTTGCGCCTCCAGCAGCCGGCCGATGATCGCCATGCCGAAGCTCGGATGGTCGACATAGGCATCCCCGGTCACCAGCACGATGTCGCAGGCGTCCCAGCCGAGCGCGTTCATCTCGGCGCGGCTCATGGGGAGGAACGGCGCCGGCTTGCGCGGGCGCGCCTGGGCCATCAGCGGCTTTTCGGCGGCAATCATCTGGGTGTCCATGGCGCCTACGCATAGGGCTCCGAGGCCATGAATTCAACCGACGGGCGCGTGAAAGATCAGGTTCCGCGGGACATCGCCTTTCCCTCAGGACGGCGAGGAAAACGCCTGCTCGATCCGCGCCGCGAAGGAGATCAGGCGCTCCTCGCTGTGCGGTGGGCCGACGACCTGCAAGGAGACCGGCATGCCGGCCCCATCGCGGCCGGCGGGCACCGCCAGCGCAGGGCAGCCGAGGATCGACCAGACATAGGTGATCATGATCCAGTCGATGTAGATCTTCGATGCGGTCCCCTCGATCTCGGCCGGCCACATGATCTCGACCGGAAAGGGCGCGACCTGCACGGTCGGGCAGATCAGGATGTCGATGTCGCCGAAGAAGTCCTGCATGCGGCGATAGATGGCCGCGCGCTGCTCCATCGCGGCCGCGATGTCTGTTGCGGAGAGGCTTTCACCATGGGCGATGTCGCCTGCCACCTCGGGCGTGAAGGCCGCGCGCGATTGCGGCCAAAGTCTGCTCCAGGTGGCAAGATAGGCGAGACCACGTAGCGCGCGGATCACGCGCGGCAGCCCGGCGAGATCAGGGGCGGTCTCGCTCATCCTGCAGCCTGCGGGTTGGAGCCGGTCGATCGCGCCGCGGAAGGCGGAACGAATGTTCCGATCGACCGGCAACAGGCCGAGATCCTCGGACACCGCTATGCGCCCCGCCCATCCGGGTCGTGCGGCGGCGTTGCGGAACGATGCGGGATGCTCGCGCGACAACAGATCGGGCGGATGGAAGCCGGCCATCGCATCCAGCATCAAGGCAAGATCGGGAATCGTCCGCGCCATCGGTCCCTCGACGAAAACGGTGTCGAACGGATCGGAGAGCGGCTTTCTCGGCACGAGGCCCGGTGTGGGCCTCAGCCCCGCAACACCGCAAAATGCGGCCGGCGTGCGCAGGCTGCCGCCGACATCATTGCCATGGGCGAGATAGACCTGATGCGCGGCCAGCGCCGCTGCCGATCCGCCGGAGGAGCCGCCCGCGGTCAGCGCAGGAAAGAACGGATTGCGCGTCGCGCCGAACAGCGCGTTGGTGGTGTTGGCGCCGCCGAGCTCCGACAGATTGCTCTTGCCCACGACGATGGCGCCATTGCGCTGGAGACGATCGATCGCGGGATTCGATACCTCGGGGGCGCCGCGGGCCGTCAGCGCGCTGCCGCCGCTGGTCGGCACGCCTGCGACATCGGTGTTGTCCTTGACCGCGAGCGGAAGCCCGCAGAGCAGGGGCCAGTCCTCACCGGCCGCCTTTTTCTCCATAAGCCGCCGTGCTTCACCCCGTGCGGCCTCGAAGCAGCGAACCGGAATCGCGTTGATTCCCGCATCCGTCGCTTCGATCCTGTCGATCGCGGCATCGACCACGTCGAGCGGCGACAGATGGCCTTTGCGAATCTCGGCAATGGCGTCGACGGCGGACAGCGCAAGAATGCCGGTGGAAGGCGCAAGGCCGGGCGCATCACTCATCTCTATGTCCGGATCGCGGCGGTGGACCCGCGCACCACCAGCGCCGGCTGAAGCTGGATCGATCTCGCCTCTCCCTCGACGCCGGAACGTCCCTCCGAAACTCGCGACAGCAGGGTCGAGACCGTGGTTTGGGCAATCGCCTCGGATGGCTGCGTCACGATGGTCATGCCCGGCCGCACCAAGCCGGCCCACGGAGGCTCGTCAACCGCGATGACGGAGAGGTCGTCGGGAATGGTGAGCCCGCTCTCGGCAATGGCACGAAGCAGTCCGAGCGAAAGATGATTGTTGGTGGCGAAGATCGCGGTCGGTCGCTGTGCATGCCGCAGGAGCCGCATTGCGGCGGCATGGCCGGCGGCCTCGGAGAAATTGTCCTTCTCGATCAGCCGTTCGTCGAGGGTGGTGCCGCGCGAGGCCAGGCCGCTTCTGAGGCCATCGAGGCGGTGGCGCGCGATCTGATGCTCGGGCGATCCCATGATCACCGCGATGCGGCGATGGCCGAGATCGTCGAGATGTTCGGCCGCGAGCCGTCCCAGCGCGACATTGTCGGTCGTGACCGAATCGAGGTCGAGCCCCTCGATGCGTCGGTCCACCAGAATGCCCGGCATCGGCAAGTCCGCCAGCGCGGCCTGGCGTCCGCTCCAGCCGCGCCGGGTCGGGATGACGATGACGCCGTCGGCGCGCTGCGACAGCAGCATGGCAAGATGCCGCTCCTCGCGCCCGGGGTCTTCGGCACTGTTGCAGAGAATGACGGAATAGCCCGCGGCGCTCGACAGCCGCTCGATGCTTTCGATGAGCTTCAGGAAGTAGGGATTGGCGAGGTCTGCCACGAGCAGCCCGAGGATGCGCGTTGCGCCGCTGCGCAGGCTGCGGGCGCTGGCATGCGGTGCATAGCCGAGCTTGCGTGCTGCCGCATTGACGCGCGCCTGGAGGAGCTCGCTGACCTTGCCCGACCGGTTGAGCGTCTTCGACACGGTGGCCACGGAGACACCGGCGAGCCGGGCGACCTCGTGGATAGTGGGCAACGGCCCTGCCGGCATCAACCATTCTCCTGTTAAACGTTTTTGTATTGGTTGGATTGACTGGAGGCAAGCCAAAAGAGCATGAGAAATGTACAACACCGTTGCGATAGACCAGCTTCCGTGCTTCATTAGAAAAACGTTTAATTACAGCCAGGGAGGCAATGGTGCGTGGGCTGGATGGCGTCCGGCGATGGCCGGTCCGCATTTGCAGGCGCTCGTCATGACCGGCTATGTGGTCGGTCGGCTGTTCGCGGCCATCCCCGTGCTGCTCGCCGTCGCGGTATTCGTCTTTCTGCTGCTCAGCCTCGTGCCGGGTGATCCCGCCGTGCTGATCGCCGGTGACTTCGCCTCGCCGCCACAGGTGGAGGCGGTGCGCCAGGCGCTCGGACTCAATCTGCCGCTGCTGCCGCGTTTCCTCGCATGGGCCGGCCGCATCCTGAGCGGCGATTTCGGCCTGTCGCTGTTCAGCCGCATCCCGGTCTCGCAGCTCGTCGCGCAGCGGATCGAGCCGACGCTGCTTCTCTCTCTCATGACGATCACGATCGCGGTCGTCGTAGCCGTGCCGCTCGGCCTCGTCGCCGCCTATCGTCCGAGGGGGCTCGTCGCGCGCCTGACCATGGCGGGGGCGGTGCTCGGCTTCTCATTGCCGGTCTTCGTCGTCGCTTTCGCGCTTGTCTATACGCTCGCACTCGGCCTGCACTGGTTTCCGGTGCAGGGCTATAAGCCGCTGTCGCAGGGCGTGCTGGCCTGCCTGCATTCGCTCGCGCTGCCCGCGATCTCGCTGAGCTTCCTCTATATCGCCTTGATCGCGAGGGTGACGCGCGCTGCGGTGCTGGAGGTGCTGCGCGAAGATTATGTCCGCACCGCCCATGCCAAGGGGCTCGCGGCCCGCAAAATCATCGTACGGCACGTGCTCAGCAATGCCGCAGTCCCGATCATCACGGTCGTCGGCATCGGATTTGCCGCGCTGCTTGGCGGCGTCGTCGTTACCGAGACCGTGTTTTCCATTCCCGGCCTCGGCCGGCTGACCGCAGACTCCATTCTCCGGCGCGACTATCCGGTGGTGCAAGCCCTGATCCTGCTGTTCGCCTTCGTCTATGTCGTCGTCAATCTCGTGGTCGACATTCTCTACGCCGTCGTCGATCCGCGGATCCGGTACTGATGCAGGACGAGCCGATGGCGATGACCCACGCAGCAGAAGGGCTCGATGCGCCGGACATCGGTGTCAACCGGTTTGCGCAGATCGCGAGCCTGCCGGTTCGCCAGCCCATACTGGCTCTGAGTTGCGTTCTGCTGCTCGCCTTTGGCGTGACGGCCGTCGTGAGCCCGTGGATCACCGCGGATCCCGCTGCGCTGGATCCGCTGAACCGGCTTCAACCGCCGTCGCCGGCGGAGCCCTTCGGCACCGATCAAGTCGGACGTTCCGTGTTTGCCCGCGCGCTGGTGGGAACGCGGGTTTCGCTGTCGGTCGGCATTGCCGTTGCTGTTCTCACCACGCTGATCGGCGTGTGCATCGGTGTCATCGCCGGTTATTTCCGCAGCGTCGACAAGATCGTAATGCGCGCGATGGATGCGGTGATGGCGATCCCCGCGATCCTGCTCGCGATCGCACTCGTGGCGCTGATTGGCGCTTCGCCCATCGTGATCGTCACGGCGATCAGCCTCCCGGAAATTCCCCGCATGGCGCGCGTGGTGCGCGCCAGCGTTCTCAGCTTGCGCGAACGCGTCTATGTCGAGGCCGCCATCACTTGTGGCGGGCGTACCGTGACCATCCTGCATCGTCACATCCTGCCCGGCGCTGCCGGGCCGATCATGGTGCAGTCGACCTACGTCTTTGCCTCCGCGATGATCCTGGAATCGATCCTGTCGTTTCTCGGTGCAGGCACGCCGCCCGACGTGCCGAGCTGGGGCAACATGATGTCGGAGGGACGGCAGTTCCTGCAGATCGCGCCGTGGATTCTCGGCTTCCCAGCCTTGATGCTGGCGATGACGGTGCTCGCCGCCAACCTGCTCGGCGATGCGCTTCGCGACCTGCTCGATCCGAGCTTTGCGGGAGGCGAGATGCGATGAGTACGCCGCTGCTCTCCGTCGAGAACCTCTCCATTACACTCAACACGCGAGGCACCCCGGTGCCGCTCGTCCGCAACGTCTCGTTTGCGATCGATCCGGGTGAAACGCTGTGCCTCGTCGGCGAGAGCGGCTGCGGCAAGAGCCTGACCGCGCTCTCCATCATCGGCCTGCTCAACCGAAGCGTCATGCAGGTCGCTTCCGGTCGCATCCTCTTCGAGGGGCGCGATCTCGTCACGCTCGGGGCCGAGGATCTGCGCAAGCTCCGGGGCGACCGTCTCGCCATGGTGTTTCAGGAGCCGATGACGTCGCTCAATCCGCTGCTGCGGGTCGGCGAGCAGATCGCGGAGGTGATCGTCGAGCATCGTGGCGTGTCCGAGGCGGACGCGCGGCGGCAGGCGGTCGGATTGCTCGATCTCGTCCGCATTCCGGATGCGCGGCGACGGGCCTCCGAATTTCCGCACCAGCTTTCCGGTGGCATGCGGCAGCGCGTGATGATCGCGATGGCGCTCGCCCTGCGCCCTGCATTGCTGATCGCCGACGAGCCGACCACCGCGCTCGACGTCACCATCCAGGCCCAGGTCTTGACCCTGATCGACGATCTGCGTCGCGAGTTCGGCACGTCCGTGCTCCTGATCACGCACGATCTCGGGGTCGTCGCGGAAATGGCCGACCGGGTCGTCGTGCTCTACGCCGGCAGCATCGTCGAGCAGGCCGGCGTCAACGGCATCTTCGATGCCGCGGCCCATCCCTATACGCGCGGCCTGCTTGGGGCGATCGGCCAGCTCAACAGCGGCATCCGCGATCGTCTCGTCGAGATTCCCGGCAGCGTGCCGAGCCCGGTCTCGCTCGGCACGGGCTGCGCCTTTCGCCAGCGCTGCGGCGCGGCGATGCCGGTGTGTCACTCGGAGCCGCCGTTGTTGTCGGGCGCTGACGAGCACCTGACGGCATGCTGGCTGGGCAAGGCCGGCGCGATGGTGCCGGCATGAGCGCCGTCCTCGAGGTCTCAGGTCTGACCCAGATCTTCACCTCACGGCAGGGGCCGTTCGGATTGTTCGGCCGGCGCGATCTTCGCGCCGTCGACGACGTCAGCTTCGTCGTCGCGCGCGGACGTACCTTCTGCCTCGTTGGTGAAAGCGGCTGCGGCAAGACCACGATCGGCCGCATGGTCGTGCGCCTGTTGCGGCCGACGGCCGGCTCGGTCCACATCAATGGCGAGGACTTCGGCAATCTCTCCGGCGAGACGCTGCGCAGGAAGCGCCAGCAGGTGCAGATGGTGTTCCAGGATCCCTTCGCCTGCCTCAACTCGCGCATGACCGCGGCGGAGATCGTCGAAGAGCCCTTGCAGAATTTCGGCATCGGCGATGCGGTGTCGCGACGGCGGAAGGTCGCGCGTCTGTTCGACCAGGTCGGACTGCCCCAACATTTTCGCGCACGTCTGCCGCATCATCTGTCGGGCGGACAGCGGCAGCGCCTCGGCATCGCGCGGGCGCTCGCCGCGGATCCCGCGCTGATCGTCGCGGACGAGGCGGTCGCGGCGCTGGACGTGTCGATCCGCTCCCAGATCCTGAATCTCCTGAAGGATGTCCAGCGCGAGATCGGGATCTCCTATCTGTTCATCTCGCATGATCTCGCCGTGGTGCGCTATCTCGCGGACGACGTGGCGGTGATGTATCTCGGCGCCATCGTCGAGCAGGGGCCGGCGAAGGCCGTATTCGCTGCACCGGCGCATCCGTATACGCGGGCGTTGATCGATTCCGTCCCTGCGGTCCACCCGCGCAACCGGCGCCGCCGCGCGGCTCTCGAAGGCGAGGTGCCGAGTGCCGCTTCGCTGCCGTCCGGATGCCGCTTTCGCACGCGCTGTCCGTTCGCGACGGACATTTGCGCGCAAGCGGCGCCGGCGATGACTGAAGTCACGCCCGGCCATGCCGTCGCCTGTCATCACGCAGGATCGCTGCCACGCTTCGGCGCGCCGGGTCCGGGCCGGGCCGTAGCCCCCGACGCAGTTGCCTAGAAACAGAAAACGGGAGGAGTATCAAATGAGATCGCCGAACGGAATATTTGCGGTCATGATGGCGGCAGGCTGGCTGGGTGCAATATCGCCTGCCGTTGCGGAGACGGTGCTCAAGATCCGCCCCTTCGGCGATCTCAAGCAGATCGATCCCGTGATCACGTCCGACTATATGGTTCGTAACCACGGCTATATGGTGTACGACACGCTGTTCTCACTGGACGAGAAGCTCGTCGCGCAGCCGCAGATGCTGGAGTCCTTTGCGGTCGGCAGCGATCAACTCACCTACACCTTCACGCTGCGCGGCGGCCTGACCTTCAGCAACGGCCAGCCGGTCACCGCGGAGGATGCGGTCGTATCGCTGAAGCGCTGGTGGCAGCGCGATGGCCTTGGCCAACAGCTTGCCTCCGTCAGCGACAGCCTGACGGTCAAGGACGAAAAAACCTTCGAGCTGAAGCTCAAACGTCCTTGGGGGCTGGTGATCGAGGCGCTCTCCAAGCCGAGCTCCAACGTGCCCTTCATCATGCCGAAGGGGATCGCTGCGACGCCGGCGGACACCGCCATCACGGATGCGACCGGCTCGGGTCCCTTCATCATGAAGAAGGACGAGTGGGTTCCGGGCTCCAAGGTCGTTTACGTCAAGAGCCCGTCCTACAAGTCGCGCGCGGAGCCGGCGAGCGGGCTTGCCGGCGGCAAGCTCGCCAAGGTCGACCGGGTCGAATGGCATTACATCCCGGATGCGCAGACCGCGCTCAATGCACTCCAGGCCGGCGAGATCGACATTTTCGAGGAGGTGCCGCCGGACTTCCTGCCGACGCTTGCCGGCAATCCCGACATCAAGACGATGCCGCAGGACACGCTCGGCATGCAGATGGTGTTCCGCATGAACATTTCGGTCCTGCCGTTCAACAATCCAAAGGTCCGGCAGGCGATCAGCTACATGATCGACCAGGACAAGTTCGCGCGAGCCTATGTCAGCGACCCCAAGCTCTACAAGAGCTGCCCGAGCTTCTACATGTGCTCGTCACCCTATTTCACGGCCGCCGGCTGGACCAAGCCCGATATCGAAAAAGCCAAGAAGCTGATTGCCGAGAGCGGTTATGACGGTACGCCGGTCGTGGTGCTGCATGCGACCGAAAGCGGGCCCACGAATACGTTCAGCCTCGTTGCCGAGCAGTTGATGCGTCAGATCGGCCTCAAGGTCGAGCCGCAGGCGATGGACTGGGGCACGTTGGTCGGACGGCGCGCGTCCAAGGAAACCGTCGACAAGGGCGGCTGGTCGCTGTTCATGTCGGGACCGACCGGCGCCGACATGTTCGAGCCGGTCGGCCACCTTGGGCTGCGCGCAAACTGCGACAAGGCCTGGTTCGGCTGGCCTTGCGACGAGCAGATCGAAAAGCTGCGCAACGAATTCGCGTTGGCGACAGATCCCGAGCAGAAAAAGAAGATCGCAGCCGACCTCCAGCTCCGCGCCGTCGACTATGTGCCGTATTGGCCGGCTGCACAGCTCTATCTGGTGCGGGCGGTACGCAGCAACGTTGACGGCCTCGTAAAGGGAGCGGTCCCGGTCTACTGGAACATCACCAAGAAGTAGTGCGATCCGGCACGGCGCCGGAGGAACCAATCGCTCCCAGCAACATTCAAATGGAGGGTTCGACGCGGGCCCGGGTTGCGCGCGCCTCCATCGTCTCGGCGTCCGTGACGTCGCCTCTGGCGATGGGGGAATCGTGGGTACGGTCATAGAGAACTTGCTGATGCGGAAGCAGAAGCTGGTGGAACAGCTCGAACAGGCGCCATCGGTGGAGGATCGCGACCGAATCGAGCACCAGCTCGAGCAGATCAACACCGCGCTGGATTTTCTGGACAGGCCGGGATCGAAGGAGGAGCGGTAGACGCGCTCAATCCACCTTCAGCGCCGTGGCATAGACCATTCCCGAATTCGTGATGTGCGTCGTCATCAGGCCTTCGAAGGCGGCGAACTCGCCGCGCGCGAACAGATCGAGCAGCTTGCGGTGCTCGTCGAAGGACGTGCGGGTGCGCACGTCGATCGGCGAGGTCAGATTGGTGCGCAGCGCGGCGACGCGGCCGGAGACGAGCTGATAGGATTCGGCGAGATAGCGGTTGCCGCAATGGGCGAACAGCGCCTCGTGAAAAGCGGTGTCGGCGCGGCCATAGGCGATGTTGTCCTTTGCCCCGACGGCCGGCTCCATCGCCGCGATCGCCGCGCTCATGGACGCAATCGCGCCGTCGCGGTCATTGCGGAAGGCGAGCTCGGCGGCCTTGGGCTCGAGCGCAATGCGGAAGGTGCAGAGCGCATGGATGTCGTCCGCACTCGGCGTGAAGACGAAGCTGCCGACCTGGGGTCGGATCACCACGAGTCCCTGCGCCTGCAGCTGGCCCATGGCCTCGCGCACCGGTGTGCGGCTGACGCCGAAGGAATTGGCCACCATCTCCTCGGAGATGGCAGCGCCTAACGCGAACTCGCCGTCGATGATGGCCTGGCGCAGCCGCAGCATCACCCGCTGCGACAGCGATTTCGGCGTATCGAGCTTGAGCGATCGCATCGTGCGTTCAGATCACCTTGCCGGGATTGAGCAGGTGATCGGGGTCGAGCGCCGCCTTGAGCGTGCGCATCAGCGCGATCTCGGCCTCGCCCCTCGCATGGCCCAGCCATTGCTTCTTCAAGGTGCCGATGCCGTGCTCGGCGGAGACGCTGCCGCCGAGCTCGCGGACCAGACCGTAGATGATCGCGTCCATCTCCTCCTTCGGCTGCTGCGCGACGGAAAGGCCGGTGACCCAGGCGACGAGATGCAGATTGCCGTCGCCGATATGGCCGTAGTAGACACTCTCGCAACCCTTGATGCCCGAAGCGAGCGCGGCCTTGCAGCGCGTGACGAACTCGTCCATGCGTGCCACGGCAAGGCCGATGTCGTAGGAGATGTGCGGCCCCAGCACCTGGCCGAACTCGGCGCAGATGTCGCGCACGCGCCAGAAGGCCTGCGTCTGCGCCAGCGATTGCGCCACCGCGGCATCCGCCAGCAGCCCGCGCTCCATCAGCTCCTCGAGCCAGCTCTCAAAGCGCGGCGCATCGATGCTCTCGTCGGTGCCCTGCGCTTCCACCAGCACGTAGAGACCGTGGCCTGGGGCGACCGGCGGCTCCACGCCGGCGCGATTCGTGATCACGTCCCAATAATCCGGCCACATCACCTCGAAGGCGGACAGCAGCGGGCCGAGCCCTGAGCGCGCGGCGTCGAGCAGCGCGATCACCGCGGCATAATCCTTCAGCGCGCACAGCGCGGCCATGGTCGAGCGCGGCTTCGGGAACAGCTTTAGCACCACGCGGGTGATGATGCCGAGGGTGCCTTCCGAGCCGATGAACAGATGCTTCAGGTCATAGCCTGCATTGTTCTTCATCAGCTTGTTGAGGCTGGTGATGATGGTGCCGTCCGGCAGCACCACTTCGAGACCAAGCACCAGCTCGCGCGTCATGCCGTAACGGATCACGCGGTTGCCGCCGGCGTTGGTCGAGAGATTGCCGCCGATCGCGCAGGAGCCGCGCGAGCCGAGATCGAGCGGAAAGAAGAAGCCGGCTTCGTCGGCCGCCTTCTGGATCGTCTCCAGCGGCGTGCCGGCTTTCACCGTCATCGTCATCGAGGCGCGATCGATCTCCTCGATGCCGGTCATGCGCTCCAGCGAGATCGCGACCCAGCCTGCTTCGGGCGAAGCGCCGCGGCACAGTCCGGTCAGTCCGCCCTGCGGCACGAACGGCAGATGCGCCTGCCGGCAAGTCGTAATCGCGTCGGCAACGCCCTGCGCATCGACGGGGCGGATCACCGCGCGCGGCGTCTGCGGCAGGCTCGCGCTCCAGTCGTTGCAATTGCGCGCCGGCACATCTGTGCCAACAAGCACTGCCAGCGCGCCGAGCCTGTCGCGCAACGCGCCGAGCAATTGGTCGGGGCGTCCGGTGGGGGTCACCATGTTCATGCGAGACCTCCTCAAGATCGGGCCGCGCACATGGCGCGGAGGATTTGCATGAACGTTGTATGTAAGGTACAAGACCAAAAGTAAAGTGAAAACAAGGTCTCGGCAAGCGCGAAAGATCGTTGAAGATCAGCGGCTTGGCCGGGTGCGGCAGCAAAGGGTGGTGTGATGGCCGAGGCAATTTGCGGGTTCTGGGTGGCGTCGGCGACGCCGCTGGCGACGGACGGCAGTGTGGACGCCGCCAAGCTCGCGTCTCACGCCAAGCACCTCTTCGGCAAGGGCGTCGACGGCGTCGTGCTGTTCGGCACCACCGGCGAGGGGACCTCATTCAACGCCGCCGAACGGATTGCGACGATCGAAGCGATGCTCAAGGCCGGGGTCGCGGCGGAGCGCATCGGAATCGGCGGCGGCTTTCCGGCCATCACCGACAGCATTGCGCTGACGCGCGCCGTGCTCGGCCTCGGCCTGCGCCACGTGTTGCTGCTGCCGCCCTATTTCGATCGGAGTGTCACGCATGAAGGCATCGAGGACGCCTTTGCCGCCATCATCGACGGTGTTGCCGACGATCGCCTGCGCGCCTCGCTCTACCACATTCCGCAAGTCTCGGGCGTTGCGATCCCGACGACAGTCGCCGCAAGCCTGCGCAAGCGCTACGGCCAAGTGGTTGCCGGTCTGAAGGACTCCAGCGGCGACTTCAAGCAGTTCCAAGCATTCCGTGCCGCCGCGCCCGAGCTCGCCATCACCGTCGGCAGCGAACCCGACATCGCCCGCGCGATCGCTGCGGGCGGCGCCGGCACCATCTGCGGCATGGCCAACATTGCGCCGGAGCTGGTCAAGGCGATGGTTGACGGCAAGAACGTCGAAGCGCGCATGCAGGCGGCGGTCGACGTCGTGCTGAAGACGCCCTCCCTTGTCGCAACGCTGAAGGCGATCCTTGCGGCGCAGACCGGCGATGCAGGTTGGTTGCGCGTGCGTCCGCCGCTCCGCGCTTTGTCGGACGGCAGTGCGTTCAAGCGGAAGCTCGACGAGTTGATCGCTCCCGCCATCGCGTGATCGTGAAATATCGGGCCACGATTTCGCGTGCAGCGTGTCATGCGCGGTGCACCGGCAATTCATGATTGCTGTTCAGCATCCGCCTCCTCTTAGAACAATTCAACACTAGAGCGATTCAAGCCCGGCTACGGTTCTCCTTGATCGCGGCGGCTGTTACAGGCGCACACTTCAATGCTCCTGACTTGAAGTGGAATGAAAGTGCGTGCCTTCGTGGATGGCCAACGTGACAACGGCCATCGAACTCGTGCCGGCAAGAGCCGTGCAGGTCTTCTCATGGGAGCAGCGGTGCTGCTCATCGAATATCCCTCCATCACGACGAGCGCACAGGCGCAATCGGCTCTGCCGCCGGTGACGGTGGAGGCGCCGGCGCCACGACCGAAGCCGGCACGTGCATCGGAGCAGTCGTCACGCCGCGCGCAAACGGCGGCGCGCCGCCAGCCCAGCCGCAATCCCGCACCCGCGGCGCCGACGCTGTCGGAGCGCGCCGCTGCCGTAGCCGCCGCACAGGAAGCCGCAAAGCTCGGCTACCGCGCGATGCCGAGCGCGACCACGCTGCGCAGCGGCGCCTCGCCGCTCGACACCTCGCAGGCCGTCAACGTCGTGCCCGCGCAGGTGCTGAAGGACCAGCTCCCGCGCAACATCGACGACGCGCTGATCAACGTCTCCGGCGTCACCCAGACCAACACGCTCGCCGGCACCCAGGACGCGGTGATCCGCCGTGGCTTCGGCGACAACCGCGACGGCTCGATCATGCGCAACGGCATGCCGCTGGTGCAGGGCCGCAGTCTCAATCCTGCGGTCGAAAGCGTCGAGGTGCTGAAAGGCCCGGCCTCGCTGCTCTACGGCATCATGGATCCCGGCGGCATCGTCAACACCATCAGCAAGCGGCCCGAGCTCTATCAGCACGGCTCGGTCACGCTGCTCGGCTCGGCCTTCAGTGCCTCCAAGACCGGTGCCGACGGCCTGCTCGACGTCACCGGTCCGATCGGCGACCAGGGGCTCGCCTATCGTTTCATCGGCTACGGCGTCAGCGAGGATTATTGGCGGAATTTCGGTCGCCACCGTGAGATGCTGGTTGCGCCCTCGCTCGCGTGGTACGGCCAGGACACCACGGTGCAGCTGAACTACGAGCACCGCGAGTTCATCTATCCGTTCGACCGCGGCACCGCGTTCAATCCGGTGACGAAGGCGCCGCTGGCCGTGCCCGCTACGCGCCGACTGGATGAGCCTTTCAACAACACCTGGGGCACGTCCGATCTGATCCAGGCTTCGGTCGAGCACCGCTTCAACCAGGATTGGAAGCTCTACGCAGGCTACAGCTACAACACCGAAACCTTCAGCGCCAACCAGCTCCGCATCACCGGCATCAATTTCACGACCGGCGTCGAGACGCGCAGCAACGACGGCACGGGAAGCTCGCTGAGCAATGTCAGCTATGGGACATCCTATGTCTCGGGCGGCTTCTGGCTCGGCGACATGCGCAACGAGGTGCTATTCGGCGGCGACGGTCAGTATCGCACGATCTATCGCGACGTCTTGATCCGGCAGACAACTCCCGCCTTCAACGTCTACGATCCTGTCTATGGGCTGATCGGGCCTGGAACCAGGGTGTCGAACCCCGACAGCGCCCAGACCGACAAGCTTGGCCAGTGGTCGCTGTTCTTGCAGGACACGCTGCATCTGACCGAGCGGTTCGCACTGGTCGGTGGTGTGCGCTATATGGACTACGATCAGATCGCCGGACGCGGAAAGCCGTTCAACACCAACACAAACGTGTCGCAAGACAAGGTGCTCCCGCTTGGCGGCGCGATTTTCAAGCTGACCGACCAGATCTCGCTTTATGCGAGCTACACCGAATCGCTGAAGCCGAACTCGACGATTGCGCCGATCGGCGTGGTGATCGACTCCAGGGTCGCGCCCGAGGAGGGTGTGTCGTACGAGACCGGCGTGAAGTTCGACATCAACCAGCGCATCTCCGGGACCGTCGCATTCTACGACCTCGACAAGAAGAATGTGCAAACGACGAAGACGAACAGCGCGGGCGTGGTGGAGCTTCACACCGTCGGCCGCGCTCATTCGCGCGGCCTCGAAATCGACGTCACCGGCAGGCTCACCGAGAGTTGGGCATTGATTGGGAGCTATGGCTATACCGACGCCCGCGTGACGGCCTCCGAGGATCTGACGTTGCTCGGCAAGAAGCTGCAAAACGTCGCCTTGAACACCGCTTCGCTCTATCTGGTCTACGACTTCGGCACCGCATTGCCCGGCCAGCTCCGTCTCGGCGGCGGGGCGCGCTATGTTGGCGACCGCCCCGGCGATTCGATCAACAGCTTCTTCCTGCCGTCCTATGTCGTCGCAGACCTCTTTGCGACTTACGAGACGAAACACGAGCAGTTTCCGGTGGTGTACCAGGTGAACGTCAAGAACCTGTTCGACACGGTCTACTATCCCTCAGCCGTGAATAATTTAAACGTCGCTATCGGCGACGCGCGCCGGGTGTCTCTCTCGGCGACGGTGAAGTTCTAGCCATGGCCGCGCGGCCCGGGCACATGATCAAAACTGTCCTGCTCCAGGTCCATTCCATCGCAGGCCTGGTGCTCGCGCTGCTGCTAGCCTTGATCGCGCTGACCGGCGCGATCATGAGTTTCGAGGACGAGATCGTCGATCATCTCAACGCCGGCATCATGCATGTCGTGCCACGCGAGATGCCGGCGCTGATGCCGGACGAGCTGGTCGCGCGGCTGAAAGCGGAGCAGGGTTTCAGCCAGGTCTCGGCCGTCATGTTGTCGAGCGATCCGACTGCGGCCGTGCGGGTCCGCTTCGCGCGCGACGAGCAGGGCGAGCGGCCGAATTCGCTCTATGTCGACCCCTATGATGCGCGCGTGCTGGGTGCGCCGCGCGGCGAGGCGTTCTTCGCGACGGTTCGGAAGCTGCATCGCTGGCTGCTGATCCCTGGCGATGCCAAGGGCTGGGGCCGCCAGATCACCGGTGTGGCCGCGCTCGGCCTGATCGTCATGCTGGTCTCGGGCCTCGTGCTGCGCTGGCCCCGCCGCGTGCGCAGCGTGAAGATGTGGCTCAAGCCCAATCTCGGTCTCGGCGGACGCGGGCTGCATCGCTCGCTGCATGCGGTGATCGGCACCTGGGTTCTTCCGGTCTATCTGGTGATGACGCTCACGGGCCTGTGGTATTCGTTCGACTGGTACAAGGACGGCGTCGTCTGGCTGCTGTCGCGTCCAGAAGTCTCTGCCGCGAAGATGCAGCCAAGAATGTCCGCGAAGGCGCCGCGTGCGGCGGCCCGTTCCGAGCCGGCCCAGCCGATCGGGTTCGACCTGGCGTGGACGACGTTCCGGCGTGAGGAGGGCGACCGCTTCGCCAGGGCTTGGCTGACGCTGCCGCCGGGGCCTGGCACGGCGATACGGATCCGGTCTTGGGGAAAGGACTCGGCGCTCGATACTACGCGCGATGAATTCCGCATCGATGCCGTCACCGGTCAGGTCGCCTCCACGGAACGTTACGCCGACAAGACGTTCGGCGAGAAGATCATCGCCAACGTGCTCGATATCCATCGCGGCGCGGTCCTGGGCTGGCCCGGCAAGCTCGCCTTCATGATTGCTGCGGCACTGATGCCGCTGTTCTCGGTCACCGGCATTTTGCTCTATCTGTCGCGCCGCAAGCTGCGGCGCCCGGCGCAGCCGCCGCTTGGGCGGCTCGTTCCGGGCGAGTGAGTTGCAGCCGAAGAGGCTAGCCAACACCTCGACAATCGTTCAAAAGCCCGTGGCACGTCCTTGTCAGGTTTTCGCCATGAAGCTTCCGACCGTCACCCCCGCCGATATCCGCCGCGCCCTGCTCCTGCGCGAAGAGATCGCGCTGCTCGATCTCAGATACGAGGCTGCCTTTGCCACCGGCCATCCGCTGTTCGCCGCCAACATGGCCGCCGACCGGATCGCGATCGAGGCCGAGGTGCGGCTGCCGCGCAAGGACGTTGCGATCGTGCTTTATGATGACGGCGAGGGGCTGGTTGCGACCTGCGCCGAGCGTCTGGCTGCACTCGGCTACAGCAATGTCAGCGCACTCGAGGGCGGGCTGAAGGCGTGGCGCGATGCGGGCTTCGAGATTTTCGAGGACGTCAATTCCTATTCCAAGGCTTTCGGCGAGCTGGTCGAGTCGCGTCGCCACACGCCCTCGCTGAGTGCCGATGAGGTGGCAAAGCTGATCGCCGACAAGGCCAACATCGCCATCCTCGACGTCCGCCGCTTCGACGAATATGCGACCATGAACATCCCGGGCTCGGTCAGCGTGCCCGGCGCGGAGCTGGTGCTGCGGGCAGGCCAGGCCGCGCCCGACCCTGAAACCACCATCATCGTCAATTGCGCCGGCCGCACCCGCTCCATCATCGGCACCCAGTCGCTGATCAATGCCGGCGTGCCCAACAAGGTGCGGGCGCTGCGCAACGGCACCATCGGCTGGACCCTGGCGCGCCACGGGCTCGATCACGGCGCCGACAGGCGCGGCGCGATCGGCCCGTTCGAGGGCGGCCCGGCCAATGCCCGCGACGTCGCCTATCGCGCCGGTGTCCGCCATATCGGAGCGAACGAGATGGCGGCGCTGGTCGCAGAAACCCATCGCACGCTGTATCGCTTCGACGTGCGCGGTGCCGAGGACTATGCGGCCGGGCATCTTCCCGGCTTCCGCCATTATCCCGGCGGCCAGCTCGTGCAGGAAACCGACATGGCCGCGCCCGTGCGCGGCGCGCGCATCGTCCTGACCGATGACAGATGCGTCCGCGCCGACATGACGGCGTCCTGGCTGGCGCAGATGGGTTGGGAAGTCTATGTGCTCGAGGGCGGCTATGATTGCGCGCTGGAAATCGGTCCACCGCAAGTCTTGCCGAGGCCCGACCCGGCCCACCGCTACCGCCGTCCCTATGAAGGCACCGATGTGGCCGAAGCTGCGATGCAGGCCTATCTCGATTGGGAATACGGCCTCGTCGAGCAGCTCCGCCGCGACGGCACGCACGGGTTCTATGTGATTTGACCGAGCTCTGGGATGCCAAGCGCATCCTCGGCTCCGGCCGTCTTCTCCCCGTATCCGTTCCCTATTGTGCTGCGCACCGCCCGCGGTCTATGTGCGAAGGCAAAGCTGCCATCTACGGAGATGCCATGTCCGCCCCAGGCCAAAGCCCTGAGCGAAGCGCCAAGGCGCTGCTGCTCGAAGGCGTCAATGATAGCGCTGTCGACCTGTTCGCGAGCGCCGGCTTCACCAATGTCGAACGGCTGACCAAGGCGCTGGACGGCGCGGATCTGCGGCACGCGCTCGAGGGCGTGTCGCTGCTCGGCATCCGTTCGCGCACGCAGATCACGGATGAGGTTCTGGCGGCGGCCGGCCAGCTTCTCGCGGTCGGCTGCTTCAGCGTCGGCACCAACCAGGTCGATCTTTCGGCGGCGCGCAAGCGCGGTATTCCCGTCTTCAACGCCCCGTTCTCCAACACGCGCAGCGTCGCCGAGCTCGTCATCGGCGAGATCGTGATGCTGCTGCGGCGGATCTTTCCGCGCTCGGTGTCGGCCCATGCCGGGGGCTGGGACAAATCGGCGGCGGGCAGCCGCGAGGTGCGCGGCCGCACGCTCGGCATCGTCGGCTACGGCAATATCGGCTCGCAGCTTTCGACGTTGGCCGAAGCCATGGGCATGCGCGTGATCTATTTCGACCGCACCGACAAGCTTCGCCACGGCAACACCGAGCCGGTCGAGAAGCTGGAAGATCTGCTGGCGCAGAGCGACGTCGTCAGCCTGCACGTGCCGGAGACGCCGGAGACTGCGGGCATGATCGGCGAGAGGGAGCTGCGGGCGATGAAGCCGGGCTCGTTTCTGATCAACAACAGCCGCGGCACCGTGGTCGATCTCGATGCGCTGGCGCGTGCCTTGCGCGACGGTCATCTCGCCGGTGCGGCCGTCGACGTCTTTCCCGTCGAGCCTTCGTCGAATGCCGATCGTTTCAATAGTCCCATTCAGGGCATCGAGAACGTCATCCTCACCCCCCATATCGGTGGGTCGACTGAGGAGGCGCAGGAGCGCATCGGCGGCGAGGTCGCGCGAAAACTGGTCGACTATTTCATTACCGGCTCGACGATGGGCGCGGTCAACTTCCCGGAGGTGCAGCTGCATCTTCGTCCCTCCGGTGCACGCTTCAGCCATGTCCATCGCAACGTGCCCGGCATGTTGCGGCGGCTGAACGAGGTCTTCCTTCAGCGCGACATCAACATCGCCGCGCAATATCTGGAGACCGCCGGCGACCTCGGCTACGTCGTGCTCGACGCCGATCTCGGCGGTCAGGATTCCGGCGAGCTGCTGCGGCAGATCCGCGGCCTCGAGGGAACGGTCGGGGCGCGGCTGGTATTCGAGCACTAAACCGCCCACGTTCCGGTTGCATCTTGCGGCCGGTGCTCCCACACTGCGGTCGAATTCGACGTGTTCCAATCGCGTCGAATTTGAGCTTCAGTTGCGTGAGTGTCCGCCATGGAACGGGACGCCGTACTGATTGATCTCGCGCTGCAGGGCGGCGGTTCGCATGGCGCCTTCTCCTGGGGTGTGCTCGACCGTCTTCTGGAAGAGAAATGGCTGGAGATCACCGCGATCTCCGGAACCTCCGCAGGCGCGATGAATGCGGCGGTCCTGGCGGACGGGTGGACGGCCGGCGGCGCCGAGGGGGCGCGTGAGGCGCTCGACCGATACTGGCGTCGTATCTCGAAGGCCGCGGCCTTCAGCCCGCTACAGCGCTCTCCGCTCGACCGCTTGATGGGGCGCTGGACCCTCGATACGTCGCCGTTCTACATCCTCACCGATTTGATGTCGCGTGTGCTCTCGCCCTACGACCTCAATCCTACCGGTTACAATCCGCTGCGCGCGGTGCTGGCCGAGAGCATCGATTTCGAACGGCTCGTGCGCTCGCCGATCCAGCTATTCATCACCGCGACCCGGGTACGCACCGGGCGCGGACGTATCTTCCGCAACGCGGAGATCACGGCCGACGTGCTGCTGGCATCGGCCTGTCTTCCAACCATGTTCCGCGCGATCGAGATCGACGGCGAGCCCTATTGGGACGGCGGCTATGCCGGCAACCCGACCATCACGCCGCTGGTCCGCGAAAGCGACGCGCATGACACCATTCTCGTCCAGATCAATCCGACCGAGCGGCCGGAGCAACCGCGGACGGCTGCGGAGATCCTCAACCGTCTCAACGAAATCTCCTTCAACTCGCCGCTGATGAAGGAGCTGCGCATGATCGCGCTGCTGCGCCAGGCGGCCGATCCGGGCAGCGGCGAGGGCGCGCGCTGGGCGAAGATGCGCACGCACCGGATCAAGAGCGACATGCTGGCGAAGTTCGGGGCCTCCTCGAAGCTCAACGCGGAGTGGGAGTTCGTCTCGATGCTGCGCGCCGAGGGACGCATGGCCGCGGACAACTTCCTCGCCGAGCACGGCGCGGAGATCGGCCGCCGCTCGACCGCCGATCTCGATGTCCTGCTGTCGGAGTGCTGAGGCATGGGTCTCCTCGGCCTCCTCGTCGGACTCGGTCTGCTCGTCCTATTCGCCTTCCGCGGTTGGAGCGTCCTGCTGCTCGCGCCGTTCGCCGCACTCATTGCTGCGTTGTTCGGCGGTGAGCCGCTGCTCGCGAACCTGACCCAGGTGTTCATGGTGAACGCGGCGGGATTTCTGGCGCAGTTCTTTCCGATCTTTCTGCTTGGTGCCGTCTTCGCCAAGTTGATGGACGACAGTGGCGCGGTGACGTCGGTCGCCGGCTTCATGGCGGAGCGCCTCGGCGAACGCCGCGTGATCCTGGCGGTCGTGCTCGCCGGCGCGCTGGTCACCTATGGTGGTGTCAGCCTGTTCGTTGCGTTCTTCGTCATCGTTCCAATGGCCCGCTCGCTGTTTCGTGCCGCTTCGATTCCGCGTCGTCTGATCCCGGCCGCGATCCTGCTGGGAACGTCGACCTTCACCATGTCGGCCCTACCTGGCACGCCGTCGATCCAGAATGCGATTCCGATGCCGTTCTTCGGCACGACGCCGTTTGCCGCGCCGGGCCTCGGCATCGTCGGCTCGCTCATCATGCTCGGCGCGGGATTGTGGTGGCTGCATCGCGCCGAAGCTGCGGCGCGCCGCGCCGGGGAAGGCTATGGCGACGACGCCGAGGGCGCGATCGAGCAGGCCGCTGCTGACGAGCTCGTGCGCGAGCGCGCGACGACTGCCCGCGAGTTCGATCCGGCGGAGCTACAGCACGGTCATCGCAGCGAGCGGCCGTCGCCCGTGCTGAACGCCATGGCGCCGCTCGTCGTTGTCGTGACCGTCAACTTGGTGATGTCGCTGGTGGTGCTGCCGCGGCTCGATGTCAGCTATCTCGCCGAGCCGCGCTTTGGCGACACGACGCTTGCGGCGGTCGCAGGCGTGTGGTCGGTCGCGGTGGCGCTGGCTGCCGCCATCGTCACGACCATCGCGCTGAACTGGGCGCGCCTGCCGGTGCTGCGCCGGACCATGGACGCCGGGGCCAATGCGTCGGTCCTGCCTGCGTTCAGCGTCGCCAGCCTCGTCGGCTTCGGCGCCGTCGTGGCCTCGCTGCCGGCGTTCACGATCGTGCGCGACTGGGTGCTGGCGATCGAAGGGGGACCGCTGGTCTCGCTCGCCGTCGCGACCAACATCCTGGCCGCGCTGACCGGGTCGGCGTCGGGCGGCCTGACCATCGCCCTCGATGCTCTCGGCCCGACCTATGTCGAACTTGCCGCGCGGCACGGCATCGACCTTGCGCTGATGCATCGCGTGGCGGTGATCGGCGCGGGAACGCTGGACATCCTGCCGCATAACGGTGCGGTGGTCAGCCTGCTCGCGATCTGCGGCCTGACCCATCGCGACAGCTATTTCGATATCGTCATGGTCGGTATCGTGACCTCGCTCCTGGCGCTGCTGGCGGTGATCGCCCTGGGCACTGCGCTGGGCTCGTTCTGACGGAAAGCCGGCGTCAGCGATTGACGGACGGGCGAAGGTTGCATTGAATGCGGCCAAGTGCCGAACGCAACAGGACAAGCCGGGTGGAAACGATGAAGCGCAACAGAGCGAAGCTGTGTGCATGGCTGGTGGGCACTGCGGCCGCAATGAGCGCGAGTGGTGCCTTAGCGGCAACGCTGGCCGAAGACGCCGAGACCGTCTGCAAAGGCCTCGTCGGCGGCGCTGACGCCGTGAAGATCGATTCCGCGACCTTGCAGGCGCCTTCCCAATTGGCCGTCGCCGAGCGTGGGCCGACGCCATCGGCACGCATCACGCCGGCCAATCCGCGCTTCTGCAAGGTGCTCGGCCATATCGATCCCACCGATCCCACGGCGCCCCCGATCAAATTCCAGATCAACCTTCCCGTCGAATGGAACGGTCGCTCGCTGCAATATGGCGGTGGCGGCTTCAATGGTGTGCTGATCACGGGCCTTGCGCTGCCGCCGGCCTACCCCTTCGACAAGCCCTCGCCGCTGGCGCGCGGCTTCGTCACCTACGGCACCGACTCCGGCCACGAGACCAAGCAGGGCGAGCCGCCGCAGGTCTTTGCGCTGAACGACGAAGCGTTCGAGAATTTCGCCCATCGCGCCTACAAGAAGGTGCGCGACGCTGCGGTCGGGCTGATGCAGCGTGCCTACGGCAGGAAGCCGGAGAAGCTGTACTTCATGGGCTCGTCAGAGGGCGGCCGCGAAGGCCTCGCCATGGCGCAGCGCTATCCCGATGATTTCGACGGAATCTTCGCCCGCGTGCCCGTGATCAACTGGGTCGGACTGCAGCATGCCGGTACGCGCTCGGGTCTCGTCACCATGGGCGAGGGCTGGATCAACCCGGCGCAGGTCAAGCTCGTAGGCGAGGCCGTGCGCGCGGCTTGCGACAAGCCCGACGGCTCCGACGATGCGCTGGTGCAGGATCCCGTCGGCTGCAAGGCCGCCTTCAAGGTCGAGACGCTGCGCTGCGCGGCCGGCAAGAGCGGTGACCAGTGTCTCACCGATGCACAGATCAAGGCGGTGAACACGCTGCACTCCACCTATAAATTCCCCTTCGCGCTCGCCAATGGCCTCGACGATTATCCGGGCTGGGGCGTCTCCGGCGAGGACATCCCCGCGGTCGGGCCGACCGGCGGCTGGGTCTCCTGGTGGCTCGGCACCGCGGCGCCGGCGCAGCCGCCCGCGCCGAACAACGGCATCGCCTGGATCTACGGCGCCGGCGGCATCCAATATGTCTTCGCGCGCGATCCGAAGCTCGACGTCACCACCTACAAGGTGGAAGAGCACAAGGCGCGGCTGCTCGAAGTGTCCAGCCTGATGGATTCCACCGATCCCGATCTCAGTCGGTTCCGGGCGCGGGGCGGCCGGCTGATCGTGCTCGAGCACATGGCCGACTACGCCCAGAGCCCCTATGCCGGCATCCGCTACTTCGAGAGCGTCGAGCGCAAGATGGGCAAGGCCGAGACCGCGGAGTTCGCGCGCCTCTACACCGCGCCCGGCGTCGACCATGTCGGCTCCGGCGCGCCCGCCAATGTCGACATGCTGAGCGTGCTGGTCGACTGGGTCGAGAATGGCAAAGCGCCCGGCGACTTAGAGGTCAGGGAGCAGAAGGTCGAGGCGCCGTCGTTTGCCGCGACGCGCGCGCTGCCGCTGTGCCGCTGGCCGGCCTGGCCGCACTACAAGAGCGGCCCGGTGACGGAAGCGGCGAGCTTCACCTGCGCGCCGTAACCAAGAGGGCCCGTTTGACAACGCGCCTGCGTTTCACTATCTATTTCGCATGCGAAATAACGACGCCGACGCTCGGCATCCCCGGCTGATCTACTTGCTGAGTGTCGCCCAGCGCCGGCTGCAGCGCTGGATGGCGGCGCGGCCCGAGAGCGAGGTGACGCCGGCGCAGGCGGGGCTACTGTTCATCCTCGGCAAGCAGGATGGCGTGCTGATGGGCGAGGCGGGGGCGGCACTCGACATGGGGCCGGCTGGCATTTCTGGTCTCGTCGACCGGACGGTGGCTGCGAAGCTGGTCGAGCGGCGGGCCGACCGCGAGGACGGCCGCGCCTTTCGCATCTGGTTGACGCCGAAGGGGCGCACCGCGCTGGCGCAGGCCAAGACCAGCGCGGCGGAGGTCAATGCGGCGCTGACGGAAGGTTTCACGGCCGCGGAAATCGACATCGTCGCACGCTGGCTGACGAGCATTCAGGACAAGTTTCCAAGACGTTCAGACGAATAACACGGAGCAGACTAATGACCGAGCAGGTCCGGATCGAGAACAGCGGCGGAATCCTCACCCTCACGCTGGCACGTCCCGACAAGAAGAACGCGCTGACGGATGCGATGTACGGCAAGCTCGCCGATGCGATCGAATCCGCCGAGTTCGACCCGTCCGCCCGCGTGATTCTGATCCGCGGCGAGGGCGACATGTTCACCGCCGGCAACGACGTCGGCGAGTTTGCGGCGGTCGCGGCCGGCAAGTCCGAAGGCAGCCGCAACGTGGTGCGCTTTATCCAGTCGCTGGCGCGCTGCACCCGGCCGCTGGTCGCGGCCGTGCAGGGCCGTGCCGTCGGCGTCGGCACCACGATGCTGCTGCATTGCGACCTCGTCGTGCTCGCCGACAACGCGCAATTGTCGACGCCGTTCGTCAGCCTCGCGCTGGTGCCTGAAGCCGCTTCCAGCCTGTTGATGCCGGCGCGCATCGGCTACGCCCGCGCCTACGAGATGTTCGCGCTTGGCGAAACCGTGCCGGCCAGGTCGGCGCTGGAATGGGGACTCGCCAACCGCGTGGTGCCGCTCGATAGGCTCGACGCCGAAGCGCTTGCGCTGGCGCAGCGTCTCGCCCGCCAGCCCGCCGGGGCCCTCATCGCGACCAAGCGGCTGATGCGCAACGGCGAGGCGCTGGTCGCGCAGATGCAGGCCGAAGGCGAGCAGTTTGCGCAGCGCCTGCGCACCACTGAGGCGCGTGAGGCGTTTACGGCGTTTGCGGAGCGCCGCCCGCCGGATTTCACCAGAATAGGATAGTATTCCGAATGCGTGCAGGTTGGACCGTTTCGATTCAACTCAAACCTTAACGAAACATTGGCACGTGGCGGTGCAAGGTGGCCTCTCCGGAGAGTTAGGCCCCTTGACCCATGTCCATTTTTAAGAAATCGGTAAGCACGCTTCTCCTGGTCCTGATGACGCTGCTGGCGGCCGGCGCGCTGACCAGCACGGCCATCCAGATGGTCGGGGCTTTCGGCCGCTACAGCGACAGTCTGGAGACCGAGCGGCTCGCGAATGCCGACAAGTCGATCTTCCATGGCGTGGTTGCCCTGCGCAGCAATCGTGGCGATGCCCAGAGCGCCCTGCTCGGTGAGGACGATCCGCGCGCCAAGCTCGGCGTTGCCGAGAAGGCGGAACAGGCCGGCTACGATGCCATCAGCGCGGCGCTCTCTACCGTCGAATTCGCCCGCCGCGACGAGCTCGCCAGCACGCTGAAGCAGCGCTGGAGCGAGGCCGCGCCAAAATTCCAGTTGTTCTACGACGAGGCCAAGCTGCCGCGCGCCGAGCGCAAGCTGGAGCGGACCGCGCCCTGGTACGATGCGGTCACCAAGGTGATCGAGACCGCCAATCTCGCGTCCACCGCGGTGTCGAACCGCGCCTGGATGAACGATCCTTACATCGCCCGCATGATCCAGGCCCGCCGCCTCGCCTGGCAGGTGCGCGACCGCTACGGCATCCAGTGCTCGACCCTGCGGCCGAACGTCAACGCCAGCAAGCCGCTCGACGATGCCCAGAAGCAGACCGTGGCCGGATGGAACGGCGTCGTCACCGCCGGCTGGACCGGCATGGAGGAGCTGCTGGCTGCGCCTGACGTGCCGGCCGACCTCGTCAACACGGCCAAGGAGGCGAAGGCCAAGACCGACGGCGCTCTCAAGCAGATCGGCGAGCTCACCAAGGGCTTGGATGGCAGCGGCCGTCCCGCGATGCCCGCTTCGGAATGGAACGCGTTGTGCCAGGCTCCGTTCGCCTCCATCGTCGCGGTCGCGAGCAAGGCGCTGGACCTGTCGATCGCGCACGCGGAGGCGGTTCAGGCCAAGGCCCTCACCAATCTCATCGTGCAATCCTTCGGCTTCCTGCTTGCACTGGCCGTGACTGTCGCGGGCGTGTTTGTGGTGCGCAACCGGCTGATGCGCCCGGTGCGCGCCATCCTCGACGCCATCGCCCGCATCAGCGCCCGCGACTATGCGACGCCGGTGCCGCAATCGCGGCATCCCGACGAGTTCGGCACCATGGCGGCTGCGCTCGAAAGCCTGCGCGAGAGCGCGGCGACCGCGGAGCGGCTGGGTAAGGAACGCGAATCGCAGCAGGCGCTTCAGCTCGCCCGCTCCGGCACCGTCGATGCCGCCTGCCGCAGCTTCGACGACACGGTGCAGGCGGTGATCCAGAGCGTTGCGGCCTCGACGCGGGAGCTCGACGGCACCGCTAGCGGCGTGCGCTCGCTGGTCTCGGAATCGAGCAGCCAGACCGCGGCGGTCTCCTCGGCAGCCGAGCAGGCCACCAACAATCTCGAGACCATCGCCGCCGCGACCGAGGAGCTCTCCGCATCCGTGGGCGAGATCTCCGCGCAGGTGCAGTCGAGCGCGCGCGAGGCCCGCGAGGCCGTGGCGCAGGCCGAGCAGACCAACGCGACGGTCGAGATTCTCGATCAGACGGCCAGTCGCATCGGCGAGGTCGTGAAGATGATCAACGCGATCGCGGCCCAGACCAATCTGCTGGCATTGAACGCCACCATCGAAGCCGCGCGCGCCGGCGAGGCCGGCCGCGGCTTCGCGGTGGTTGCAGGCGAGGTCAAGAGCCTTGCGGCGCAGACCGCGACGGCGACGGAAGAGATCTCGCGCCAGGTCGAGGAGATCCAAGGCGCGACCGGCCAGGCGGTCGCCGCGATCCGGTTGATCGGCGGCGCCATCGGCGGCATCGACGAGAAGATGACGGCGATTGCCGCCGCGGTCGAACAGCAGCGCGCGGCCACGACGGAGATCTCGCGCAACTTCCAGCAGGCGGCCCAGGGCACCCGCGAGGTCACCGATACCATCGGCAGCGTCGCCAGGCTCAACCAGGAGACCGGCAATGCCGGGACGGTGCTGTCGGAGTCCGTCAAGAAGATGTCGGCGGACGCCGATCGTCTCCGCGTCGCGGTCGAGAGTTTCCTGGGCGCCGTGAAGAGCGCCTGATTTTCGTACTCTTTCCATCGGACGTCGCGCGGGCATTGCCGCAGCTCGGCACTGCGGGTACATCTGTGCCGCCTCGCTCCCACGGGCGCGGCGGCAGACGCAAGACACATCAGGGATGGAGAGTTCGATGCCGGTCACCCCACACAAGGCCCAACGCCCCTATCGCGGCGTGTTCCCGGTCGCGCCCACCATCTTCGACGAGCGCGGCGAGCTCGACCTCGAGGGTCAGCGCCGCTGCATCGATTTCATGATCGATGCCGGCTCGCACGGCATTTGCATCCTCGCCAATTTCTCCGAGCAGTTCGTGCTCACCGATGCCGAGCGCGACACGGTGATGCATGCGGTGCTGGACCATGTGGCCGGCCGGGTTCCCGTGATCGTCACCACCACCCATTTCAGCTCGGCCGTATGCGCCGCGCGCAGCAAGCAGGCGGAGGCGGCCGGCGCCGCCATGGTGATGGTGATGCCGCCCTATCACGGCGCGACCTTCCGCGTCCCCGAGAAAGGCATCGTCGAATTCTTCAAGGTGCTCTCCGGCGCGATCAACATCCCGATCATGATCCAGGACGCGCCGGTTGCCGGCACGCCGCTGTCGGTCGAGTTGCTCGCGCGGCTGTCGCGCGAGTTTTCCAACATCCGCTATTTCAAGATCGAGGTGCCGGGCGCGGCCTCGAAGCTCCGCAGCCTGATCGAGGCGGGCGGCAAGGACATCGAGGGCCCCTGGGACGGCGAGGAGGCGATCACGCTGCTCGCCGATCTCGACGCCGGCGCCACCGGCGCCATGACCGGCGGCGGCTATCCCGACGGCATCCGCCAGATCATCGATCCCTATTTCGCGGGCGATCGCGAAAAGGCGAAGGCCGCCTATGAGCGCTGGCTGCCGCTGATCAATTACGAGAACCGCCAATGCGGCCTGATCGCCTGCAAGGTGATGATGCAGGCCGGCGGCGTGATCAAGTCGGAGGCGGTGCGCCATCCGCTGCAGCCGCTGCATCCGGCGACGCGCGCCGGGCTATTGGAGCTCGCCAAGGAGCGCGACGCGTTGGCGCTCAGGTGGGGGAAGTAATTCTCTCCCCCGTCATTGCGTGAAGCTGTCGTAGGACCTCCTAGCCTTGGTCAAGAGGTTTCATGCCTTAATGCAACAGAGTAGCGCAGTGCTCACCGCTGTCCAGGACGCTTCGCGCCGGCTACGCCGGTGCCGATGGCATCCTGGACAGCGGCTG
>NZ_JADYVG010000030.1:0-81231 GCF_020193585.1 Bradyrhizobium sp. IC3195 | reverse complement strand
AGTCGGGGGATCGTGGTTTGACGCGGCTATCCGGCGCACCTGTGCGAGCTGACGGCAATTGGTGGCGATCGTTGCCGCCCATTCCGAGTGACGTCTCTCGCGATTTGCTTCGTCGGGCAAAACAGGAGCATAGTGGCATCATCGCAGGAGGTCGGACAGGCAGGGCCTTCGCCCGGGTCTCGCGAAGGCGTCTGCCGCCGGACCGCGCGTTTCGTGCGCTCTCACCGCAACATCCAGCATCCGCTCAGGCAAATCGAGAATATCGGGACAGCCGAAAGAACGGTTCTGCCTGGTAGGACGGATCGGTGGCAAGGCGAGCAAGCCTTTGCCCGATGGCGGGCGCGAATTTCGCACCATGGCCTGAACACGCGGAGCAGACGATCAGGCGGGACTCCGGCCAGCGATCGATGATGAATTCCTCGCCCGCGTCTAGCCTGATGTCGGCGGGCGCGGTGTTGGTGTAGAGGCAAACGTCGCGATCGATGATGGGCCCGGCCGCGCCCGGGACGAGGGCGGCCAACGCGTCGCCGACCGGGCGGAGCTCGGCATCGCTGGCCTGCGGGCCCCAGTCGTCGGGGCCGACCACGGGCCCGTGGTTGTGAGGCGCAGCTTTGACGCCGCGCTGTTCGAAGTCCGGAAAGCCGTAGACGATGTCATCAGGACCTCGGTCCAGAATGAAGATCGGGAAACGACCGAGCGCCACGCTGTCGGGGTTAGCAGGCGCGAACCAGCCGACCGCCTGTCGGGTCACGTTCAGCAGCGCGGCGAGTTGCGGGAGTGCGCGACCGAGCCATGGGCCAAGCGCCAGAATAGCGCGCTCGGCGAAGAACTCTTCGGTATCAGTGCGGATCGACACGCCGTCGTGGTGCGGCGCGAAGCTCGCGCGTTCTGGAATCACGCGATTCCCGGCGCGTGCGCGCATCAGTCTCATGACGACCTCGGTGCGCAGGATCGCGCCGCCGTCCTGCACGACGACGTCCCAGTCGTCGGGCAGGCTGAAAGCCGGAAATTCCTTGTTCGCTTGAGCCGCGGTCAACATCGGATCCGGGCGCCCTTTCGCGATCGCGTTCGCGCGCGAGGACGCCACCATGGCGGAGCCGGGGCGGCCGGCCTCCAAAACAGGGGTTTCCGTCAGAATTGTTTGACCGCTTTCGGTCTGCAGCCGGATCCAGCCGGCATGAGCCTCGTCGCTCAGGCTGGTGTAATTGGGGTTCTCGAAATTGAAGCGACGGAAAATGCGACATGAACCATGTGACGAGCCCCGATCCGAACCTGCTGCGACAGGGTCGAAGCCGAGCGCATCGACGCCGGCATCCAGCAACGCGCCCAGCGCCGCTCCGCCCATGAGCCCCAGACCCAGCACGGCGACTTCGCATTTTCGCATGAAGGCCTCGAAAGCGATGCTACGACGCGGAGATCATCGGGATGATTGCGTGGGTTTGCAAGGTCGACGGGAGGCGGTTGCGGCCGGCATCGACGACGCTGTGTCAGATCAATGAACTTTGGCTGCGCCGGCCGGCAGCCCAGAGCCGATTAGGCCGTCCAGAGGCTCAAAGTGACGCTCATTCAGCTGCCTGCAATTCGCGGTCCTCGGCCGGTGTCAGGGCTTCGGCGAGTAGTGCGTCGAGCAAGCGACGGCGGACGCCGGCGGTGACAATGAGGCTCGCTTCCAGCCGATCGCACAGCGCCATTAGCTCATCGACCTTTGCGACGATGCGGCGTTGCTCGGCGAGGGGCGGGAGCGGAATAAGCATCTTCTTGAGAGCCGTGCCGTTCACATTCGCCTGCCCGGTTTGCTTCTTGATGAGCGGGACGATTTGCGTTTCGCGAAACTCGGGTGCGTTCATCGCAATGTTCAAAAATCGCGGATCGCTGGACCGAAGCGACGGACGAAGCCGGATCAGATAGGAGGCAAATGTCCGAACACCGTCTTCGCCAAGATAAATTCCGGTTTTACCAACGAGCTCAGCACTGTTTGTGCGGTTATAAAGAAGGTCGAACTTCTGCAAATAGAGCGCGGGCAAGTCATCGGACGTTTCGGGGATTCGCTTCTCGTTGCTCCAGACCACCAAGCCGTCTTGGATGTTACCCATTGTGAGGACAGGCACCCCTTTCTCCGAGGGATTAGCTCTTTGCGAGGTCCCATATTGGGTGAAGAGGACGGCTTCACCGATGCGGGACCACCTCCATTTTGCTGGGACATCAAAAGGTATCTCAATCAATGCTATTGGATCCAATGGCTCTTCACGCCTAATCACTTTCTTCCTGACGAGTTCGCTGCGCTCGACCGCAATCCGCTTCAGCAATTCCGCCGCCGGTTCGTCGTTCGGGTCTTGCCGCACAAGTTTGCCCCGTACAGCGAGGTTGAGGATGGCTTGGCGAAGCTGCTTGATCTGGTCGGGGCGCGTAGTGAGCGCGGGCAGCGCGTCGAGCACGAGGCGAACGTCGGTCTGGAAGGTTTCAGGATCGGGCGCGTTGAGACGGTCGAGGCTCGCCGCGGCCAACCGGTCACGCGTGGCCTCGCGCATCTCCCGCGCTTCTTCCAGCCGGTCGCAGAGCACCATCAGTTCATCGACTTTGGCAACTATGCGATATTGCTCCGCAAGGGGCGGCAGGGGAAAGGGAGAATGCGAAAAATACTCGCTCGGAACTCGTTTTTGGCCAGCGGTTCCGGTCATTTTCGCGACGCCACCGTCGACGAAGTGCGGGCTCTTGAGAAAGAGTAGGATGTATTCTGGACAGACGAATAGCGGACGGACGATATGCAACTCCGTTGTCCCGCTGCCGATCCCCCCGGTAAGGTGTCGAAACACGGTCGATTTGCCGTTCTCAAAGCACGGAGTGATTTTGGCAAGGCCAACATCGCCCTCGGCAAAATGTGTATAGCCTTTCCTGATGTCGCCCCACGGACGAACCTCATGTCCGTTCGCAACGCCGTACTCTGCGGCGATCATCGGCATCGGCACGAAGGACGCTTTGAGCGAATCGGGCGCATCGTTGCGGGGACTCAAAATCCCAATCTCGGCGAGCTGAGACCATCGCCAACTCGCGGGTATCAGAAACGGTGTTTCAGATAGAGCCGGGATTGATTTCGGGGATTTGATTTCCCCTGCCTTCACCAGCCGCGCCTTCTCCACCGCAATCCGCTTCAGCAACTCCATGGCCGGCTCGTCGCTCGCGTCCTGCAGTACGAGTTTACCTCGTACGGCCAGATCGAGAACGAAGCGGCGCAGACGGGCAATTGCGTCAGGCGCGTCGGCGATCTGCTCGTAATGCGCCAGCAGGCGTTCTGCGTTCATCGGGCGAGCGCCTCTGCAAGGATCGCCTTCAACTGGTTGCGTAAGGTATCCGTCGCGATTTCGGCCGCGGCAAGATCAGCCAACAGGGTTTCGGGGTCACCGTGATCGACAGCTTTCGTGTGCGGGTTCTTGATATCGAGATTATAGTCCCGTGCCTTGACCTCTTCGGCGGTGACGCGCCACGACTGCGCGGTTTCCTTTCGACCTCTCCGCTCCTTGCCGCCCCACCAGTCGATGCACCCCTGCAAATGTTCCAGTCTAATCGGCTTGGTCATCGAGTAGGCCTTCTGACCTTCAGGCACTCGATGCTCGTAAAACCAGATGTCTCTTGTCGGCGTGCCCTTCTCGAAGAACAAAAGATTTGTTCCGATGGAAGCATATGGCTTGAAGACAGAATTAGGAAGGCGAACGATGGTGTGGAGATTGCATTCCTCCATCAAGTGCTCCTTGAGTCGCGTCTTAACACCTTCGCCGAACAGCGTGCCATCAGGCAGCACCACGGCGGCGCGACCATCTGCCTTCAACAAGCGCACGATGAGTGCGAGGAACAGATCGGCCGTCTCTTTGGTGCGGAAGGTGGGGAAGTTGTTTTCGATACCGTCTTCCTCACGACCACCGAAAGGAGGGTTGGTGAGAATGATATCTACCCGCTCGTCCCTACCCCAGGAAATCAAGGGACGCGCGAGAGTATTGTCGTGACGCACGAAGCTCGGGTCCTCGATACCATGCAAAAGCATGTTGGTGACACAGAGCATGTGCGGGAGTTGCTTCTTCTCCACCGCCCGCAAGGCGGCTTGCATCTTTTCACGTTGCTTGGGCGTTTTGACGTAATTCTTCTCCATGTGTCGGATGGCGCAGGTCAGAAAGCCGCCGGTGCCGCAGGCAGGGTCGAACAGGATTTCGCCGGGATGCGGATCGATGCGATCGGCCATGAAGGCGGTGACGGCACGGGGCGTGTAGTATTCGCCGGCGTTGCCTGCCGACTGTAGGTCGTTCAGGATCTGCTCGTAGATGTCGCCGAAATGCTGCCTCTCCGTGAGGTTGTTGAAATCGACATCGTTGATCTTGTTGACGACTTGCCTCATGAGCTGGCCGGACTTCATGTAGTTGTAAGCGTCTTCGAAAACGTCCTTGACCACGCGGCGGCGGTCACCAGACTTGCTGGAGACTGCGAGGCCCTTCAAAGCCGGAAACATATCGCCATTGACGAACGCGAGCAGTTCTTCACCGGTGATCCCTTCTGGGTTCGCCGCCCAGGACCGCCACTGATACTTCTTGGGGATGGGCGAGCGGTAGCCATCTTGAGTTAGCTCAAGTTCCTGGTCCTGATCGTCGATGATCTTGAGGAAGAACATCCAGCACAATTGGCTGATGCGTTGGGCATCGCCGTCAACGCCAGCATCTTGGCGCATAATGTCCTGGATGGATTTGACGGTGTTGCGGACGGACATGATCAGACGACTTCCAGATAGAGAGAGGATTGCAGCTCGTGCACGGCGCGCTCGAACCCGCGACGATCGCCGAATGCCTTGATCAGTTCAAACGGGGTGCCGAGCGTGCTGAGTGGTGGAATACGCAGGATATTGGCGTCGTCAAGGTTGAGAACACCCTCATCGGCATATTTGGTCAAAAGTGCATCGAGGACCGCCCGAGCCTGTGGGCCGTACTTGCTGAAGACGTCGCGCTTCTTCACGTTGTCGGCTCGTTCTCGACGCGTCAGTGGCTTCCTGTCGAAAGCGACGTGACAGATCAGATCGAATGGATCAAGATTCTTGCCGAGTTCCTCTGCGACGACGTCGAGAGCCAAACCTTCGGCTTCGAGTTCCTCGACGATCGCTTGCTTGCGCTCGGCTGTTTTCCAGCGCTTGAGGAAATCGTCGAGGCTTGCGTAGCGTTTCTTCAGAGCCGCCTTGGTGAAATCACGCAAGGATTCGGTGACAAGCTTACCGCTCTCATCGAGATATTCGACGCGTTCAGCTATGATGCGGGCGCCAACGCCATCGACGTAGATCTTCCGCGCGCGATCGCCCGGCTGAGTTGGTAATGCTGGTTGGTCAACGATGGTCTCTTCGTCGCCATCCATGCCGTAGGGTGATTGATCATTCTCGCTGAGATCGGCGGGACCGTCATCCGGCGGCGCGATTGGATCGCCTTCGCGGGGTTCATAGATCTGAACCGGTTCGCCATCGAAGTCCGGATCAGCAAAGTGGTCGGTTGCGCCACGAAAATCGATCAGTGTGAAATAGAACTTTTTCGTATCCTCGTGGACGCGGGTGCCACGACCGACGATCTGCTTGAACTCTGTCATTGAGCCTACCGCACGGTCGAGCACGATGAGCCGGCAGGTCTGCGCATCGACGCCTGTCGAGAGAAGGCGCGAGGTCGTGACAAGAACTGGGTATTTTGATTCCGGATCAATGAAATTGCCGAGTTGATCCTGCCCTTCCTTGTCACTTCCGGTGATGCGCATGACGTAGCGCTGGTTTTCGGCGACAAGGTCGGCATTTTCGTTGACGAGCGCCTGCCGCATCCGGGACGCATGCTCCTCATCGACGCAGAAGACGATCGTTTTCTGAAAAGGGTCGCCACTTTCTTTGAGAAATTCCGTTATCTTTTTTGCCGTCAGCAAGGTGCGATCATCGAGAACGATGTTCCGGTCGAAATCCTTTGCATTGTAGATGCGGTCTTCGACCTCGTTGCCCTCTCGGTCAAGTTGCCCAAGTTCGGGGCGATAACCTTCCACGTCGCGATCTATGTGAACCTTGATGACCTTGTAGGGCGCAAGAAAACCGTCACTGATCCCTTGCTTCAGTGAATACGTGAAGACCGGTGGACCGAAGTAGTCCGAATTGGAGACGTATGCGGTTTCCTTAGGCGTGGCGGTGAGGCCAATCTGCGTGGCGCCTGAAAAATGGTCGAGAATTTCGCGCCAAGCTGAATCTTCGGCCGCACTGCCACGATGGCATTCGTCGATCACGATCAAATCGAAGAACCCGGGCGAAAACTCGCGATAGATCTTCTGGCGTTCCTCGGGCCCGGTGATCGCCTGATAGAGCCCGAGATAGATTTCGAAAGCGGTGTCAATGCGCCGCTTCTTGTCGAGCGCCAGCGTCAGGTCTTCCTTGGTGCCGTCTTGCCTCTCGATGGTCTTGGCGTTGGTCGAGAGCTTCGCCATCGCTGGGCCAAACGGCCGGAAGTCGTTCACCATCGTCTGGTCGATCAGCACATTGCGATCGGCAAGGAACAGGATGCGCTTCTTGCGGCCGGCCTTCCACAGACGCCAGATGATCTGAAACGCGGTGTACGTCTTGCCAGTGCCCGTCGCCATGACCAGCAGCACGCGGTCACGCCCCTTAGCGATCGCTTCGATCGCCGCGTTGACTGCGTTCACCTGATAATAGCGTGGCGACTTGCCGCTGCCGTCGTCGAAATAGTCTTGAAGCACGATTTTTTCGGCTTCTGCGTCGAGACCCTTCCAGGCGCGATAACGCGCCCACAAATCAGCAGGCGATGGGAAAGAATCGAGCCCAAGATTGACCTCGACCGGGGTCCTCTGGCCGGTCCGATCGTGGAAGACGAAGCCATCACCGTTCGAGGAAAACACGAACGGGATATCCAGAGTAGCCGCGTAGTCGAGACCTTGCTGGATACCGTGACCGACGCCGTGATTGTTGTCTTTGGCCTCAATAAGGGCGATCGGGATGTTGGGCTTGAAATAGAGGATATAGTCTGCACGTTTGGCTCGGCCGCGCGTGACTAGTTTGCCGCGCACGATAATCCGGCCCTTTGTGAAGCTGACCTCCTCGCGGATTTGCAGCATCTCATCCCAGCCAGCCTCGCGCAGGGCTGGGGTGATGAACTTGGTGCAAATGTCGCGCTCGCTTAGCCCCCGCTTATCCATCCCCCTGGCAGATCCCCCACGTTCGGCATTCCAAGCAATGCGTGCACGAACCTGTTTTACATATTGTCGATTGTAACCGCGACTGCGGCTCGCATCCAGTGCAACGCGGCGGTCCGAGCAGTGATGCGGCTAATGGATTAGAGTTGCCCGATAGCTGCTTCGCGGCTGAACGCCTCGTGTTCTGCCACAGACAACAAAGTGCGAAAACAACCCCGCGCACCATAAAAAAATGTCGTCACATCAATAGGTTACATAAGATCGGAAGAGAAGAGCCAATTCGTCGGGCACGGTCCTATTGCCATTCCCCCCTAATACAACGGCTCCTCGTACACCGGCTCGCCGTCGAGCAGCATCCGCTTGATCGCCGCGCGGCCTGAGGGCAGCACGGCGACGACAATGCGCAGCTTCTGCTGGTTGCGGGCATCCTCGAGCTTCTTGCCCTCGCCTTCGGGCACGAAATAGCTTTCGAGGCCATATTTGATCGGCAGCTTGTCGCAGAACCTTCGCCGGTCGTCGCCGCAGGACCCGCCGTAATTGCCGACGCGGCCGCGGATCAGCACTTCGGGCGCGGTGACCGTAACAGGCTCGGCATGCACCGAGACCGCCTGATAGGCGCCGTCGGCCTTGGGCGCGAGCTTGACGAAGACATCAGGATGGCGCGCATCCGCTACCTTGCCTTTGAGGTTGCCTGCCGCCACTTGCGAGATGTCGTAGCTGAGCACGACATAGTCGCCGCGCAGGAGATCGCGGGGATCGACGGGCTGCGTCTGCAGGGTCACCTCGACGCCGTTACGCAGGATCTGCATGCGGTCGGCGACCATCAGGACCAGCAGCGCGCATTGGATCAGGATGGCGGCACAAAACAGCGCGGCTTTCGGGATGCGCTGCCAGAACGCCGCCAGGGGTGCGATCATCCCGTTCATCGCGCGGCCCTCGGCAGCATGCGGTTGAGCGCAGTGGCGAAGGCGACGGCGGCGACGCCCGCCACTGCCAAGAAGGCCGAGCGGCGCAGCAGCGAGCCCTTCACCGCCCAGGTGATGCCGGCGATGACCCCGGCGATCCCGAGCCAGCCCGCGACGATGCGCGGACGCACGTCATCGAGCATGCCGGAGACGACGAGACACAGCATGGCCGAGAGCAGCGCGGCATAGGCGAGCCAGGATTCGCCGGCCATGGATGCCGGCCAGACCGGCGCCGCGAGCAGGACCAGGGCGATCGCGGCTGCTGCAAGCAGTTCTCCCGCGCGCCGGGTGATGGCAGCCGAGGCCAGCGCAAGGATCACGCCGGCATTTCCGCACACGATCGCCCAAAGCGGCTGGCCCGCAAGGGACCCTTCGCGAAAGCGGACGAGATCGTCGACCGTCGTCACCTCCAGGAACGCGGCGATGGCCAGTGAAAACGCGCCGTAGATCGACAGGACGCTGCCGAGCCGGAGCGCGCGCGGCGACGGCGCGGCGGCGATCGCGAGCCCGGCGCCGAACAGCAGCGCCGCACCGCTCGCGAGCACGAAGGACGGCTGGGTGCCCTCGAATTCGAAGCGGAGCGAGGTCGCGATCCACCACGGCAGCAGCGCCAGCGCGACGAGATGAGCGGCGACGCGGGAATTCCAGGCGAAGGCGAGTGCGGCGGCGATGAACCAGACCGAGACGTACGGAAGATGCAGCACGTCGGACGCATCGGTGATCCGCATGCAGGTCCAGATCGAGGCCGCGACGAGACCGACTGCGAGCGCGCCGCGCGAGCCGGTCAGCAGGGCCGCGGCGAACGCGCCGATCGACCACAGCAGCATGCCGCCGGCAAAATCCTCGCCGAGGTGATACATCTGCCCGACCAGCGCGATGCCGGCGCCGAAGATGACCGCACCGACGCTGGCACAGAGATCGGCGAGAATTGTGCGCTCCCGCGCGGCGAACCAGGCGCCGAGACCGCCGGCGACAGTCATGCCGGCGAGCAGGATCGCAAACCGCGCCAACCGCGCGATCTCGGTCCAGTGCGCGGCCACGAAGGCGAGGAACGCGGCCGCGATCAGCAGGCCGCCGACGATGCCGACGACCACGGCGATGTTGATGCCGTCGGTGCGCGGCGGCAGCGCGCTGCGGATCGCGACGGCCGCCGCCGGCGCAATCACGCCGTCGGCCTCCCATCGCGCAAGATCGGCTTCGAGGCGCTGCCGGTAGGTTTTGTCGAACATCGTCCTGGGATCACTTAGGCCCCGCCGGATGGCGGGACCTTGCTAGGTCGGATCGTGCGGGCGATGGGTTCAAGCTCCTGCTCGCGGTGGGCTTTCGCATATGGCTCTTGGCGCGAGCTGAGCGCGCGCCTCGTCCTTCGAGACGGCGCTTACGCGCCTCCTCAGGATGAGGCTCAGCGGCATCGGAGCCCGCTGAAACCAGTGCCACGCACGCGGTCCTCATCCTGAGGGCCCGCCAGCGGCGGGCGTCTCGAAGGATGGCCACAAGCGATATCACTCTTATGTGCGGCCTATTGCGCCGGCGAAGGAATGCGCCGCAGGACGTCGTCATAGGGTGCGAGGTCGAGATAGGCCGTGACCTCCGCCGCCTTGCCGTCCTGCATGAGCAGGATCCACGCGTAAGAGTTCGCGTAGGGCTTGCCGTCACGCGCGACGCCGCTGCCTTCCCAATGCGCGATGACGTGGTCGCCGTCAGCGAAGATCCTCACAGCAGTCGGACGGACCGGGGTCGACAACCGGCCGGCGAACGGGCGGACCGCGCGATCGATGAAGACATCGCGGCCCCTGAACTCGCCGGCGCTCGGGCCGGATCCCCTGATGCGCCAGACCACGCTCTCGTGCAGCAGGTCATTGAAGAAGGTGGTGCCTCCCGCCGCCCAGCGATCGAACGCATCGGTGACGATCCGCTTGTTGTCGTCCTGCACGGAATTGGCCTGTCCGCAGGGTGCGGCCGTCGTCAGGGTGGATGCCGTCACGATGACCGCGTAGACGCAGGACGCAAGTGCGCGATTGAGCATGGTTGCCATTGGTGTCTCCCTTTCTGGTGCAACATGTCGTCTGCCCCGAAGTGATGCACGCGCGTCGGCCAGATGCTTTAGCCGCGCCGCGCGACATTGGCGCCGCCGAAGATGAGTTGCTCCACCATCGGGCGGCGCACAAAGCGGCCTGGGAAAATGGGATCGGGCGCGGTGGCCTGGTCGAGGCGCGCCATCTGCTCGGGAGACAACGAGATCCCGACCGCACCGAAATTGTCTTCCGCCTGCTCCAGCGTGCGGGCCCCGATCACCGGCGCGGTGACCGCGGGATTGGCCAGCGTCCATGCGATGGCGACCTGCGAGGACGTTGCGCCGAGCTCCCAGGCGACGGCTCGCACCGTCTCGGCCGCGTCCAGCGATCGCTCGTTGAGAAGACCGGATGACGCGATGATCGAGGCGCGTGTCGTGCCGACAGCACTCTCCCTGGAATCCCGGAGATCGGCGCGGCTGTATTTACCAGTGAGCACGCCGCCGCCGAGAGGCGACCAGGGCAGCACGCCGAGGCCAAGGCTGGCCGCCAGCGGAATGAGCTCATGCTCGACCGTGCGCTCGACCAGATTGTATTCGATCTGCAGGGCAACGAAGGGCGACCAGCCGCGCAGGTCTGCGAGCGTCTGCAGCTGTGCAATGCGCCATGCCGGCGTGTTGCAAATGCCGACATACTGGACTTTGCCGCTGCGCACGAGATCGTCGAGGCCGCGCATCACCTCATCCGGCTGTGTCGTCGCATCCCAGGCGTGCAGGTAAAGCAGGTCGATGCGATCGGTCTCGAGCTGCCGCAGGCTCTGCTCCACGGAACGAACCATGTTGAGCCGGTGGTTGCCGCCGGAATTGGGGTTGCCGGGATCGCGCGCCATGGTGAATTTGGTCGCGAGCACGAGACGATCGCGCTTGTCGCGGGCGAACTCGCCGACCATGCGCTCGGACGCGCCGTTGGTGTAGTTCACCGCGGTGTCGATGAAATTGCCGCCGCGGTCGACGTAGAGATCGAAGATCCGCCGTGCCTCGCCGGGATCGGATCCCCATCCCCACTCGGTCCCGAAAGTCATCGTGCCCAGGGCAAGGGGGGAAATGCGCAGGCCGGAACGGCCAAGCAGGCGGTATTGATCGAGCGACGTCATCAGAGCCTCCTTCGTATGGGTCGGAGATAGCCCCCGGCGAGAGGTGAGAGAAGTTGGCCAATGATGACTGGGGTGGTAAGCCTAGCTAACCAATGACCACGGACCTGAACCTCGTTGCCGTTTTCATCGCGGTCGCGGAAGCCAAGAGCTTCCGTGGCGCCGCCGAGCGGCTCGGGGTGACCCGATCCGCCGTGAGCCAGGCCATCCGGCGCATGGAAGACCAGTTGGGCGTGGCTCTCGTGCAGCGAACGACGCGCAGCGTCAGTCTCACCGAAGCCGGCCTGCGCCTGCACGAGCGCGTGACCCCGGCGCTCGCCGAAGTCGAACAGGCGATCAATGGCGTCCGCGACCGTGACGCGCAGCCGACGGGGCAGCTGCGTCTTGCCGTGTCGTCGATCGCCGAGCGATTCATTCGCGGTCCATTGCTGGCCGAATTCGCGCAGGCCAATCCCGGCGTGCAGGTCGACGTCACCGTGACCGATGAGGAATTCGACATCGTGGCCGAGGGCTTTGATGCCGGCGTCCGGCTTGGCGAAGTGATCGAGCAGGACATGATCGCCGTGCCGGTTTCGGGCGATCAGCGCCAGCTGGTGGTGGCAGCTCCCGCCTATCTGCAGCGGTTCGGCGCGCCCTCGCACCCGCGCGAGCTCTCACAGCATTGCTGCATCGGCTGGCGGCCGGCGCCGCACGTCGCTCCCTACCGCTGGGAATTTGCGGAAGGGGGGCGCGAGTTCGACGTCGCGGTGGAGCCGAGGATCACGACCAACGACATGTGGGTCATGGTGCGGACCGCCTGCGCGGGCGGCGGCCTGACATTCGGCATGGAAGAGACGTTCAAGCCGTATATCGAGCGCGGAGAATTGGTGCCCCTGCTGGAGGAATTCTGCCCGTTCTTCCCCGGCTTCTTCCTCTACTTTCCGGATCGGCGGAATCTTCCGCCGAAGCTGCGCGCGCTGGTCGATCACGTGCGTTATCGGGGAAGCGGAAAGCGCTAAAGCGGAATGGCTTTAGATCGAATCGATCCGCTCTAGTTTGCCTTGATGCCGGCCTCGCTGATCAGCTTGCCCCATTTCGCGCTTTCGTCCTGAATGAAGCGGCCGAACTGCTCGGGCGAGGTCGGCGCAGGCTCCGCGCCGAGGGTGCGGATCTTCTCCGCTACGGCAGGGTCCTTCAGCGCCTTGGTGAAGGCCTCGTTCAGTCGGGCGATGACATCCGCAGGCGTGCCGGCGGGAGCAACGAGCCCGAACCAGCCGACGGATTCGAAACCGGCAAGGCCGCTCTCGGCCAGCGTCGGCACATCGGGCAGCGACGCAAGACGGCGCGCGGAGGACACGCCGATCGCGTTGAGCTTGCCCTCGAGGATCAATTGTCGCGATGCCGGAATATCCAGCACCGCGAACGGGACATGGCCTGCGAGAACATCGACCGCCGCCGGCGCCGTCCCGCGATACGGCACCAGCTCCATCGCGATCCCGCTTTTCTGCGTGAACAGCGCGGCGGTCAAATGCATCGCCGTCGAGTTGCCGCCATGCCCGATCGAGAGCCCACCCGGCTTCGCCTTGGCGAGCGCGATGGTCTCCGCAGGTGTGCGCGCCGGAATATTCGCGGACGCGACCAGCACAAAGGGAATTTCCGCGAGCAGGGTGATGGGCGCGAGATCCTTCAGCGCGAACGGCATCGAGGCATTGAGGTGCGGATTCACGGTCAACGCACCCGCCGGCGCCACCCCAAGCGTATAGCCGTCGGGCTTTGCCTGTGCGACCGCGGCCATGCCGATGTTGCCGCCGGCGCCGGCGCGGTTCTCGATGACGAGGCCCTGCTTGAGCTCGGCGGTGACCAACGGCTCGAGCGCGCGGATGACCGTGTCGGCGCTGCCGCCGGGCGGGAAGGTCACGATGATCTTGATCAATTGCTCGGGATAGGCGGCTCGGGCCGCCGCCACCGGCAACAGTGCGAAAGCGGCGACCGTCAGCGCGGCCAGGATGCGTCGTCTTGCAACGTGAAACACGGTCTCCTCCTTGCGTTCTGTTCTTGAAACCGACCTGGCGAGCTGCGCCGCCAAGCCGTTCGCTCGTGTCGTCCTACGCGGCAGCGCCAGTGATACGGGCCAGCAGTCCTTGCGGGTTCGCCGGCGCGGACTGCCCGCGCCAGGCGATGTGCTGGTCGGGCCGCGCCAGCACGAGCTTCTCGGCATAGGCGCCGTTCGCCTCCTCCGGCGCGACGTCGACCAGCGCGAGCGGCACGCCGCGCGCCTTTGCGGCGTCCTGCAGCCGCGTCACACCGATTGCCGGATCGAACCGCAGCAATGTGTAGCCGGGGCCGAAGGCGTCGTAGAGCGAGCGTCCGTCGCGCAAGAACAAATGCGGCGCGCGGGCGCCCGGCACGGTGGATGGCGTGAAGCTGCCCATCGCGTAAGGCGGCGGCGTCTCGCCGTCATAGGCGATGATCGGCGAGGCGTCGTAATAGTAGCCAAAGTTGAGGCCGGCGCAGCAATATTGCTGCACGTTGAGATCGTAGGCCGCTTTCGCCAGCGCCGCGCGCGCCGCCTGGCCGCGCGGCGTGTCGTCCTCGATCTCGGCGGACACGCCGCCGCGCTGCGCCATCATCTTCATCGCATGGTCCATCGCAAAGCGCGACACCTGCTCGGTGATGGGCTGGCGCTCCGCCTCATAGGCATCGAGGATCGCAGCCGGCGCCCAGCCGTTCAGATGCGCCGCCAATTGCCAGCAGAGATCGACGGCATCCGCGATGCCCGCATTCATGCCGTAGCCGGCATAGGGCATCCACAGATGCGCGGCGTCGCCGCAGATGAAGACCCTGCGGTCGCGGAAGCGGTCAGCCACGAGGCGCCGTCCGACCCAATCCTCCTTGCTGAGCACGCGGTATTCGAAGCGCTCGTCGACGCCGAGGATGGCACGGATGGCCCAGTCGCGATCGACCGAGTCGAACTCGGGCTCGTCCGGCTTCAGATGATTGTGGATCAGCCAGCGGTCGTGACCGTCAATGGCAACAACAGTGCCGGAGCGGCGCGGATTGAGCGAGAGCACCATCCAGGCCGGCTTGTGCGCCCCCATCAGCTCTTTAAGTTGCGGCGCTTCGATGAAGGTCGACTGCACGCGCTGGATCACCGGCGTGCCGGACAGGCTGGCACCGATTGCTTTTCTGACGAGGGATCGGCTGCCGTCGCAGCCGATCACGAAGCTGGCTTCGATGCGGAGCGAATGTCCGCTGTCGAGATCGCGCGCCAGCGCGACGACATGGTCGTCGTGCTGCTCGATGTCGGTGATTTCCGTGCGCGCCAGGATCTTGATGCGTGATTGGGCAGCGGCATGGCTGAACAGGATCGGCTCGAGATAGACCTGGTTGATCCGGTGCGGCGGCTCGGGCGTCGGCCACCAGGTGTCGGGGCCGCCGGTCGCGCTATAGCGGCGCGCGCGGGAGGGAATGTCGATGCGGCAAAGCTCGATCCCGGTCGCCGTGGTCCGGTAGGAGCAATCGTTGGGAAAGTCCGCAGGGAGCCCCGCATCGCGCAAGCGGGCGGCTATTCCGAGCCGTCGAAAAATCTCCATCGAGCGCGCCGACACGTGATTGCACTTGACGCTGGGCGGATCGCCGGCGTGGCGGATCTCCGCGACGACGACGTCGATTCCGCGCGAAGCGAGATCCATCGCCGCGGTCAATCCGACGGGCCCGGCCCCCACCACCAGCACTTGCGCTCTCATGCTCGCTCCAATCCTTGCCGCGGATTCTTTCCGTCCGCACAGCATGCATTTTATTGCAGGTCCGTTTATGAGATAAGCCGGAAAATACTCATCAATTCATGAGATTTCGCCATGAATGTCACATTGCGCCAGTTGCGCGTCTTCACCGGCGTGTACCGGACGCGCAGCATCACGCGGGCCGCCCGCGAGCTCGGCATCACGCAATCGGCGGCGAGCCTGTTGATCCAGCAGCTCGAGACCCAGCTCGGCGTCAAGCTGTTCGACCGCTCCACGCGCTCGGTGCAGCCGACGCTGGCCGCCGACGAGGCGTTCGCCGCCGCCGAGCGCATGCTGAGCGATGCGCAAGGCCTGTCGCGCCGCATGCGTGATCTCGCGCAGGCTCGCGCAGGCCGGGTCGTGTTCCTCGCCTCGGCCGGCACCGCATCGGCGCTGCTGCCCATGGTCCTGGCGAAATTCCGCACTGGTCATCCCGACATCGAGATCGACATGCGCGATGTCGCCGCCGACGATCTCGTGCCACGGCTGAGCACGACCGACGCCGAGTTCGCGATCGGCAGCGTGGAGGGCGAATTCGCGGACATGACGATCGAGACGCTGACGAGCGGCCGCCTGAGCGCGATCGGCCGTCGCACCGCGGACTTCGCCGCGCGTCGGTCCCTAACCTGGGACGAGCTGGTGCAACTGCCGACGATTGCGATGCGCAGCGAGACACGCATCCGCATGCAGATCGATCAGGCCCTGAGCGCGCAGGGCAAGCGCCTCGATCCGACCTATGAAGTGACCCTGATCAACACCGCGCTCGCCATGACGGCGCAGGGCCTCGGCCTCGCCATCCTTCCCGCGACGATGCTGCCGGCCGACCAGTTCCCGACACTGATCGCAAGACCGCTGGTGCGACCCGCCCTCACCCGCCCCGTGTCGCTGCTGCAGCGCCAAGGCCGGACGCTGTCGCCCGCGGCGCAGGCGTTTGTGGCGACGGCGCGGATGGTGCTCGCGGGGCGAACGGCACCGGCATCAGGCTGATTTTGCGGAGCTATTGAGAGGGGGGTCGCTGAGCTGGCGGAGAGGGAGGGATTCGAACCCCCGATAGGCTTGCACCTATGCCGCATTTCGAGTGCGGTGCATTCAACCACTCTGCCACCTCTCCTGAAGGCGCCATATTAGGAGCTGGGCCCCTGTGGTTGGGGGCGTTAATAGGCGAGGATGGCGGGCCAGACAAGGCGCGAAAGGGGAAAATCCGCTGCCTCTTTTCGCCCACTATCCCGCTTTGGGAAGGAACTGCCATGGAGCATCTGACGGTCACCGCCAATGGCGCCAAATTCCACGTGGCTCGTGCCGGAAGCGGCAAACCGCTGCTTTTGCTGCATGGTTGGCCCGAATTCTGGCTGACCTGGGAGCCGGTGATATCGAGGCTTTCGGACCGATTCACGCTTGTCGCGCCTGACCTCCGCGGCTTCGGCGACAGCGACAAGCCAGGTGGACCTTACGGACCGGACGGCCATGCCGCCGATATGCTGGCGCTGATGGACCGGCTCGGCATCGACCGATTCGGCGTCGTCGGCCACGATGTCGGCGGCGCTGTCATGCAGCCGCTGGCCCGGCAGGCGCCCGAGCGGATGGCGGGCCTCTTCTTCTTCGATTTCGTCTATCCCGGGATCGGGCCGCGCATGGCCGCGCCCGATAGGCTCAACCACATCTGGTACCAGTCCTTTCACCAGATGGAGATGGCGCCACAGCTCATCGGTGCGAGCCGGGAGAGCTGCCGGCTCTACATCAGCCATTTCCTCAAAGGCTGGGCGCACCGGACAAATGCCTTCGACGACGTGCTGGACGCCTTCACGGACAATTTCCTGAAAGCCGGCAACCTCGCCGGCGGCTTTGCGCATTACCGCGCCTCGCATGCCGGGCGCGTGGCGATGATGAAGGGCGAAGCGCCGCCACTTCCGCCGATCGCGGTGCCGACCTGCGTGCGCTGGGCCGAGCACGATCCGCTGTTTCCCTTTGGCTGGACCGACCGGCTGTCCGAGACCTTCAGCGATCTCGACCTCGAGATGTTTCCCGGCGTCGGCCACTTCCCGCATCGGGAAAATCCGGATCGCGCGGCACGCGAGATCGCCGCGTTCTTTGCGCGCATCGGCTGGAGCTGAGGAGAAAAACGGGGTGGGACCGCCAGACGCGGTAAACACTGGCGGTCCCGTGCCGCTTATTGAAATACTGGCCGTGAAGGGCGGCTTCGCCGGCCGAGTGGAAGCGACGATTCGACCCTAGCGTGCGACGGGCGGTCCGCAACGCAATCCGGTCCTTAACCTAACCGGTCAAGGTTACTCCTTGTCCGCTTTACCTTTTTTCTTCCCGTTCTCCGTGGAATCCCGGTCCTTGCCGTTGCCTTCCTTGCGGCGATTGGTGAAGCGCGCATTGCCAAGTCCGGTGCCGATGGTGAGCACGCCCCAGCGGTCAACGTCCTGCATGAACGGTACTTCCGAGAGCCCCTGCACCACGCCGTCATTGTGCATCAGGATCGCGGTGTCGTGCTCGCCAATGGCGGGGATGCCCTCGATCAGGCTCGCCGGCAGGTTGAACTTGCTGCTCTCCCAATTGCCCGGCAGATTCTGCGCGCCCTTCTCGATCGAGCCGTCCGGGTTGATCACACCGGGACAGGCGATGCCGATGAACGGCGCGAGCTTGTAGCCTTCGGCCTCGGCCTCCGTGATCAGCCCTTTCAGCATCTTGGTCAGCCGCTTCACCGCGCCTTCGCGCGTCGGCTCGTCGTCGGCGTGACGCCACAGCTCCGCATGCACCACCTTGGCCTTGGACAGATCCTTGGCTTTCTTCCAGCCGGTTTCCACCACGCCGCAGCGGATGTTGGTGCCGCCGATGTCGACGGCGAGAATGCTGTCATGAGCCTCGAAGATCCAGGACGGCGCCAGGTGCAGCGCGCCGATCAGGCCGGCCTCGTCAGGATGATGGCGGATCGGCTGCAGGTCGATCTTGAAGCCCTCGGATTTCAGGATGATCTCGGCGCGGGCGATCACGAGCTCGCCGAGCCTTGAATCGCGAAAGCCGCCGCCGACGACGATGCGCTCGGTCTTGGCCCAGGCCTTGGTCTTGAGGAATCGGCGCGTGACATAAGCGAGCTCCTGGGAGAAATCCTCGATCGCGCTGTGCACCACGGCCGAGGCCTCGGTGTCGTCGCCGATCAGGATGGCGTCCAGCGTCTTCTTGTTGATCTCCTCGGTCGGCACCTTCCCGAACGGGTCCTCCCCCGTCTTGCGCAGCGGCTTGCGCCAGCGCTCGAGCACCTCCCGGAACGCGCCCTTGCTGGCGCGGTCGCCGAGAAAGCCGTCCTCGTCCTTGATCTCGATGTTGAAGCTGTCGACGTCGACCGACGGCAGCCGTTCGGCGCCATGCTGGGCGATGCCCGTTGTTTTGACCAGTTCGTCTGTTGCCATGAGAGCCCTTGCCCCGCTTGCTTGTTCCGGCCGGGACAACTGCGGGGGAACCCGTTTGTTGCAAAGCCCACCCGAGATTCGGCTGCGCGCTTTCAGCGCGGCCAAAGCCTTCAAATCCGGGCGGTTTTCGCCCAGTTTTCCTTGACTTGGCGCGCTCGGCCGCTATAAGTCCCACAGCCGGCGCGGGGCGTTTCTCGCGCCGCTTGTTTTTGCTTGGGTTTTCAAAGGGATAACTCCCGCCCACGCAGACTCGCATAAACCATAGCGACTGACAAAAAGCCGACCCGGACGCTCCGCGTCCCGAGGCCGGGATTGAACACGGAGAAAGAACGATGTTCGCAGTCATCAAAACCGGCGGCAAGCAATACCGCGTCGTGCCGGATGATGTTCTCGAAGTAGGCAAGATCGAAGGCGAAGTCGGCTCGATCGTGCAGCTGAATGAAGTGCTTGTGGTCGGCGGCGACACGCCGGTGCTGGGCGTCCCGACGGTCGCAGGCGCGTCCGTCGCGGTCGAGGTGCTCGACCACAAGCGCGGACCGAAGGTCATCGCGTTCAAGAAGCGCCGCCGCAAGAACTCGCGCCGCAAGCGCGGCTATCGCGACGAGATCACGGTTCTGCGCATCAGCGAGATTCTGACGGACGGCGCCAAGCCCACCAAGGGCCCGCGTCCGAAGAAGGAAAAGGTGACGAAGGAGCCGGCAGCGGAAGCCGCCGAGTAACGCAAAACCGATCACGCCAATTCACGAATTGATGCGTGCGACGTTTTGAAATGATTCCGTCAAGGAATTGACCTAGAACTACGCAGGATTTCGGAGACGAGCCATGGCTCACAAAAAAGCAGGCGGTTCATCGCGCAACGGTCGCGATTCCAAGGGCAAGCGCCTCGGTATCAAGGCGTTCGGCGGCGAGATCGTCACGCCCGGCAACATCATTGCGCGTCAGCGCGGCACGACCTGGCACCCCGGCCTCAATGTCGGCATGGGTACGGACCACACTCTGTTCGCCAAGATCGAGGGCCGCGTTGCGTTCCAAGCCAAAGCCAACGGCCGCACCTTCGTATCGGTGCTCCCGCTTGCCGAGGCTGCTGAATAGACGGTGGACAAAAACGGAGTCCGCCGGTCCCGACTGAACCGGCGGAGTCCTAGAGATCGCAAGAGATCGAAGGCTCCAAGGGGAGGCGGGAAACCGGCCTCCCCTTTTCTTTGCTCACTTTGTTCTTTGCACTTTGACTTAGTGACTTTCACGGAGCCGGACATGTTGCAGGATTTCTCGAGCGTGACCTTGGCCGAGGCGAGACCAAGCGTCGTCGCCACCGAGCGGCTGACCTTGCGGCGGCCGACGCTGGCCGACGTCAGGACCATCGCCCGGCTCGCCAACGACCGCCGCGTCGCCGAGAACACGCGCCGCCTGCCGCATCCCTATTCGCAGGACGACGCCGCCGAATTCATCCGCGCCACCGCCGAACTCGGCAGCGAGACCGTGTTCCTGATCGAGCACGACAGCGGGCCGGTCGGCATGGTCGGCATCGATTGCTCCAAGCCCGGCAATGCCGAGCTCGGCTACTGGCTCGGCGTCGAGCATTGGGGTCGGGGCTTTGCCACCGAGGCGGCGCGCGGCGCGATCGATTTCTTCTTCGAGGAGTTCGAGGACGAGCATCTCTACGCCGGCGCGCGCGTCACCAATCCGGCCTCGCGCAAGGTGCTGGAGAAGTGCGGCTTCCAGTGGAGCGGCGTGCAGCTGCACCGCTTCCTGGCGCTCGGCTCCTCGACCCCCGTCGACTGCTTCCGCCTGTCGCGCGGCGTGTGGGCCTCGCTGAAGAGCTGGAGCAGTGCGAGGAGGGTGCGGTAGGCGAAGGCGCCGCACTCGCAATTGTCATCCCGGGGCGCGCGTAGCGCGAGCCCGGGATCCATAATCCCGGAGCGCAGTGCGGGGCAAAGCGCCCACTCCCGGTCGTCGTTCAACTGCTCCCTGTGGGTATGGATCCCGGGCTCGCGCTACGCGCGCCCCGGGATGACGTTGTGAGCGTGGCTACGCCGGCGGATTGACCTCGTCGCTCTCACGTCCCAAATCCCGCTCCCGAAGATAGATGTAGAACCCGGCGCCGATGATGATTGCGGCGCCGACGAGTGTTGCGATGGACGGGACGTCGCCGAACACGACGAAGCCGAAGATCACCGCCCAGACGATCATCGAATATTGATAGGGCACCACGACGCTGGCCGGCGCGAGCTTGAGCGAACGGTTGACGCAGAACAGCGCAGTTACCGAAACGCATCCGGCGAGCGCGAAGATCACGAGGCTGCCGGGCGTCGGCGGCACCCAGTTGAACGCCGACAGCACCGCGCCCAGCGAAAACGTGCCGACGAATTGCGAGGACGCCATCACGATGTCGGGCGTCTTGCGCAGGCTGCGCGTGATCAGCATCAGGGTTGCAAAGGAGAGGCTGCCGCCGAGCGCGATCAACGCCGGCAGGCTGACGGTCTGCGCCGACGGCCGCAGCGCGACCAAGACGCCGCAGAAGCCGATCAGGATCGCGGTCCAGCGCCGCCAGCCGACCTTCTCGCCCAGAAAGATCGCCGACATCGCGGTGACGAAGATCGGGCCGGCGAGATAATAGGTGATGACGTCGGCGAGCGGCAGATAGACGGTTGCGAGAAAGAAGGCCGCGACTTCCAGCGTCGACAGCACGACGCGAACCAGCTGCAGGCCCGGCCGCTCCAGATGCAGAAACTGGTGACGCTGCTTCCAGATCAGCGGCGACAGCAGGAGCAGTGCCGCGCAGGCGCGCAGGAATAGCAGCTGCCCCACCGAATAGGTCCCGACCAGGAACTTGCCCATGGCATCGCCGAACGAGAACATGAAGATCGACAGCACCATGAGCCCGATGCCGGCCAGGCGCGCGGAGCGATCGTCATAGGCGGAGAGATTCTTGAACAGGGGCATTGCGACGAGTTGCAGGTTCGGGGGCTCGTCATTGCGAGGAGCTCTTGCGACGAAGCAATCCAGAATCTTTCCGGGGAGGGATTCTGGATTGCTTCGCTGCGCTCGCAATGACGGGGAGATAGCGGCGAAAGCAGGCGAATAGAGTCGCTTGCAGTCGTTTTAATGACGGCAGCCGCCGCGGCAAGCCCGCGCAAGCCTAATTGAACGGATTGTCGCATTGTTTGCATCGCGGTAGCGATAAGCGCCCAGCGACGAAAAGAGAGCTTTGACATGACCGATTTCGATCCGGCCCGGCATCGCATGATCCCGACGCAACGCTGGTTTGAGGATTTCGTCGTCGGCGAACGCTTCGTGCTGCCGAGCCGCACCCAAACCTCGGCATTGTTCGCCGCATTCCAGACCGCGAGCGGCGACACCCACCCCGTGCATTACGACGTGGAATATTGCCGCGCCCGCGGCATGCCGCATCTGCTCGCCCACGGCTTCCAGACCTTGATCCACACCGCGCCCGGCGCCGGCCTGTTTCCGTTCATGGTCGAGGACTCCCTGGTCGGCTTCCTCGAGCAGTCGAGCCGGTTCCTCAAGCCGGTGTTCGCCGACGACACCATCTATCCCGCGCTCGAAGTCACCGAGCTGGTGCCGGGGCGCAGCACCGGCGTGGTGACGCTGCGCAGCACCGTGTTCAACCAGCGCAAGGAGCTGGTGCTGGACGGCCTGCAGAAATTCCTGATCCGGCGGCGACCGACCGGTTAAGCAAGGGCAGCAGTCGGCGGAATTTCAGCCGATTTGCGGACCGATCCGGGTTGCCGCAGGGGGCCGGCTGGCCTACCTATGGCCCATGAAATTCCTTGACGAAGCAAAGGTCTATATCCGCTCCGGTGACGGCGGGAACGGCTGCGTGGCGTTCCGCCGCGAGAAGTTCATCGAATTCGGCGGTCCCTCCGGCGGCAATGGCGGCCGCGGCGGCAATGTCATCATCGAGGTCGCCGACGGCCTCAACACGCTGATCGACTACCGCTACCAGCAGCATTTCAAGGCGCAGAAGGGCGAGAACGGTTCGGGCTCGGACCGCCACGGCGCCAACGGCAAGAACATCGTGCTGAAGGTGCCGGTCGGCACGCAGATCTTCGACGAGGATCGCGAGACCTTGATCCACGACTTCACCAAGGTCGGCGAAAAGTTCGTGCTGGCCGAAGGCGGCAATGGCGGGTTCGGCAATGCGCATTTCAAGTCCTCGACCAACCGCGCGCCGCGCAACGCCAATCCCGGCCAGCCCGGCGAGGAGCGCTGGATCTGGCTGCGGCTGAAGCTGATCGCGGACGCCGGCCTCGTCGGCATGCCCAATGCGGGCAAGTCAACGTTCCTCTCCAAGGTCAGCGCGGCAAAGCCGAAGATCGCCGATTATCCCTTCACCACGCTGCATCCCCAGCTCGGCGTCGTGAACGCCGACGGCCGCGAATTCGTGCTGGCCGACATTCCCGGCCTGATCGAGGGCGCGCATGAAGGCACCGGCCTCGGCGACCGCTTCCTCGGCCATGTCGAGCGCTGCCGCGTGCTGCTGCACCTGATCGACGCCACCTGCGAGCATGCCGGCAAGGCCTACAAGACCGTGCGCAAGGAGCTCGACGCCTATGGCGGGCAGCTCACCGACAAGATCGAGATCGTCGCGCTGAACAAGATCGATGCGGTCGAGCCGGACGAGCTGAAGAAGCAGAAGAACCGCCTGAAGCGCGCCGCGAAGAAGACGCCGCTGCTGCTGTCGGGCGCCACCGGCCAGGGCGTCAAAGAGGCGTTGCGCGCGCTGGCCGATGTGATCGGCGAAAGCCCGGTCTCCGCCAAGGCCAAGAGCGCGGCCGAAGCGGAGCCGTGGTCGGCTTAAACTCTCTCCCCAACGTCGTCCCCGCGAAGGCGGGGACCCATACCGCGTGATCTATCTGTTGCGAAGGGTCGAAGTACCGAACGACGAGTCTTCGCCAAACGACTCCCTGTGGTTATGGGTCCCCGCCTTCGCGGGGACGACAGCGGAGTCTATCGCTGCGAGCGCGCGCATCACCGGCTTGTCTTCGCGCCCGCGATAGCGCAGCATCAAACAATCAAGAAACGGCAGGGACAACGCATGGCGCGCGCGAAGAACGTTCTCTGGATCATGTGCGACCAGCTTCGCTACGACTACCTCGGCTGCACCGGCCATCCCACGTTGAAGACCCCGAACATCGACGCCATGGCCAGGCGCGGCGTGCTGTTCACCAAGGCCTATGTGCAATCGCCGATCTGCGGCCCGTCACGGATGTCGTTCTACACCGGCCGCTACATGCGCTCGCACGGCTCGCATTGGAACGGCTGGCCGCTGCGCGTCGGCGAGCCCACGCTCGGCGATCACCTCAAAAAAATCGGCGTGCGCAACGTGCTGGTCGGCAAGACCCACATGGCGCCTGATATCGAAGGCATGAAGGCGCTCGGCATCCCGCCGGAATCGATGATCGGCGTGCATGTCGCCGAATGCGGCTTCGAGCCTTACGAGCGCGACGACGGCCTGCATCCGACCGGACGGCCACGCCCGAAATACGACGAATATCTGCGAAAGCAGGGTTTTGAAGCCACCAATCCCTGGGAGCACTGGGCCAATTCCGGCGCTGCCGAGGATGGCAGCTTGCAGAACGGCTGGCTGCTGGTGCACGCCGACAAGGCCGCGCGCGTGCCAGAAGAGCATTCCGAGACGCCCTACATGACGCGGCGCGCGATGGACTTCATCAGCGAGGCGGAAACGGACGGCCGCCCCTGGTGTTTGCATCTGTCCTACATCAAGCCGCACTGGCCCTATATCGCGCCGGAGCCCTATGCCAGCATGTATTCGACGGATGACATGATCCCGGTGATCCGCTCGGAGCGCGAGCGGCAGAATCCGCATCCGGTGTTCGGCGCCTACATGGACATGCGCTATTCCCGCAACATGGCTCGCGATGATGCACGCGAGAAGGTGATCCCGACTTATATGGGCCTGATCACCCAGATCGACGATCAGATGGGCGTGCTGATGAAGTTTTTAGGTGAGCGCGGCCTGCTCGACACCACCATGATCGTGTTCACCTCCGATCATGGCGACTATCTCGGCGATCACTGGATGGGCGAGAAGGACCTGTTCCACGAGCAATCGGCAAAGATCCCGCTGATCATCATCGATCCTTCGAAAGAGGCCGATGCGACGCGCGGCACGCGCAGCGATGCGCTGGTTGAGGGAATCGATCTCGCGCCGACCTTCGTCGATTATTTCGGCGGCAAGGTGCCGGGCCACATTCTCGAAGGACGTTCGCTGCTGCCGCTGCTGCGTGGGCAGAGGCCGAGCGATTGGCGCAAGGTCGCATTCTCCGAATACGACTATGCCATGCAGGACGTGCGGTTGAAGCTGAACCAGCCGATCGAGCGCTGCCGCCTGTTCATGGTGTTCGACGGGCGCTGGAAATACATCCACGCCTCCGGCTTCCGCCCGATGCTGTACGACCTCGAAACCGATCCGGACGAATATCTGGATCGCGGCGACGATCCGGAATGCGCCGGCATCATCGCGCGGCTCCAGGCCGAGCTGTTCGACTGGGCGCTGCATCCGAACGATCATATCACCACACCACGCGAGAAGATCGCCGCCTATGCGGATAGTCAGCTCCAGGTGAAGGGTGGCATCCTGATCGGCATCTGGGACGAGAAAGAGCTCGCGGCGATCAAGGACGGCATCGCCCAGCGCGCGAAGATGTGAGTTGCTCTTCGCGAGCCTGCATCGTCGATACAATCGAACATCCATCCACGCCGTCATTGCGAGCGCAGCGAAGCAATCCAGAGTGTTTCCGCAGATCAGTCTGGATTGCTTCGTCGCAAGGGCTCCTCGCAATGACGGGAGAGAGACCTCAATTCGTGATCTTGTAGCCCGTCGCCTTCACGATCGGCTGCCACAGCGCGGTGTTCGCGGCGAGCTCCTTGGATAGCGCGTCCGCATTGCTGCCGATCGGAATCAGCCCGATCGCCGTCAACTTCTCCTTCACCTCCGGCTTGGCAAGCGCCGCGCTCGCCGCCGCCCCGAGCTTGCTCGCGAACTCCGGCGGGCTGCCGGCGGGAAGCCACATGCCGTACCAGGCGTCGGCAACGAGATCGATGCCGCTCTCCTTCAGCGTGGGCACGTCAGGCGCGAAGGGTGAACGTTCCGCGCTCGCGACGGCGATGATCTTCACGCCCTTGGCGCGGTGCTGCGGCAGCGCGTCCGCCAGCGTGGTGATCCCGAAGGAAATGTGGCCGCCGACGAGGTCGTTAAGGATCGGCGCGCTGCCGCGATAGGGCACGCGGGTCAGGGGAATACCGAGATCCTTCTCGAGCTTGGAGCCGGTGAAATGCGGAATGGTGCCGTTGCTCGGCACTCCGAACGAGGTCTTGTCCGGATGCGATTTCAGCCACGCTACGAACGCTTTGAAATCGGCAGCATCGATGCCCGGGCCGATCACCAGCGCAAACTCGAAGCGCGCCAGCAGCGACACCGGCATGAAATCCCTGGCCGTGTCGAAGCTCGGCGTCGCCTCCACCATTGGCAGCAGATACATGGTCGGCCCTGTCGTCACCAGCACCATGCTGCCGTCGGGGCTCGCGCCTTTCACCGCCTTGATGCCGATCAGGCCGTCGCCGCCGGTGCGGTTCTCGACCACGACGGTCCGCTGCAGCAGCGGAGCCATCTCCTGCGCGAGCAGCCGGCACAGCGTGTCGCCGCCGGCTCCGGCCGCAAACGGGAAGATGATCTTCGTCAGCCCGGCCTGCGCCCGCGCACCACCCGCCTGCGCGAACAGCGGCAGGCCGAGGCATCCGGCCATGAATTTGCGGCGATCCATTCGTTTCCTCTTTCGGCCCGTTTATCGTTGATCGCCATTAGAGCCAGACGGACGGCTGACACAAGGCCGACATGCGTCGTTTACCATCCCGGCTGACTTGCGCCGGTCACCGTCCTGCTGCAAAAGCAGGGCTCATCGGCGCCGCCTGTCGCTCCGCCGTCATTCGCATCCAGCGCCAGCACACAAGAGACATGGCCAGCCCCGAACTCAGCCAATTCCGCCGCATCGTCGTCAAGGTCGGCTCAGCGCTGCTGGTGGATTCCGACAGGGGCGAGGTGCGTGCGTCCTGGCTGGCTGCACTGGCCGACGACATGGCCAAGCTGCACAAGGAAGGGCGCGACGTGCTGGTCGTCTCCTCCGGCTCGATCGCACTCGGCCGCAGCCGGCTGAAATTGCCGCGCGGCCCGCTGAAGCTGGAAGAGAGCCAGGCCGCGGCCGCCGTCGGTCAGATCGCGCTGGCGCGAATCTGGTCGGAGGTGCTTGGCGCCCACGGTATCGGCGCCGGCCAGATCCTGGTGACGCTGCAGGACACCGAGGAGCGCCGCCGCTATCTCAACGCGCGCTCCACCATCGGCAAGCTGCTGGAATGGCGCGCGATCCCCGTGATCAACGAGAACGACACGGTGGCGACCACCGAGATCCGCTACGGCGACAACGATCGCCTCGCCGCGCGCGTCGCGACCATGGCGAGCGCCGACTTGCTGGTGCTGCTGTCCGACATCGACGGGCTCTACGATGCCCCGCCGAAGAACAATCCGAACGCAAAACTCATTCCCGTCGTCGACAGCATCTCCTCGGAGATCGAGGCGGTGGCGGGCGATGCCGAGTCCGAGCTGTCGCGCGGTGGCATGCGCACCAAGGTCGAGGCCGCCAAGATCGCGACGACCGGAGGCACGCATATGCTGATCGCCTCCGGCAAGATCGAGCATCCCTTGCAGGCGATCGCCGATGGCGGCCGCTGCACCTGGTTCCTGACGCCAGCCAATCCCATCACCTCGCGAAAGCGCTGGATCGCGGGCACGCTGGAGCCGAAGGGCACGCTGACCATCGACGCCGGCGCGGTGACCGCGCTACGGGCCGGGGCCAGCCTGCTGCCGGCCGGCGTGAACAAGGTCGAGGGCCAGTTCGCCCGCGGCGATGCCGTGATCGTGCGCGGCCCCGACGGCAGCGAGGTCGGCCGCGGCCTGATCGCCTATGACGCCGATGATGCCGAGCGGATCAAGGGCCGCTCCTCCCCAGATGTGATGACCATCCTCGGCATCAGCGGCCGCGCCGAGATGATCCACCGGGATGATCTGGTGGTGGGCGGGTAAGGGCCCCGCCCCGCTCGCCGCCGGGAGACCAGCCATACCCTCCCCGCCCTTCGCAAAAGCGGGATTTCCGTGCTAGGACACCGTCTTAGCAGAAGGTTTTGACCCCATGGCCGCCCCCCTCAAAGCCGTTGACGGCAATGCCGATCTTCAGGCGCTGATGTCCGATCTCGGAACCCGTGCCCGCGCTGCCGCGCGCGTGCTGGCGCTGGCGCCGCCGGAGCAGAAGAACCGCGCGCTGGAAGCCATGGAGCGGGCAATCCGCGCCAACTCGGCCGCGATCCTCGCCGCCAATGCGGAGGACGTCGCGGAGGCCCGTGCCGCCGGCAATGCCACCTCCTCCTTCATCGATCGCCTGACGCTGACGCCGGCGCGCATCGAGGGCATGGCCGAAGGCATCGGCATTGTGCGCGGCATCGCCGATCCCATCGGCGTCGTCACCGAGCGCTGGCAGCGGCCGAACGGCATGTCCATCGAGCGCGTGCGCGTGCCGCTCGGCGTCGTCGGCGTGATTTTTGAGAGCCGGCCCAATGTCGCGGCCGATGCCGGCGTGCTGTGCCTGAAGTCGGGCAATGCCGTGATCCTGCGCGGCGGCTCCGACAGTTTCCGCTCGTGCCGCGCCATCCATGAGTGCCTGGTGCAGGGCCTGCGCGAAGCCGGCCTGCCGGAAGCTGCGATCACGCTGGTGCCGACGCGCGACCGCGCAGCGGTGGGCATGATGCTGTCGGGCCTCAACGGCGCCATCGACGTGATCGTGCCGCGCGGGGGCAAGAGCCTCGTCGCGCGGGTCGAGCAGGAGGCGCGCGTGCCTGTCTTCGCGCATCTCGAAGGCGTCAACCACGTCTATATCGATGGCAGCGCCGACCTCGCCATGGCGAAGTCGATCGTGCTCAATGCCAAGATGCGACGCACCGGCGTCTGCGGCGCGGCCGAGACGCTGCTGGTCGATCGTGCCGCCGCTGGCAAGAACCTGAAGCCGCTGGTGGAGATGCTGCTCGATGCCGGCTGCGAGGTGCGCGGTGACGAGGCCGTGCAGAAGGCCGATGCGCGCGTCAAGCCGGCGAGCGAGGAGGATTGGGACACCGAATATCTCGACGCGATCATCGCGGCGAAGGTGGTGGACGGCGTCGACGGCGCGATCGCGCACATCCAGGACCACGGCTCGCATCACACCGATGCAATCGTGAGCGCGGATGAGGCTGCGGCGAGCAAGTTCCTGAGCGAGGTCGATTCCGCGATCGTGCTCCACAACGCCTCGACGCAGTTTGCCGATGGCGGCGAGTTCGGGTTCGGCGCCGAGATCGGCATTGCCACCGGCCGCTTCCACGCCCGCGGCCCGGTCGGCGCCGAGCAATTGACGAGCTTCAAATATCGCGTCCGCGGCACCGGACAGACCCGGCCGTAGACGTCGCGGGGCGCGGGCATTGAGCAACAATCTCGTCGTGCCGCGCTTCGTGGCGCAAGCGGTTCCGCCCTCGACGCCGGGCATGCGCATCGGCCTGCTCGGCGGCTCGTTCAACCCGCCGCATCAGGCGCACCGCGCGATCAGCCGCTTCGCGCTGAAGCGATTGCAGCTCGATCGCGTCTGGTGGCTGGTAACGCCGGGCAATCCGCTCAAGGAGAACGGCACGCTGCACGAGCTCGGCGAGCGCATGCAGGCCGCGCGCGAGGTCGCCGATGATCCGCGCATCGAGGTGAGCTGTCTCGAATCCGTCATTCGCACCCGCTATACTATCGACACGATCAACACCTTGCGCCGCCGCTTTCCTGGCTTGCGCTTCGTCTGGATCATGGGCGCCGACAATCTCGCTCAATTCCATCGTTGGCAGGACTGGCGGCGCATCGCCGCCCAGGTGCCGATGGCCGTGATCGATCGCCCCCCGCAGAGTTTTCGCGCGCTCGGCTCGCCCGCGGCCCAGGCGTTATCGCGCTACCGTCTGCCCGAGAACAAGGCCGTCCAGCTTGCGGATCGGCCAGCACCGGCCTGGGTGTTCCTGACCGGATTGAAGCTGAATCTCTCCTCGACCGGCCTACGGAACCCGGACGGGAGCTGGAAAGGTACGAAGTGAGACGAAGTGTGCCGACCTGGTGGGGATTTCGGTCTCTCTGGCATATTGAAACCCTTAACCCCACATGATGTAGTGTAACCAGTGGGCGCCCGGATTCGGCGTTCGCGATACAGTGAAAGGAATGGTCCCTGACCGCATCTGTATTGTCCAAGTCTGTTTTACCCAAGGTTGCCAAGCCTACGCGTAAAACATCGACCAAAGCTGCGGCCTTGAAGGCGCAACCCGACGCCGACAAGACGCTGAGCCTGATCCTCTCCCGCCTCGAGGACATGAAGGCGGAAGAGACGGTCACCATCGACCTTCGCGGCAAATCGGCGTACTCCGACTACATGATCGTCACCACCGGCCGGGTGAACCGGCACGTCGGCGCGATCGCGGAAAACGTCACCAAGAGCCTCAAGGAAAACGGCATCAAGAACATCCATGTCGAGGGCTTGCCCAATTGCGACTGGGTGCTGATCGATTCCGGCGACGTGATCGTGCACGTGTTCCGACCCGAGGTCCGCGAGTTCTACAACCTCGAGAGGTTGTACACGCAGGGCCCAGGGGCGGCGAAGGCGATCTAGGCTCAACTGGCCGATTTCGAATCGGCTGACGCGCATGCTAGCGTCGTGCGCGCGCCTGTTGCGCGCGGTCTCGTCAACGCGACTCAAGAATCATGCGTGTTGCTGTCATTGCGGTGGGCCGGCTGAAGCAGGGCCCCGAACGGGAGCTTGCAGACCGCTATTTCGAGCGGTTCGAGGAGGCTGGCCGCAAGCTTGGATTCCGCGAGCTCGACATCCACGAAATTCCCGAAAGCCGCGCGCGCGACGCCGCGACACGGATGGCCGAAGAGGCCGCGGCGATCTCGGCGCATATTCCTGATAAGGCGATCCTGGTGGCGCTGGACGAGCGCGGCCAGAATCTCGAGTCCACCGTATTCGCACGGCATCTGGCGCGCTGGCGCGACGAGGGCGCCGGACATACTATCTTCGTGATCGGAGGGGCGGACGGACTTTCGCCCGAATTGCGCCGTAAGGCCAAGCTCGCGATCGCGTTCGGCTCTGCGACTTGGCCGCACCAAATGATCCGCGTCATGCTTCTGGAACAGCTGTATCGGGCCGCCACCATCCTGGCCGGCCATCCCTATCACCGCGCGTGATGCGCGCCACAACGAGCACCTTTGCCGACACGATGCGAGCGCCGCTCCTCAACCTGCTGCTGATCACCGGCCTTGCCGGCGCAAGCCTCTTCGCCGAAGAAAGCCTCGCGCAAGCCCAGACGCAAGGTCAGACAGTTGCGCCGTCGCCGCAGACTGCCGCCGTCTCGCCCGATGCGATCAAGCAGCGCGAGCAGGAGCTGGAGGCCGCGCGCGCGAGGCAACGAAGCGCGGAAGAAGCGCAGGCCAAGCTGAAGGCCGAGATCACTGCGCTCGGCCAGGACCGCACCCAGCTCAATCAGCAGCTGATCGACACCGCCGCCAATGTGCGCGCCGTGGAAACCAAGATCGACGAGGCCGAGGCGCGGCTGCGAACGCTGAACGGCCGCGAGCAGCAGATGCGCGCTTCGCTGGATTCGCGCCGTGCCGACATCGTCGAGGTGCTGGCGGCCTTGCAGCGCGCCGGCCGGCGCACGCCGCCGGCGCTGCTGGTGCGGCCCGAAGATGCGCTGCAATCCTTGCGCACCGCGATGCTGCTTGGCGCCGTCGTGCCGGAATTGCGCGGCCGCGCCGAGAAGATCGCAAGCGAGCTCGGCGAGCTCGTGGCCTTGCGCAAGACCATAGCCACCGAGCGCGATCAGCTCGCCTCCGACCGCGACAAGGTCAGGAGCGACCAGACCCGGCTCACCGCCCTGATCGAGGAACGGCAGCGTCAGCAGTCCGCGCGGGAAAAAGACCTCGACGCCGAAAGTGCGCGCGCGATCGCGCTGTCAAGGCAGGTCGGCGATCTCCAGGGGCTGATCGCCAAGATGGAGCAGGATCTGCAAACCGCCGCCAGGGCGGCCGAGAAGGCCGCAGAGGCCGCAAGGCAGGCCGAGGCCAAGGAGGCCAAACTGGCGGCGGCAAACGCGGCCGCCAGCGCCAAACAGGGCCCGGGCGCGTTCAAGGACAAGTCCCGCACCACCCCGGCGATCGCCTTCGCTTCGGCCAAGGGCCTCCTGCCGTTTCCGGTTAACGGTAACAAGATCAGGGACTTTGGCGGTTCCGACGGGGTCGGCGGCGTCCAGAAGGGCATTTCGCTGGCGACCAAGCCCGGCGCCCAGGTCACGACGCCGTGTGATGGCTGGGTTGTGTATGCCGGCCCATTCCGCAGCTATGGACAACTCTTGATCCTAAACGCCGGGGGCGGGTATCATGTCCTGATCGCCGGGATGGAGCGCATTTCGGTCAACATCGGCCAGTTTGTGCTCACGGGGGAGCCGGTCGCGACCATGGGGTCGACCTCTCAGGTCGCTTCCATTCTCGCCACCAATGCGAGTCAACCTGTGCTGTATGTCGAGTTCCGTAAAGACGGCACTCCAATCGATCCAGGCCCATGGTGGGCCGCAAATGAAGGCGAGAAGGTTCGCGGATGATGCGCAAGACTTCAGTAATCCTCCTCAGCGCCGCCACCGGTGCGGCGCTGACGCTGTTCGTGACCCAGCCGCGCGCGGTGTTCATGGGCTCCAGCGCGCGAGCCGCCACCGCGGACACCTATCGCCAGCTCAACCTGTTCGGCGATGTGTTCGAGCGCGTGCGCTCCGACTATGTCGAGAAGCCCGATGACACCAAGCTGATCGAATCCGCCATCAGCGGCATGCTTACCGGCCTCGATCCGCACTCGAGCTACATGGACGCGAAGAGCTTCCGCGACATGCAGGTGCAGACCCGCGGCGAGTTCGGCGGCCTCGGCATCGAGGTCACGATGGAGGACGGCCTGATCAAGGTGGTCTCGCCGATCGACGACACGCCCGCCTCGCGCGCCGGCGTCATGGCCAACGACATCATCACCAATCTCGACGACGAGGCGGTGCAGGGCCTGACCCTGAACCAGGCGGTCGAGAAGATGCGCGGTCCAGTCAACACCAAGATCAAGCTCAAGATCATCCGCAAGGGCCAGGACAATCCGCTCGACGTCACGCTGGTGCGCGACAACATCCGCGTCCGCTCGGTGCGCGCGCGCGTCGAGCAGGATGACATCGGCTATATCCGCATCACCACCTTCAACGAGCAGACCACCGAAGGCCTGAAGCGCGAGATCGGCAACCTCACGAACCAGATCGGCGGCGACAAGCTCAAGGGCTTCATCATCGACCTCCGCAACAATCCGGGCGGCCTGCTCGAGGAAGCGGTCACCGTCTCCGACTCGTTCCTCGAGAAGGGCGAGATCGTCTCGACCCGCGGCCGCAATGCCGAGGAGACCCAGCGCCGCGCCGCGCATACGGGCGACCTGACCAAGGGCAGGCCGGTCATCGTGCTGGTCAATGGCGGCTCGGCCTCGGCGTCGGAAATCGTCGCCGGCGCGCTGCAGGACCACAAGCGCGCGACCATCGTCGGCACGCGCTCGTTCGGCAAGGGCTCGGTGCAGACCATCATTCCGCTCGGCAGCGGCAACGGCGCGCTGCGGCTGACCACCGCGCGCTATTACACGCCGTCGGGCAAGTCGATCCAGGCCAAGGGCATCGTGCCCGATATCGAAGTGCTGCAGGACGTGCCGGACGAGCTGAAGTCGCGCACCGACACCAAGGGCGAGGCTTCGCTGCGCGGCCACCTGAAGAACGACGGCGACGAGAAGACGGGCTCGCAGTCCTACGTCCCGCCGGACGCCAAGGACGACAAGGCGCTCAAGCTCGCCGGCGACCTGCTCCACGGCATCAAGAACAGCGCCTCCGCGGCGCCGACGCCCGGCAACGACAACAAGGCGGCGACCGACAAGGCCAAAGCGGCGAACTAGGTCGGCGTATCACGCGATCCAGCGAAAGGGCGGCTTCCCGAAGCCGCCTTTTTGCTTGGGAACTGCTGCTGCCTCCGGCCTATCCCGGCCTGCCGCCGCTTGACCTCGGCGTGGTATCGTCGGCTGGAGTGATTCGGGATCGCGCATGACTGAAACGGCCGATGATCTGAGCGCCCCGCTCGGACAGGATAAGCCGCGCCGCAAACGGCGGCTGCGGCTGCCGTTCACGTCTATGCAGCTGCTCGCTGTTCTGCTCGGCCTGTTCCTGGTTACCTTTGCCGGCTTCGCCATCTTCAACAAGGACCCGCTCGGCGGTGAGCCGATGAGCCGGATCGCGATCAACCAGCTCAGGCCGGCCGAGAAGGCCACGGACGACAAGTCTGCCATCGGCCAAGGCCAGGAAACCAAGCACGAGACCAAGGAAACGCCGAAGCAGGCCGCGCCCGGCGAGCAGAGGACCATCACCATGATCGATGGCTCCACCGGCGCCCGCCGCGACGTGGTGATCGGCGGGGGCGATGCCGCCGACAAGGGCGAGGCTGCATCCGCCCCGCCGCCCGTCATGACCGGGATCAATCCGAAGCTGCTGGAGAAATCGCGCTACGGCATGATCCCGGTGGTCGCCGACGGGCTGAGGCCGTTCAACGTCTATGCGGCGGACGCCGACCGCGCCAAGGCCGCCAAGATGCCGGTGGTCGCGATCGTGATCGGCGGCCTCGGCGTCGGCGCCGCCAAGACCCTGGACGCCATCATGAAGCTGCCGCCGGCGGTGACGCTGGCCTTCACGCCCTACGGCTCCGACCCCGGCAAGCTCGCCGAGCGGGCGCGGGCGCAGCGCCACGAGATCTTCCTCCAGATCCCGATGGAGCCCTACGACTTCCCCGACAACGATCCGGGGCCGCAGACGCTGCTGACCTCGCTCAGCCCCGACCAGAACATGGACCGCCTGTACTGGCACCTCAGCCGGATGCAGGGCTATGCCGGCCTCACCAATTTCATGGGCGCCCGCTTCATCGCCACGGAGCCGGCGATGCAGCCGATCATCCGCGAGGCGGCCAAGCGCGGGCTCGGCTTCTTCGACGACGGCTCCTCGCCCCGCAGCATCGCGCCCCAGGCCGCGGCGAACCAGGCCGTGCCGTTCGGCAAGGGCGATATCGCCATCGACGCGGTGCCGACGGCGACCGAGATCGACCGCGCCCTCAACAAGCTGGAATCGGCGGCGCGCGAGCGCGGCATCGCCGTCGGCACGGCCTCCGCCCTGCCCGTCTCGATCGAGCGCATCAGCGCCTGGACCAAGACACTGGGCGACCGAGGTATCCTTTTGGTGCCATTGACAACCGCGATGCTGAAATCAAAATCCAGCTAAATCAACGAATTGGTTCGGCGCGGGTCTCGCGGGGCCGGCATGCCTTCCCAAGAAGCAGGCAAGAGGTCTGGCGGAATGGCGCGTTACGAGGATCTGCCCTACCGGACCTGTGTCGGTGTGATGCTAATCAATCCAAAGGGACTGGTGTTCATCGGCCGCCGCGCCGGCGGCATCGAGCATGTCGACGACACCCACGTCTGGCAGATGCCGCAGGGCGGGGTCGATCCCGGCGAGGACACCTGGGAAGCGGCCAAGCGCGAGCTCTACGAGGAGACCAGCGTCCGCTCGGTCGAGCGGCTCGGCGAGGTCCCGGACTGGCTCACTTACGACATTCCGCGCACCGTTGCCGGGCGCGCCTGGAAGGGCCGCTACCGCGGCCAGCGCCAGAAATGGTACGCGGTGCGCTTCACCGGCAAGGACAGCGAGATCAACGTCGAGCATCCCGGCGGCGGCGGCCACAAGGCGGAATTCGTGAGCTGGCGCTGGGAGTCGATGAAGAATCTCCCTGAGTTGATCATCCCGTTCAAGCGCCCAGTCTATGAGCGCGTGGTGCAGGAATTTTCTGCGCTGGCGGAGGGGTGATCAGATCACCTGTCGCGGCTCGCTCGGTCGTCATCCCCGCGAAGGCGGGGATCCATACTCCCAGGCAGAAGCTGTGCGAAGGATAGCAGCCACGGCCTTTCAACCCATTGTGGCCTGTGGTTATGGATTCTCAGGTGCGCAATTGCGCACCAGAGCTCGCGCTTCGCGCGCCCCGGAATGACGAGAGAAGGTTACGCGTGACGACCCACAAACCCTACCGCCCGAACGTCGGCATCGCGCTGTTCAACGCCGACGGCCGCGTGCTGATCGGCCATCGCTTCAAGGGTGACGGACCCGAGATCATCCTGCCGGGGCTCGACTGGCAGATGCCGCAGGGCGGCGTCGACGAGGGCGAGAACCTGCGTGATGCGGCGATGCGCGAGCTGTGGGAGGAGACCAACGTCGTCAGTGCCGACTATCTCGGCGAGACCGACTGGTTCACCTATGAATTCCCGCCTTACGACGGACCGCAGACGCACCGGCTGGCGAAATTTCGCGGCCAGCGCCAGAAATGGTTCGCGCTGCGCTTCACCGGCACGGACGACGAGATCGATCCGCTGACGCCGCGCAACGGCCAGCCCGCCGAGTTCGACGCCTGGCGCTGGGAGCGCCTCGGCCGTGTCGCCGACCTCGTGGTGCCGTTCCGCCGCGAGGTCTACCGCGCGGTGGCACAGGAGTTTGCGCACCTCGCCGACTGAACTCTCGAAAACAACCCCATGCACAGTAGCGAAGTGTCTGGCGCGCCGCGATAAAATAGGCGACAGCGCCAGCGATAGCGCAATAAAGTTCAGCGCCCGCCACGACCGTGACGAGCGCTGAAACTGTTCAGGAATTTGGAGATCGAGCCCCGGAGCGGTGCCCCGGGGCTTAGTGCATAGCCGTGGCGTTGAGCTGATGCTGGATGCTCTTGAAGTGGTCGAGCCGCTCGATGGCCTGATCGAGCTCGGTGCCTTCGTGCTCCTTCAAGTTCTCTTCCATCTCCGCGATCGTCTCGGCGAACTGGACACGGTCGAGCTCGTCCAGCGAGGTCGCGACGTCGGCGAGCACGGTGAGACCCTTTTCGGAGACTTCGGCAAGGCCGCCGAGCACGATGATCTTCTCGTGGCGGCCGCCGGTGGTGACGGTGAGGATGCCGGGCCGGATCGCAGCTACGACCGGCGCATGCCCCGCCAGCACGCCGAAATCACCCTCGGCGCCGGGGATGTCGACCTGATCGACCTCACCCGAGAAGGCGAGCTTTTCCGGAGAGACGAGATCGAAATGGAAGGTGGCCATGGGAAACCTTGCGAATGGTGAGTAGCGAATGGCGAGTGGCGAAGAGAGCAGCGCGTCTATTCGCTACTCCCTATTCGCCATTCGCACCTTAGGCCGCTTCCGCCGCCAGCTTCTTGCCCTTTTCGACAGCCTCTTCGATGGTGCCGACCATGTAGAAGGCAGCTTCCGGCAGGTGGTCGTACTTGCCTTCGACCAGGCCCTTGAAGCCCTTGATGGTGTCGGCGAGATCCACGAACTTGCCCGGCGAACCCGTGAAGATTTCGGCGACGTGGAACGGCTGCGACAGGAAGCGCTCGATCTTGCGGGCGCGGGCCACCGTCAGCTTGTCCTCTTCCGAAAGCTCGTCCATGCCGAGAATGGCGATGATGTCCTGGAGCGACTTGTAGCGCTGCAGCACCTGCTGGACCTGACGGGCGACGGTGTAGTGCTCCTCGCCGACGACCAGCGGCGAGAGCATGCGCGAGGTCGAGTCGAGCGGGTCCACCGCCGGATAGATGCCCTTTTCCGAGATCGCGCGCGACAGCACCGTGGTGGCGTCCAAGTGCGCGAACGAGGTTGCGGGCGCCGGGTCGGTCAAGTCGTCGGCCGGCACGTAGATGGCCTGCACCGAGGTGATCGAGCCCTTTTGCGTGGTGGTGATGCGCTCCTGCAGCGCGCCCATGTCGGTCGCGAGCGTCGGCTGATAACCCACCGCCGAAGGAATACGGCCGAGCAGCGCCGACACTTCCGAACCCGCTTGCGTGAAGCGGAAGATGTTGTCGACGAAGAACAGCACGTCCTGGCCCTGGTCGCGGAAGTGCTCGGCGACGGTCAGACCGGTCAGGCCGACGCGGGCGCGGGCGCCCGGCGGCTCGTTCATCTGACCGAACACCAGCGCGCACTTCGACTTCACGCTCGGATCCGGATTGTGCGGGTCGGCGTTGACCTTGGACTCGATGAACTCGTGATAGAGGTCGTTGCCCTCGCGGGTGCGTTCGCCGACGCCGGCGAACACGGAGTAACCGCCGTGCGCCTTCGCGACGTTGTTGATCAGCTCCTGAATCAGCACGGTCTTGCCGACGCCGGCGCCGCCGAACAGGCCGATCTTGCCGCCCTTCGCATACGGAGCGAGCAGATCGACGACCTTGATGCCGGTGACGAGAATTTCGGCTTCAGTCGATTGGTCGGTGTAGGTCGGCGCTTCCTGGTGGATGGCGCGGGTGCCTTCCGACTTGATCGGGCCGGCCTCGTCGATCGGCTCGCCGATGACGTTCATGATGCGGCCCAACGTACCGTCCCCCACGGGAACCGAGATCGGCTGACCGGTGTCGGTCACTTCCTGGCCGCGCACCAGACCTTCGGTGGCGTCCATCGCGATGGTGCGGACGGTCGACTCGCCGAGATGCTGCGCGACTTCCAGCACCAGGCGGTTGTTGCCGTTCTTGGTTTCGAGCGAGTTGAGAATGGCCGGCAGGTGGCCTTCGAACTGCACGTCGACGACGGCGCCCATGACCTGGGTAACGCGACCGATCTGTGTGGCTGCTGTAGCCATTTACTGTCTCCTTCGATCCGAATTTCGTGTCCGGTCAGACTGCTTCTGCGCCGGAGATGATTTCGATGAGTTCCTTGGTGATCTGAGCCTGACGCGTGCGGTTGTAGACCAGCGTCTGCTTGCGGATCATTTCCCCGGCGTTGCGGGTGGCGTTGTCCATCGCCGACATCTGCGCACCGTAGAACGAGGCGTTGTTCTCGAGCAGGGCGCGGAAGATCTGCACGGCGAGATTGCGCGGCAACAGGCGCGTGAGGATCTCGTCCTCTTCCGGCTCGTATTCGTACGACGTCGTGTTGGCGGCACCGCCCTCCTCGATGACCAGCGGGATGACCTGCTGGGCGGTCGGGATCTGCGCGATCACCGACTTGAATTGCGAGTAGAACAGCGTGCAGACGTCGAACTCGCCGTTGTCGAACCGCGCCAGAACCTTCTTGGCGATCTCCTCGGCGTTGACGAAACCGAGCTGGCGGACGCTGCGCAGGTCCATGTGCTCGACGATCTGCTTGTCGAACTGGCGGCGGAGCTGCTCGTAACCCTTGCGGCCGACGCAGAAGAATTTCACCTCCTTGCCCTGCGCAGCGAGCGCCAGAGCGCGCTCGCGGGCGAGACGCACGATCGAGGAGTTGAAGGCGCCGGACAGGCCGCGCTCGCCGGTGCAGACCAGCAGCAGATGAACCTGGTCCCGGCCGGTGCCGGCCAGCAGCACCGGTGCGCCGGGCGAGCCGACCGCGGCGCTGGCGATGTTGGAGATCACCGCGCTCATCTTGTCGGCATAGGGACGCGCCGCTTCCGCGGCGGTCTGCGCGCGGCGCAGCTTGGAGGCCGCGACCATCTGCATGGCCTTGGTGATCTTTTGCGTCGCCTTGGTGGAGGCGATGCGGACGCGCATGTCTTTAAGTGACGCCATTCTTCGTCCCCAGCGATCAGCCTGCGGCTCGACCGCGACCCTATCCTTTCGTCATGCCCGGGCGTGTCCCGGGCATCCACGTTCTCCGTCTTCCACGCACAAGACGTGGATGGCCGGGACTTCAGTTGCGAAGACGCGCTTCGCGCTTTGGCCCGGCCATGACGGCCTTCTTACGAGAAAGACTTCGCGAAGCCCTCGACCACCGACTTCAGCTTGGCAGCGGTATCGTCGGAGAGATCGCGGCTGTCGCGAATCGCGTTGAGGATGTCGGCGTGCTTGCCGCGCAGCAGCGACAGCAGGCCGTCCTCGAACGCGCGCACCTTGTTGAGCGGGAGCGGATCGAGATAGCCGTTGGTGCCGGCCCAGATCACGCAGACCTGCTCTTCCATCTTCAGCGGCGAGAACTGCGGCTGCTTGAGCAGCTCGGTGAGGCGCGAGCCGCGGTTGAGCAGGCGCTGGGTCGAGGCGTCGAGGTCGGAGCCGAACTGCGCGAACGCCGCCATTTCGCGGTACTGCGCGAGCTCGCCCTTGATCTTGCCGGCGACCTTCTTGGTGGCCTTGGTCTGCGCCGACGAACCGACGCGCGACACCGACAGACCGACGTTCACGGCAGGACGGATGCCCTGGAAGAACAGGTCGGTTTCCAGGAAGATCTGGCCGTCGGTGATCGAGATGACGTTGGTCGGGATGTAAGCCGACACGTCGTTGGCCTGGGTTTCGATGACAGGCAGCGCCGTCAGCGAGCCCGAGCCCATGTCCTTGTTCAGCTTCGCCGCGCGCTCGAGCAGGCGGGAGTGCAGATAGAACACGTCGCCGGGATAGGCTTCGCGGCCCGGCGGGCGGCGCAGCAGCAGCGACATCTGACGGTAGGCGACGGCCTGCTTGGACAGATCGTCATAGATGATGACCGCGTGCATGCCGTTGTCGCGGAAGTACTCGCCCATGGTGCAGCCGGTAAAGGGCGCGATGTACTGCATCGGCGCCGGATCGGAGGCGGTGGCGGCGACGACGATCGAGTATTCGAGCGCGCCCTGCTCTTCCAGCACCTTCACGAACTGGGCGACGGTCGAACGCTTCTGGCCGACCGCGACGTAGACGCAGTACAGCTTGATGTTCTCGTCCGGCTGCGCGTTGAGCGGCTTCTGGTTCAGGATGGTGTCGAGCGCGATCGCGGTCTTACCGGTCTGGCGGTCGCCGATGATCAGCTCGCGCTGGCCGCGGCCGATCGGGATCAGGGCGTCGATGGCCTTGAGGCCGGTTGCCATCGGCTCGTTCACCGATTTGCGCGGAATGATGCCGGGCGCCTTGACGTCGACGCGCATGCGCTTCTCAGCCTGGATCGGGCCCTTGCCGTCGATGGGATTGCCGAGCGCGTCGACGACGCGGCCAAGCAGGCCCTTGCCGACCGGCGCGTCCACGATGGCGCGGGTGCGCTTGACGGTCTGGCCTTCCTTGATCTCGCGGTCGGCACCGAAAATAACGACACCGACGTTGTCGGTTTCGAGGTTCAGCGCCATGCCGCGGGTGCCGTTCTCGAACTCGACCATTTCACCGGCCTGGACGTTGTCCAGACCGTAGACGCGGGCGATACCGTCGCCGACGGACAGCACCTGTCCGACTTCGGAGACTTCAGCTTCCTGGCCGAAATTCTTGATCTGGTCCTTGAGGATCGCGGAAATTTCCGCGGCGCGGATGTCCATCAGCCTGCCTCTTTCATCGCGTGCTTGATCGAATTGAGTTTGGTGCGAAGCGAACCATCCACCATGCGGCTGCCCAGCTTGACGACGAGGCCACCGATAATCGAGGGATCGACTTTCACGTTCAGCGCGACGTCCTTGCCGGTCACCGACTTCAGGGCAACCTTGAGGGCATCGAGATTCTTGTCAGAGAGCGCCTCCGCCACCGTCACGTCGGCCGTCGTCTCGCCCTTGAACCGGGCCACGAGGGCGCGGTAGGCGCGGCTGACGTCGGCCACCGCGAACAGGCGGCGATTGGCGGTCAGCACTTTCAGAAAGTTGGCGGTGATGCCGGCGATGCCCACCTTGTCCAGCACGGCCGAAAGGGCCTTGGACTGGGCATCGGCGGCGAACACCGGGCTGCGGACGAGGCGCTTGAGATCAGCGCTTTCGTTCAGCAAGGCATCGAATTTATCAAGATCGGCTTTGACCTCGTCGACCACGTTCTGGTCGCGGGCCAGCTCGAACAAGGCCGTTGCATAACGGCCGGACACACCTGAAACGGACGTATCTTCTGCAGCCACAGACGCGCTCTTTTTGCTGTCAAACTCGCAAGGGAAAAACCGTCGCCACGAAGCGGCGCCTAGCGATCCAAGCCCTTGGAATTCAAGCGGGACTTCGATTTTCGACCAGCACGCGAGGTGCCGGGCTCGTTAAAATCGCGGCTTTGCTAACATAGCAGGTGCGCAGGTGCAACATGACGCCAAACTAAAGGCATGAGGTTCTGTCGCCAGTTCGTCGCAGCCTCGCAACACATTGCGCGCGGGAGGGGCCGACCGAGGCGGCGACTGCCACGTCACGGAATTCAGCGCCGGCCCTGCCGCGATACCTTCCATTGGTTCCTGCCCCCAGCGCATAGCGGCCATGAACACGGATCGCTGAGGCGTGAATCCGTTCCCACCGGTTCCATCCGCTGAATACTTAGCGAATTCTAAACGCTAGGGGCGATGACTTCGCTTTACAGTATTCGCAAGTAATATAGAGGTTAATAAATCGTTAAAGGCGAAGATTACGGAACATCGGCTGAATATCTCGCGACGGTAACAAGATATTTCATGACGACACATACCGGATTTACTGCCCAATTCACGCCTCATTGGGAATCGAAACGCCAAATCGCTCACAAACTGATGGGGGCTCCACTTGCCACAAATGTGGCAATACTAGCTTAGGGACCATTAAATGCTGTCTTTGAAGACGCTGGGCTTTGCGACCCGGCCGCGTACGGCGATTGCTTTCGTCGCCGCAACTCTCCTCGTCGGTGGAACTGCCACCGAAGCTTCCGCCAAATCCCGGCATCACCGGCATCACCACCGCCACCACGCCCAGACCGAGGCCAACGCGACCGCCGATTGGCGCAATGCCAATGCGTCGATGACACCGACCTCCGGCACGGGCCGCAGCTTCTCCGGCATCGCGTCCTTTTACGGCAATGAGTCCGGTAGCAGGACCGCCTCGGGCCAGCGCTTCAACCAGAACGCCATGACCGCGGCGCACCGTTCGCTGCCCTTCGGCACCAAGCTGCGCGTCACCCATGGCAGCCAGAGCGTCATCGTCACCATCAATGACCGCGGCCCGTTCATTCGCGGGCGTGTGCTCGACCTCTCCACGGGTGCCGCCCGCGCCATTGGCCTCACCAGTCGCGGCGTCGGCCGCGTCACCGCGGAAGTCGTCTCCTAAAGGCGCGATCCGCGCCTGATCGAGCGCGCAGTTTTCATCAGTTTGCTGCGCACGTGAAACAAGCCCGCGGTCTTGGGGGACCGCGGGCTTTTTTTGTTTTGTCATTCCGGGGCGCGCGGAGCGCGAACCCGGAATCCATTCATCCACAAACTCTGCCGCCCGATGGATTCCGGGCTCGCGCTACGCGCGCCCCGGAATGACAGTAGAGGGTATGGCTGCGGTGGCCCTACAAAAAGCTCTGCGGATCGACGTCGACTTCCAGCTTCAGATTGCCTGTCGGCTTCGGGCAGACCGCGAGCCAGTTGCGTAAGTAGTCCGACAGGTCGAAACCGCGCGCCGATTTCACCAGGATGCGGAAGCGGTAGCGGCCCTTGATGACGGCGAGCGGCGCTTCGGCGGGGCCGAGCACGACGACGCGCTCGTCGCGCGGCGCGAGCGCGACGAGCTTACGGCCGAAGCCCTCGGCGCCCGGGCGATCGCCAGCGGAGATGATCAGGCTGGCGAGCCGGCCGAATGGCGGATAGAGCGTCTTCTCGCGCAGCTCGATCTCGCTGTCGTAGAAGGCCTCGCGGTCGCAGGCGATCAGCGCCCGCATCACGGGGTGATCGGGCTGATGGGTCTGGAGATAGCCGACGCCGCGGCCCTGCTCGCGGCCGGCGCGGCCGATCACCTGGTTGAGCAATTGCCAGGTACGCTCGGCCGCACGCGGATCGCCGTTGGAAAGGCCGAGATCGGCATCGACCACGCCGACCAGATTGAGCCGCGGGAAGTTGTGACCCTTGGCCACGAGCTGCGTGCCGATGATGATGTCGACGCGGCCCTCCGCGATCTCGGCGAGCTCGCTTCGCATCGTCTCGATCGAGGTGATGAGATCGCTCGAGAGCACCATGGTGCGCGCTTGCGGGAACAACGCGGCCGCCTCCTCCTGCAGGCGCTCCACGCCGGGTCCGACCGCGACCAGCGATTCCTCGGCCGAACAGTTCGGGCAGATGTGCGGGCGCGGCATCGAGAAGCCGCAATGGTGACAGACCAGGCGCTGGCGAAAGCGATGATCGACCAGCCAGGCATCGCAGATGGTGCAGGCGAAGCGATGGCCGCAGGCACGGCACAGCGTCAGCGGCGCATAGCCGCGGCGATTGAGGAAGAGCAGCGCCTGCTCGCGCCGCTCGATCGCGGTTCTGATCTCGCCGGCAAGCCGCGGCGAGATGAAGCGGCCGCGCGCGGGCGGCTCGCGGCGCAAATCGATGGCCTCGATATGCGGCATGTGCTGGCCGCCGAAGCGCGAGGGCAGCGCGATGCGCTGATAGCGGTTCTTGCGCGCATTGACCTCGGATTCCACCGACGGCGTCGCCGAGGCCAGCACGACCGGAATTTTCGCGATGTGCCCGCGCACCACCGCCATGTCGCGGGCGTGGTAATGCACGCCGTCGTCCTGCTTGTAGGCCTGGTCGTGCTCTTCATCGACGACGATGAGGCCGAGCTTGGCGTAAGGCAGGAACAGCGCCGAGCGCGCGCCGACCACGACCGGCGCCGAACCTTCGGAGATCGCGGCCCAATTGCGCGCGCGAGTGCGCGGGGTGAGCTCGGAATGCCATTCGATCGGCCGGACGCCGAAGCGCTGCGCGAAGCGATCGAGGAACTGGCCGGTCAGCGCGATCTCCGGCATCAGGATCAGCGCCTGCTTGCCGCGGCGGATCACCTCGGCGACCGCTTCGAAATAGACCTCGGTCTTGCCCGAGCCGGTGACGCCGTCGAGCAGCGCGACATGGAAGGTGCCGTTGGCCGCGAGCGCGCGCATCGCATCCACACCGGCACGCTGCAGCGGCGAAAAATCCGGCCGGCCGAATTCCGGATCGGGTGCCGGCGGCGGAGGCGGCGGCGGCATTGGCTCAACCGTGAGCGTGCCTTCATCGACGAGGCCGTCGATCACGCCCGAGGAGACGCCGGCCTCCTTGGCCGCCTCGGACTTGCCGTGCAGCAGCCGGTCCGACAGCAGCGCGATGACACGCTGGCGCGCCGGCGTCAGACGCTTCGGCGGATTGCCGGTCAGGCGCACGCCGGCGCGCACCCGCTCCGGGCCGAGATTTTCGCCCATGCGCAGGCACATGCGCAGCACCATGCCGCGCGGGCTCAGCGTGTAATTGGCGACCCAGTCCACCACCGAGCGCAGCTCCGGCTTGAGCGGGGGAATGTCGAGCTTCTCGCTGACCTCCTTGAGGCGGTTATGCAGGCGCGGGTCGGGATTGGCGTTCTCGCCCCAGACCACGGCCAGCACCTCGCGCGGACCGAGCGGCACACTGATGAGATCGCCCGCCTTCAGCTCCATGCCGCGCGGCACCTTGTAGGAATAGGTCTGGTCGAGCGCGACCGGCACCAGCACGTCGACCATGCGGGTGGCGGGGGCAGTGGTGTTGCGCGGCGATTGGTCCATGAGCGGGAATCGGAACCTTGAGGCCTTCAGGCTAGCGCCGCGCGGCGGCCTTAGCGAACAGTAAACTGGTGTGATGCGATATACTGTGCGGAATCACTACGTCCAGAGCGCATGAGCAAAGCGGCCGCCCCACACATCGAGCTCGCCAGCGCCGATCCCTCGATCGCGCAAGAGATGGCGCGCTGGCTGGCGCATCTCGGCGCCGAGCGGCGGCTGTCGCCGAAGACGCTGGAGGCCTATGGCCGCGATCTGCGGCAATACCTGGATTTCCTCTGTGCCCATTGGGGCGAGCGCGTCACGCTCGAGCGGTTTGCAGCGCTGGAAGCCACCGACGTGCGCGCCTTCATGGCGATGCGCCGCGCCGACGACATCGCCGGCCGCAGCCTGATGCGCGCCCTGGCGGGCCTGCGCTCGTTCGGACGTTTTCTGGAGCGTGAGGGCAAGGGCAAGGTCGGTGCATTGTCGGCGATCCGCGCGCCGAAGGTCGCCAAGAGCCTGCCGAAGCCGCTGCCGATGGCATCGGCCAAACGTCTTGCCGACGCCGACGAGCGCGCCGGCGAGGAGCGCGAGACCTGGATCCTGGCGCGCGATGCCGCGGTGATGGCGCTGCTCTATGGCTCGGGCCTGCGCATCTCCGAGGCGCTGGGTCTCAAGCGCCGCGAGGTGCCGCGGCCCGGCGAAGGCGACGTGCTGGTCGTGACCGGCAAGGGCAACAAGACGCGCATGGTGCCGGTGCTGCAGAACGTGCTGGCGCTGGTGCAGGAGTACGTCGCGATGTGCCCCTATCCGCTTCCGGCGGACGGCCCGATCTTCGTCGGCGCGCGCGGCGGCCCCTTGAGCCCGCGCATCATCCAGCTCGCGATGGAGCGGCTGCGCGGCGCGCTCGGGCTGCCCGACAGCGCCACGCCGCACGCGCTGCGGCATTCCTTCGCCACGCATCTGCTCTCGCGCGGCGGCGATCTGCGCGCCATCCAGGAGTTGCTCGGCCATTCCTCGCTCTCGACGACGCAGGTCTATACCGGGATCGATTCCGAGCGTCTGCTGGAAGTGTATGCCAGCGCCCATCCGCGGCGCTGACACACTCTCGTCATAGCTCGCGTGCCTCTTGCGCAGCGCCCACGGTTCGGTCAAATCGTGGGAACCAGCACAGGAGACATTTATGGGCGCACATGAAAGCATGGAGCATGCCGAGCACGCCGAACACGCGTCCGGCTCGAACAAGAAGATCGCGCTTCTGATCGCCGTGCTGGCGCTGTTCCTGGCGATCTCGGAGACGCTCGGCAAGGGTGCCCAGACCGAATCGATCAGCAAGAACGTCGAAGCCGCCAATCTCTGGGCGTTCTTCCAGGCCAAGAGCATCCGCCGCACCGTGGTGGTGACCGCAGCGGAGCAGGGCAAGCTGACACTGGCCGCCGCGGCCGAGGCGCAGAAGCCCGCCGTGCAGAAGCAGATCGACGACTGGACCAAGACCGCGCAGCGCTACCGCTCCGAGCCCGAGACCGGCGAAGGAACCGAGCAGCTTGCGGACAAGGCCAAGCACGCCGAACACGCCCGCGACGAGGCGACCGCGAAATATCATCATTTCGAGCTGGCCTCGGCCGCCTTCCAGATCGGCATCGTGCTGGCGTCCGCCACCATCATCACCGGCATGATCGCGCTCGCCTATGTCGGCGGCGCGCTGACGATCGCCGGCCTGTTCATGACCGCGCTCGGCCTGTGGTGGCCACATCTGCTGCATTTGCATTGAGGTGTTGAGGCCGGGTTCTCACCGCGTCCTTGCGAGGAGCCCTTGCGACGAAGCAATCCAGACTGCCTCCGGGGAAAGATACTGGATTGCTTCGCTGCACTCGCAATGACGGAGGATAGAGCGGGGACGCCTGTCCCGGATTGCGCTGCGCTCCATCCGGGCTACGGACGGTCCTTGTGGTGGCGAAGATCACCGCGCCTGGTGCACGCTCTTCCTGAAGCGCTGGATCATACGCAGCGTGCGGTAGGACCATCCCTCGCCGTCGCCGGCGATCAGCGCGCGGATGCGGCGCTTGATCGGGTCGACCAGCTCGGCGGCCTTGGCGCGCACCCTCAGCACCAGCGTGTAGATCCGCTCGAACCAGTGCATCTCCAGAAGCTTGGCGCGCGTGACGTCGAACACGAAGGCGGTGACGCCGACGCCGACGAGCTTTCCGAACACGATCGTGAAGAACGCGCCGGTCCAGTATTCATGCGCGAGCAGCCACAGCCCGACCAGCTTGAGCGGAAACAGCGGGACGACGGGCACCGCAAACACGAGCAGCGTCATGGCCGGCGAGAGCGCATCGACGCGCTCCGTCAGCCAATGCTTGAAGCGCGCCAGCGGGATGGCTGCGACGATCCTGGCGACGATCGGCTCGAGATGATCCCACAGCCAGGCTTCGATCAGGAAGATGATCGCAAGCAGGACCCAGACCGGTTGAAGAAGGCGGCGCAGCATGTGTTTCCCGCCCGGTTCGGCGCTGGGCGCGTCGTTACATATGGATGGCTCGCTTGCCGACCGCAAGCGCGGCTTCCTTGACGGCCTCCGAGCGCGTCGGATGGGCGTGGCAGGTGCGCGCGAGATCTTCCGCACTGCCGCCGAATTCCATGAGAACACACGCTTCATGGATCATTTCGCCGGCTTCGCGGCCGATAATGTGCACGCCGAGCACGCGATCGGTCTTCGCATCCGCGAGAATCTTCACGAAACCGTCAGTGGTCTGGTTGACCTTGGAGCGGCCGTTGGCGGTGAACGGAAACTTTCCGACCGTGTAAGCCACGCCCGCCTGCTTGAGTTCCTCCTCGGTCTTGCCGACGGAGGACACTTCCGGCGTGGTGTACACGACGCCCGGGATGACGTCGTAATTCACGTGACCGGCTTGGCCTGCGATGATCTCGGCAACCGCGACGCCTTCGTCCTCGGCCTTGTGCGCCAGCATGGGGCCTGCCACGACGTCGCCAATGGCATAGACGCCCTTCAGGCTGGTGGCGAAATGCGGATCGATCTGGACCCGGCCGCGCGCGTCCAGCGCGACGCCGGCTTCCTTGAGGCCGAGACCGTCGGTGTAGGGCACGCGGCCGATGCAGACGAGCACGACGTCGGCTTCGATGGTCTCGGCGGCACCGCCGGAAGCCGGTTCGATTTTCGTAAGCAATGCCTTGCTGTTCATCTCGACGCCGGTCACCTTCGAGCCCAGCTTGAATGCAAATCCCTGCTTTTCAAGGATGCGCTGGAATTGCTTGGCGATCTCGCCGTCCATGCCGGGCAGGATGCGATCGAGGAATTCAACCACCATGACTTCGGATCCGAGCCGGCGCCACACGGAGCCGAGTTCGAGCCCGATCACGCCGGCGCCAATGACCAGCAATCTGCCTGGCACCTTCTCCAGCGACAGCGCGCCGGTCGAGGACACGATGCGCTTCTCGTCGATCTCGATGCCCTTCAGGCGCGCGATGTCGGAGCCGGTGGCGATCACGATGTTCTTGGTCTCGACAACCTGCGACTTGCCGTCGGCGGAGACCTCGACCTTGCCGGTGCCCAAGATCTTGCCGGCGCCCTTGAGCACGTCGATCTTGTTCTTCTTCATCAGGAACTCGACGCCCTTGACGTTGCCGTCGATGCCCTGCTGCTTGAAGTTCATCATCGCGGGCAGATCGAGCTTCGGCGAGGAGACCGAGACGCCCATCTCGGCGAAGGAATGGCCGGCTTCCTCGAACATTTCGGAGGCGTGCAGCAGCGCCTTCGACGGCATGCAGCCGACATTGAGGCAGGTGCCGCCGAGGGTCGCGTTCTTTTCGACCACGGCGACCTTCATGCCGAGCTGGCTCGCGCGTACCGCGCAGACATAACCGCCCGGTCCGGTGCCGATGACGACGAGATCGTAGGTAGCCATGAGAGAAAGTCCCGTAAGGTTAGGCGTGGTGAGGATGTGTCAGCGCCCGCGCGGCGCGTCAGCGTCCGCCGGACACATCGAGAATGGCTGAGGTGACGTAGGAGGCCTCGTCCGAGATCAGCCAGACGATGGCATTGGCGATTTCATCGGCAGTGCCGACGCGCTTCATCGGCACCAGATGGGCCAGGCGATGGGCGCGGTCGGGCTCGCCGCCGGCGGCGTGGATTTCGGTGTCGATCAGGCCGGGACGGATCGCGGCGACGCGGATGCCCTCGCCCGCGACCTCATAGCCGAGGCCGACGGTGAAGGAATCGACCGCGCCCTTGGACGCGGCATAGTCGACATAGGTGTTGGGTGCGCCGAGCCGCGCTGCGACGGACGACAGGTTGACGATGACGCCGCCCGTGCCGCCGTGCTTGGTCGACATCCGCTTCACCGCCTCGCGCGCGCAGAGGATGGAGCCGGTGACGTTGACGGCCATCACGCGCTGGATGCGCTCGGCCGACATCTCGTCGACGCGCACGCCGCTCTTGCCGACGATGCCGCCATTGTTGACGAGCGCCCCGAGCGTGCCGAACTTGTCGGCCTCCTTGAACAGATTGAGGATGTCGCTTTCCTCGGCGACATCGCATTTCACAGCGATGGCCTTGCCGTTGCTGGCCGCGATCTGCGCGACCACCTCGTCGGCCGCCTGCTTGTTGCTGGCATAGCCAACCACGACGCGAAAACCGCGCGCGGCCGCCGCAAGCGCGGTCGCCCGCCCGATGCCGCGGCTGCCGCCGGTGATGACAACGACTTTATCCGTCACATCAATCCCCACGAGTTCGAGCGCACTACGACGTCCTGCCCTCAAGAGCCGCCAAGCGATCAAGCACGGACTTGTCCGTCAAGCTGATCAAATGGAACAGAATGAAGGGCGTGAGAAACGGGATCAGGCACAAGGCCGCGAAGCCGACCCCCTTACCTTTCCTGCGACTAATCGGAATCGCAAAGAAGAAAAAGATAAGGGTGGTCAGCAGGAGCGGCACCATGGAGATGAGCGCATGCGCGAGCGACGGCTCCCCCATCGTCGCCTCCCTTAGAGGTCCAGCACCAGGCGCGCCGGATCTTCCAGGCTCTCCTTGACGCGGACTAGGAAGGTGACGGCTTCCTTGCCGTCGATGACGCGGTGATCGTAGGACAGCGCCAGATACATCATCGGGCGGACCTCGATCTTGCCGCCGACGACCATCGGCCGCTCCTGGATCTTGTGCATGCCGAGGATGCCGGACTGCGGCGCGTTCAGAATCGGGGTCGACATCAGCGAGCCGTAGATGCCGCCATTGGTGATGGTGAAGGTGCCGCCCTGCATCTCGTCGATCTTGAGCTGGCCGTCACGGGCGCGGCGGCCGAAATCGGCGATGCTCTTCTCGATGTCGGAGATCGACTTGTGGTCGCAGTCGCGCACCACGGGCACGACCAGGCCCTTGTCGGTGCCGACGGCGACGCCGATGTGGTAGTAGTTCTTGTAGATCAGGTCGCTGCCGTCGATCTCGGCGTTGACGGCCGGGATGTCCTTCAGCGCCTGCACGACGGCCTTGGTGAAGAAGCCCATGAAGCCGAGCTTGGCGCCGTGCTTCTTCTCGAACGCGTCCTTGTAGTGTGCGCGCAGCGCCATGACGTTGGTCATGTCGACCTCGTTGAAGGTCGTGAGCATGGCGGCGGTGTTCTGCACGTCCTTGAGCCGGCGCGCGATGGTCTGGCGCAGCCGGGTCATCTTGACGCGCTCTTCGCGGGCGGCGTCATCGGCCGGCGAGGGGCTGCGGACCTGCACGGCGGCGGCGGGCTGGTTGACCGGCGTCGGCGCCGAGGCGGCGCGCTCGATGGCGGCCAGCATGTCGCCCTTGGTGACGCGGCCGTCCTTGCCGGAGCCCGGCACGGTCGAGGCGTCGATGCCGGTCTCGGCGGAGAGCTTGCGCACCGACGGCGCGAGCGGCGCATCGGCCGGCGGCGCCTTCGCGGCAGCGGGAGCCGGCGCGGGAGCGGCGGCAGCAGCTGCAGGCGCCGCAGCCTTGGCCGGCGCGCCGGCGGGCTTGGCTGCGCCGGCACCATCGGTGATCTGACCGAGCAGCGCGCCCACGGCAACGGTCGCACCATCGGCAGCGATGATCTCGCTCAGCGTGCCGGCGGTCGGCGCGGGGACTTCGATGGTGACCTTGTCGGTCTCGAGCTCCACCAAGGGCTCGTCGACGGCGACGGGGTCGCCGGCCTTCTTGAACCAGCGGCCGATGGTGGCCTCGGTGACGGATTCGCCGAGCGTCGGCACACGAATTTCAGTCATGGTCTCTTCCTCAAGGGATCGCAGGTAGCGGTCATGAATTCATACGTCATTGCCCGCGAAGACGGGCAATCCAGTACGCCGTGACTTTCGTGATCAGAACGAAAGCCGCGGAGTACTGGATGCCCCGCCCTCGCGGGGCATGACAGAGTCCTAAAAAAACTTCTCAGCTCAGTGCTTCGTCCAGGAACGCCTTCAGCTGAGCCTGATGCTTGGACATCAGACCCGTTGCGGTCGCGGCGGAAGCGGCGCGGCCGACATAACGCGGACGCCGGCTCGCGCCGTTCACCTGGTTCAGCACCCATTCCAGATAGGGCTCGATGAAGTGCCAGGCACCCATGTTGCGGGGCTCTTCCTGGCACCACACCATCTCGGCCTTCTTGAAGCGCGACAGCTCGGCCACCAGCGCCTTCAGCGGCACCGGATAGAGCTGCTCGACTCGCATCAGGTAGATGTCGTCGATGCCGCGCTTCTCGCGCTCCTCGTAGAGGTCGTAATAGACCTTGCCGGAGCACAGCACGATGCGGCGGATCTTCTCGTCAGGGACGAGCTTGATCGCCTCGTTCGGCAGCATCTGGGCGTCATCGTAGAGGATGCGGTGGAAGGTCGTGCCCTTCGCGAGCTCGTCCAGACGCGACACCGCCCGCTTGTGACGCAGCAGCGACTTCGGCGTCATCATGATCAGCGGCTTGCGGATCTCGCGATGCAGCTGCCGGCGCAGCACGTGGAAATAGTTCGCCGGCGTGGTCGGGTAGACCACCTGCATGTTGTCTTCCGCGCACATCTGCAAGTAACGCTCGAGGCGCGCCGAGGAGTGCTCCGGTCCCTGGCCCTCATAGCCGTGCGGCAACAGGCAGACCAGACCGGACATGCGCAGCCATTTGCGCTCGCCCGAGGAGATGAACTGGTCGAACACGACCTGCGCGCCGTTGGCGAAGTCGCCGAACTGGGCTTCCCACAGCGTCAGCGTGTTCGGCTCGGCGAGCGAATAGCCGTATTCGAAACCGAGCACGGCTTCTTCCGACAGCAGCGAGTTGATGACCTCGTAATGGCCCTGCTCGTGGCCGAGATGGTTGAACGGCGTGTAGCGGCTTTCGTCTTCCTGGTCGATCAGGACCGAATGGCGCTGCGAGAAGGTGCCGCGTTCCGAATCCTGTCCGGACAGGCGGACGTGGTGGTTTTCGTTGAGCAGCGAGCAGAACGCCAGCGCCTCGCCGGTCGCCCAGTCGATGCCGTTGCCGCTCTCGATCGCCTTGGCGCGGTTATCGAGGAAGCGCTGAATGGTGCGGTGAACGCGGAAACCGTCCGGCACCTTGGTGATCTTGCGGCCGATGTCCTTCAGCGTGGCGATGTCGACGCCGGTGACGCCGCGCCGCGCATCCTCTTCCTGGTCGGCGATCTTGAAGCCCGCCCACTTGCCGTCGAGCCAGTCGGCCTTGTTCGGCTTGTAGGAGGTGCCGGCCTCGAACTCGGCATCGAGCCGGGCGCGCCAGTCCGCCTTCAGCTTGTCGACCTCGCCCTCGGTGACGACGCCTTCTGCGATCAGGCGCTTGGAGTAGAGCGTCAGCGTCGAGGGATGGGCGGCGATCCGCTTGTACATCACCGGCTGGGTGAAGGCCGGCTCATCGCCCTCATTGTGGCCGTAGCGGCGGTAGCACCACATGTCGATGACGACGGGCTTGTGGAACTTCTGCCGGAATTCGGTCGCGACCTTGGCCGCGAACACGACGGCTTCCGGATCGTCGCCGTTGACGTGGAAGATCGGCGCATCGATCATCTTCGCCACATCCGACGGATAGGGCGAGGAGCGCGAGTAGCGCGGATAGGTGGTGAAGCCGATCTGGTTGTTGACGATGAAGTGCACGGAGCCGCCGGTGCGGTAGCCCTTCAGGTCGGACAGGCCGAAGCATTCAGCAACCACGCCCTGGCCGGCGAACGCGGCGTCGCCGTGCATCAGGAGCGGCATCACGGAGATGCGCATGTCAGGGGGATCGCCGTGCTGGTCCTGCTTGGCGCGGACCTTGCCGAGCACGACGGGATCGACGATCTCGAGATGCGAGGGGTTGGCGGTCAGCGACAGGTGGATGCGGTTGCCGTCGAACTCGCGGTCCGAGGAGGCGCCGAGGTGATACTTGACGTCGCCGGAACCTTCGACCGCGTCGGGATTGGCCGAGCCGCCCTTGAACTCGTGGAATAGTGCGCGATGGGCCTTGCCCAACACCTGGGTCAGCACGTTGAGGCGGCCGCGATGCGGCATGCCGAGCACGATTTCCTTCACGCCGAGATTGCCGCCGCGCTTGATGATCTGCTCGAGCGCGGGGATCAGGGCTTCACCGCCGTCGAGGCCGAAGCGCTTGGTGCCGGTGAACTTGGTGTCGCAGAATTTTTCGAAACCCTCGGCTTCGATCAGCTTCTGCAGGATGGCCCTGCGGCCTTCGCGCGTGAACGAGATCTCCTTGTCGGGTCCCTCGATGCGCTCCTGGATCCAGGCCTTCTGCGCCGCGTTGCTGATGTGCATGAACTCGACGCCGAGCGTCTGGCAGTAGGTGCGCTCGCAGATCGCGGTGATCTCGCGCAGAGTGCCGTATTCGAGGCCGAGCACGTGATCGAGGAAGATCTTGCGGTCGAAATCGGCTTCGCTGAAGCCGTAGGTGCGCGGATCGAGCTCTTCGCGGTTGCGCTGGGCTTCGATGCCGAGCGGATCGAGCTTGGCATGGAAGTGGCCGCGCATGCGGTAGGAGCGGATCAGCATCAGGGCGCGGACGGAATCGCGCGTCGCCTGAAGCAGGTCGGCGGAGGAGATGTCGGCCCCCTTGGCCTGCGCCTTGGCGGCGATCTTGCCACCGACCGTCTTCTCGACCTCGGCCCAGTTGCCGTCGAGGGCGGAGGTCAGATCGTCCTTCGGGGTCAGCGGCCAGTTGTCGCGCTCCCAGGACGGGCCTTCCGCGTTCTTGCTGATGTCAGCCGGCGCGTCGTTCAGGCTCTTGAAGAACTCCTGCCACTCGGCATCGACCGAGGACGGGTCCTTCTGGTAGCGGGCGTAGATTTCGTCGATGTAGGTGGCGTTGGTGCCCTGCAAAAAGGATGACAGGGCAAAGGCTGCGTTCGCGTCCTGGCGAGACATACTTGAGTTCCTGGCGATTTCGATTCGCGCATAACAAACGGCGCTGGCGCCGAGCTCCCCCGACAGGGCTCGACGCGACAGGCACCCTTTACCCTATTTGCTGCGAAACTTCGCCCGGAAAAGCACGAAGAACTGAATTAGCCCTTCAACTTTTCGGCAAGCGTGTGGCCGAGGCGGGCGGGCGACGGGGACACTGTAATCCCTGCGGATTTCATCGCCTCGGTCTTGGAACCGGCATCGCCCTTGCCGCCGGAGATGATGGCGCCGGCATGACCCATGCGGCGGCCGGGAGGGGCGGTGACGCCGGCGATGAAGCCGACCATCGGCTTCTTGCGGCCACGCTTGGCCTCGTCCTTGAGGAACTGGGCGGCGTCCTCCTCGGCGGAACCGCCGATCTCGCCGATCATGATGATCGATTCGGTCTTGGGGTCGGCGAGCAGCATCTCCAGCACGTCGATGAACTCGGTGCCCTTGACCGGGTCGCCGCCGATGCCGACCGCGGTGGTCTGGCCGAGGCCTTCCTGGGAGGTCTGGAACACGGCTTCATAGGTCAGCGTGCCCGAGCGGGAGACGATGCCGACCGAGCCGGTCTTGAAGATGTTGGCGGGCATGATGCCGATCTTGCACTCGCCGGCGGTCATGACGCCCGGGCAGTTCGGCCCGATCAGGCGCGACTTGGAGCCGAGCAGCGAGCGCTTGACGCGAACCATGTCGATCACAGGAATGCCCTCGGTGATGCAGACGATCAGCGGGACCTCGGCGTCGATGGCTTCGCAGATCGCGTCGGCTGCGCCCGGCGGCGGCACGTAGATCACCGACGCGTCGGCGCCGGTCTTCTCACGCGCCTCGCGCACGGTGTCGAACACCGGCAGGCCCAGATGCGTCGAGCCGCCTTTGCCCGGCGAGGTGCCGCCGACCATCTTGGTGCCGTAGGCAATCGCGGCCTCCGAGTGGAAGGTGCCGTTCTTGCCGGTAAAGCCCTGGCAGATGACCTTGGTGTTCTTGTCGATCAGGATGGACATGAGGTCTGCTTTCGCGAAACTAACAGAGTGAGTGGGTCAGTGGATGCGGCGGTAGACGCCGGTGAGGACGTCGGACCAGCCTTCCGCGTCCGGCGAGAATTGAATCTTCAACGAGTAGGAATCCTCATTGATGATCTCGTAGACGTGGCGCGCATTGCCGCGGAGCGAGCCGCGCACCAGCGTCAGGGTCTTGCCGGCCCACCCGCCTGAGGCGGGCGAAGGCGGCGTGTAGCCGAGCGAGTCGTACCAGAACAATTTGTAGGTCCGGTCGTCGCGGTCGAAGGTGAAGATGCCGTGGGTGGCGAAGACCTGCTTGCCGTCGCGCATCTGGATCGAGTCCTGGATCAGATAGAACCCGTTGAGATCCATGCGCGCGACGGTGCGCGAGGTCGCCGGGCCGCCCGCCGTCCAGCGCGACGGGAAGACCATCTCCTCACCATCCCATTCGCCGGCGAACGCGGCGAGGCGCGCATGCTCGGGGAGCGGAGATGATGCGGCGAGATGGTCCTGGGCCATGGCGCTAGCCTCCCTTGACGGCCTTCACGATCTTCTGCGCGGCGTCGTCGAGATTGTCGGCGGGCACCACGTTCAGTCCGGATTCACGGATGATCTTCTTGCCGAGCTCGACGTTGGTGCCTTCGAGACGGACCACCAGCGGCACGCTGAGGCCGACCTCGCGAACCGCAGCCGTGACGCCCTCGGCGATCACGTCGCACTTCATGATGCCGCCGAAGATGTTGACCAGGATGCCCTTCACGTTGGGATCGGCGGTGATGATCTTGAACGCGGCCGCGACCTTCTCCTTGCTGGCGCTGCCGCCGACGTCGAGGAAGTTGGCCGGCGCCATGCCGTAGAGCTTGATGATGTCCATCGTCGCCATGGCGAGACCGGCGCCGTTGACCATGCAGCCGATATTGCCGTCGAGCGTGACGTAGTTGAGATCGTATTTCGACGCCTCGATTTCCTTGGCGTCTTCCTCGGTCAGATCGCGCAACGACACCGCGATCTCGGGATGGCGGAACAGGGCGTTGTCGTCGAAGGACACCTTGGCATCGAGCACGCGGAGCTCGCCCTGCTTGGTCACGACCAGCGGATTGATCTCCAGCATCGACATGTCCTTGGCGACGAAGGCCGCGTAGAGCTGCGCGGTGAGCTTCTCGGCCTGCTTGGCGAGGTCGCCGGACAGATTCAGCGCCTTCGCGACCGTGCGGCCGTGATGGCCCATGATGCCGGTCGCCGGATCGACCGAGAAGGTCACGATCTTCTCCGGCGTGTTGTGCGCGACGTCCTCGATGTTGACGCCGCCTTCGGTCGACACCACGAAGGAGACGCGCGAGGTCTCGCGGTCGACCAGGATCGAGAGGTAGAATTCCTTGTCGATGTCGGAGCCGTCCTCGATGTAGAGGCGGTTGACCTGCTTGCCGGCAGGTCCCGTCTGCACGGTGACCAGCGTCGCGCCCAGCATCTGCTTGGCGAATTCGTTGACCTCTTCCACCGACTTGGCGATGCGGACGCCGCCTTTGTCGCCGGCGGATGCCTCCTTGAACTTGCCCTTGCCGCGCCCGCCGGCATGGATCTGGCTCTTCACCACCCAGACCGGGCCGGGAAGCTGTCTTGCGGCGGCGTCGGAGTCCGAGGCCTTGAGAACCGCTACGCCGCGCGAAATCGGAACGCCGAATTCATGCAGCAGCGCTTTGGCCTGATATTCATGGATATTCATATGGTCGCTCCCTGAACCCGCGGGCGGTGACCTCATGGGCCCACCTCAGTCTTGTGGCTGGCATACCATATACCACAGGAACTGCAACCCGGATTCTTTGACAATCGAGATCTGCCGAGACCGGAACCCCACCCCGGTCAGCCGGGGTCCGGAAGTGAAACCGCCGAAGACCGGGTTTCGATCTTCGGCGGGTATTGCTTTGCCTTAGCGGCCGAGAAGATCGGGTGCGATCTTCTTGCAGGCATCGACCAAGCCCTGCACGGCACCGACCGACTTGTCAAACGCCTCGCGGTCCTTGCCGGCGAGTTCGATCTCGACCACGCGCTCGACGCCCTTGGCGCCGATCACGACGGGCACGCCGACATACATGTCCTTCACGCTGTACTCGCCGTTGAGATAGGCGGCGCAGGGCAGCACGCGCTTCTTGTCCTTCAGATAGCTCTCGGCCATCGCGATCGCGGAGGCGGCAGGGGCGTAGAAGGCCGAGCCGGTCTTGAGCAGGTTGACGATCTCGGCGCCGCCGTTGCGGGTGCGGTCGACGATCTCGTCGAGGCGCGCCTGTGAGGTCCAGCCCATCTTGACGAGGTCGGGCAGCGGGATGCCGGCGACGGTGGAGTACTTCACCAGCGGCACCATGGTGTCGCCGTGGCCGCCGAGCACGAAGGCGGTGACGTCCTCGACCGAGACGTTGAACTCGTCGGCGAGGAAGTAGCGGAAGCGGGCCGAATCCAGCACGCCGGCCATGCCGACGACCTTCTTGTGCGGTAGCCCCGAAGCCTTCTGCAGCGCCCAGACCATGGCATCGAGCGGGTTGGTGATGCAGATGACGAAGGCGTCGGGGGCGTACTTCTTGATGCCGGCGCCGACCTGCTCCATGACCTTGAGGTTGATGGAGAGGAGGTCGTCGCGGCTCATGCCGGGCTTGCGCGGCACGCCGGCGGTGACGATGCAGACCTTGGCGTTGTCGAGCGCCTCATAGGAGTTCGCGCCGGTGTAGTGGGCGTCGAAGCCGTCGACCGGCGAGGACTGCGCGATGTCGAGCGCCTTGCCCTGCGGCACGCCCTCGGCGATGTCGAACATCACGACGTCGCCCAGTTCTTTCAGGCCGATGAGGTGAGCCAGCGTTCCGCCGATCTGGCCGGAGCCAATCAAAGCAATCTTGTCGCGCGCCATGTGAACCTGTCCTTTAGACACGTAAGGAGGGGAAACTGAGACGGGTGGTTATCCCTTTCGTCTCCCCCGTTCAAGTCGCCCAATGCCCAATTGTCGGGCTTGCCGAGATAGCAGCCAGCATACCCCGGCCGTCATTCCGGGGCGCGCGAAGCGCGAGCCCGGAATCCATAACCACCATCCGGAGTATGGATTCCGGGCTCGTCGCTTTGCGACGCCCCGGAATGACGGCGGGGATAGGACTTAAGTCTCGACCAAGCCCTTGGTCGAGCCGCTGGCGGTGGAATCCTTGCGGCCGTGAGGCAGCGCCAGATAGGTTTCCGAGCTCATTTCGATCAGGCGCGAGGCGGTCCGGTTGAACTCCATGGCCTCGGTGCCATCGGTCGCGAGGTAGAGCGAGATCGGATTGGCGTCGGCCGAGGCCATCAGCTTCACGGCGTTGTCATAGAGCGTATCGATCAGGGTGATGAAGCGCTTGGCCGCGTTGCGCTGGGAGAGGTCCATCACTGGAATATGGTCGACCAGGAGGGTGTGATAGTCGTGCGCCAGCCTGAGGTAGTCGGATGCACCGAGCGGCTGCTCGCAGAGGTCGGCGAAGGAGAATCGCGCCACGCCATGGGCCGAGCACGGCACGTGCAGAATGCGGCCCTTGATCGAAATGTCACGCGAGCGGCATTTGGCGCCGCCCGTCATCCGCTTCCAGGCCCGATCGAGCGCGGCGTCCGCATCGCCATCGGCCGGTGTCAGCCACATCGGCACGCCCTGCAGCTTCTCCAGGCGGAAGTCGGTGCGCGCATCGAGCCGCGCGACGTCCATGTGGTCGGTGATCTGCTTGATGAAGGGCAGGAACAGCGAGCGGTTCAGGCCACCCTTGTAGAGATCGTCGGGCGCGACGTTGGAGGTCGCGACCACGACGGTGCCGAGCTCGAACAATTTGGCGAACAGGCGGCCCAGGATCATCGCGTCCGCGATGTCGGTGACGTGGAATTCGTCGAAGCAGAGCAGCCAGCTCTCCTCGAAGATCGCATTGGCCGTCAGAGCGATGACGTCGCTGTCGGCGATCTCGCCGCGCGCGATGCTCTGGCGATAATCGTAGATGCGCTCGTGCACGTCCGCCATGAACTCGTGGAAATGCGCGCGGCGCTTATGCTCGACCGATGAGTGCTGGAAGAACAGGTCCATCAGCATGGTCTTGCCGCGGCCGACCTCGCCGTGGATGTAAAGCCCGCGCGGCGCCTCGTCCTTGTCACCAGAGCTGAACAGGCGGCTGAGCAGGCCCTGCTTGCGGGTGGGCTTGTAGGTCGAAAGCCGCAGGTCCAGCGCCGCATAGGCCTCGGCGACCTCGGCCTGCGCGGGATCCGGCTCGATCGCGCCGGACGCGATCTCGGCCTGATAGGCCTCGCGGAATGAGGGATTTGGGGTGGAGAGCATGGCTCTTTACCGCCAGAGACGGACGGAAATTGCAAGCCGTGAAATGGGGTCAGAGGTATGCGCGTTTCTTCTCCCTCGCCCCGTTCTTACGGGGGCGCGACGAGCTTCGCTCGCGCTGGGAGGGTCGGGGTGAGGGGCTCTATCCGCGTATGAGATCCATCGAAAGACCTGTCCCCCTCACCCGGATCGCGAGAGCGATCCGACCTCTCCCCGCAAGCGGGGAGAGGTTAAGAAAGAAATTACTCACACAGCTCGTAGGCATCCTCGACCACATACGGGCCGCCGCCCGTCGATGCGCGCGAGGAGAACAGCACGAAGCGTTCGGCCATGAACGCCTTGCTCGGGAAATAGCCGCGCAGCGAGAGATAATCGGCGACGTCGCGGTCGGAGGCATCGTGCAGCCTCGCAAGCGTGACGTGCGGAATGAACTTGCGTCCCTCCGGGTCGAGGCCGATCCGCTGCATCATGCGCTCGAGCTCGGCCTGCAATTCCATCAGCGGCTTGCTCGGCGCAATCGTGGCGACCACCGCGCGGGGCTTGCGGCCGCCGAAGCTGGTGAGCCCCTGCACCTTCACCTCGAACGGCTTGCGGTCGACGCGAAACAGCATCGAAGCGATCTCGTTGGCGGAAGCCCCGTCAATGTCGCCGATGAAGCGCAGGGTGACGTGATAATTTTCGGGATCGATCCAGCGGGCGCCGGGGAGGCCACCTCTCAAGTTGGAAAGCGACTGGCCGATTTCGGCCGGAATTTCCAGACCCGTGAACAAACGCGGCATCGTTTCGCACTCCCGATGCTTGGGTACGGTGCTCGAACAGCGAGAACCATATCCAAATTAGAGCCGGCGACGAATCACCGGTACCCTGATTCCTATCGCAGTTGTGTGACTCTGCGAAGCACACCGCGCCTCACCCCGGTAAAACCCTGGGAATTAGGGTTAGCGCTGCCTGGTTTCAACGCCGTTGCTCAGCGATCGTGCCAATGAATGCCTCCACCATGGGCATGATCCTGCCGACGATGATGTCGACGCCTTCAGCGGTCGGATGAATGCCGTCGGCCTGGTTGAGCTTGGCCTCGGCCACGACGCCTTCGAGGAAGAACGGATAGAGCGGCACGTCGAATGTCTTCGCCAGATCCGGATAAATCGAATTGAAGCGCGCGGCGTATTCGGCGCCGTAATTCGGCGGCGCCAGCATGCCGCAGAGCATGACCGCAATCTTTCGCGCCTTGAGCCGCTGGACGATGTCGGTCAGCGCGGCGCGCGCCACGTCGGGATCGATGCCGCGCAGCGCGTCATTGGCGCCGAGCTCGACGATGACACCGTCAGTTCCATCGGGCACCGACCAGTCGAGCCGGTCGCGGCCACCCGAGGTGGTGTCGCCGGACACCCCGGCATTGGTCATGTCGACCTCTATGCCTTTGGCCCGCAAGGCTTTTTGAAGCTTTTGGGGGAACGCCTCCTGGGCCGGAAGGCCAAGGCCCGCGCTCAGGGAATCGCCGAGGACGACCAGCTTGACCGGTTTTGTCGCACCCGCCCAAGCGGGGTTCGCCATCGTCATGATGGCGAGCATCAACACGGCTATGTGCATGAACAATCCGTAACGCCTCTCGACCCCGCGTGCGGACTTGCCATATGACCGGACCATGGACACTCGCATCGACCCCTCTTCGCTCGCCGCTACCGCGGACACCATCGCCATCTCCAACGTCAACCTCTCATTGGGCGCGGGCGCGGCACGCGTTCACATCCTCAAGGATATCAGCCTGCGGGTCGGCCGGAGCGAGACGATCGGCCTGATCGGCCCGTCAGGCTCGGGCAAATCCACGCTGCTGATGGTGATGGCGGGGCTGGAACGTCCTGATAGCGGAGAGGTGGTGGTGAATGGCACGCCTTTCAATGCCCTCGACGAGGACGCGCTGGCGCGCTTCCGCGGCCGCCAGGTCGGCATCGTCTTCCAGTCCTTTCACCTGATCCCGACCATGACGGCGCTGGAGAACGTCGCGGTCCCGCTCGAGCTTGCCGGCAACCCCGATGCCGCCAAGCGCGCGGCAGAGGAGCTGCAATCGGTCGGGCTCGGTGACCGCCTGCATCATTATCCGACCCAGCTCTCCGGCGGCGAGCAGCAGCGCGTCGCGCTCGCCCGCGCGCTGGCGCCGGATCCCGCGATCCTGGTCGCTGACGAGCCGACCGGCAATCTCGACGAAGCAACCGGTAAGCAGATCGTCGATCTGCTGTTCAGCAAGCATGCCGAGCGCGGCATGACCTTGGTGCTGGTGACGCACGATTCCTCGCTCGCGCATCGCTGCGATCGCGTCATCCGCCTGCGTTCCGGGCGCATCGACACGCAGTCTGCGCCCGCATGAGCGCCGCGGCCGAATCGTTCCCGAAGCCCAACGCCGTCGCGCTGTCGCTGCGCTACGCCTTGCGTGAATTGCGCGGCGGCCTGCGCGGCTTCTACGTCTTCATCGCCTGCATCGCGCTCGGCGTGATGGCGATTGCCGGCGTCGGCTCGGTGTCCGCGAGCCTGAGCGACGGTCTCGCGCGCGAAGGCCGCACGCTGCTTGGCGGCGACGTCTCTTTCGTGCTGTTCCAGCGCGAGGCCAAGCCGGAAGAGGTCGCGTTCCTGCGTTCGCGCGGCACGCTGTCGGCGGCTGCGACCTTGCGCGGCATGGCGCGTTCGGCTGACGGCAAGCTGGCGCTGGTCGAGATGAAGGCGGTCGATAACACCTATCCGATGCTCGGCAAGTTGAAGCTTGCGCCGCAGCTGGAGATGTCCGATCTGCTCGCGGAACGCGACGGCGCGTTCGGCGCCGCCGCCGATCCGACGCTGCTGGCGCGGCTTTCGCTCAACACCGGCGACCGCGTCACGATCGGGTCCGCAACGTTCCAGATCCGCTCGACCGTCGAGGCCGAGCCGGACAAGCTCGCCGGCGGCATCGGCTTCGGGCCGCGCTTTTTGATCAGCGAGGCGGCCTTGCGCGCCACCGGCCTGATCCAGCCCGGCAGCCTGGTGCGCTGGGTCTACCGGGTCAAGCTGCCGGAGGCTGCTAACAATGAGCGCGCCACCGAAGCCTTCATCGCGGATGCGCGCAGCGCCGCGCCGCAGGCCGGCTGGGAGATCCGCAGCCGCTCCAACGCCTCGCCGCAGCTCGAGCGCAACATCAACCGCTTCACGCAGTTCCTGACGCTGGTCGGCCTTGCCGCGCTGCTGGTCGGCGGCGTCGGCGTCGCCAATGCCGTCAAGAGTCACATCGACCGCAAGCTCGAGGTGATCGCTGCCTTCAAGGCCGTCGGGGCCACCGGCCGGGACGTGTTCGGCATCTACCTGGCGCAAGTGGTCCTGCTGGCCGCGATCGGGTCCGTGATCGGCCTGGCGCTCGGCGCCGCGATGCCCTTTGCGATCGTTGGCCTGTTCGGCAAGCTGTTGCCGCTGCCGGTGGTGCCGGCCGTGCACACCGACGAGCTCGCGCTGTCCTTCCTCTACGGCCTCCTCACCGCGCTCGCCTTCGGCCTGTGGCCGCTCGCGCGCGTGCACGACGTGCCGGTGGCCGCGCTGTTCCGCGACACCATCAGCTCCGAATGGCACCGGCCACGCGCGAGCTATCTCGTGTTCATGGCCGTCGTGATCGCACTCCTCATCGCGGTCGTGATCGGCCTGTCGTTCGACAGGCGCATCGCCGCGGTGTTCGTGGCCTCCTCAGTGGTCGTGTTCGCCTTGCTGCGCGGCATCGCCTCCCTGCTGATGACGATCGCACGACGGCTGCCACGGACGCGGCTGCCGATGCTGCGGCTTGCGATCGCCAACATCCACCGGCCGGGCGCGCTGACGCCGTCCGTCGTGCTGTCGCTGGGACTCGGGCTCGCCGTGCTCGTCACCATCACCCAGATCGACGGCAATCTGCGCCGGCAGTTCCTGGCGGCGCTCCCCGACCAGGCGCCATCGTTCTTCTTCATCGACATTCCGAGCGCGCAGGCCGAGCAGTTCGATGGCTATCTGCGCCAGATCGCCCCCGGCGCCAGGATCGAGGACGTGCCGATGCTGCGCGGACGCATCGTCGCCGCGCGCGGGGTGCGCGCCGAGGAGCTCAAGCCGACCACGGATTCCGAATGGGTGCTGCAGAGCGATCGCGGCCTGACCTACACCGCCGAGCTGCCGAAGGGCTCCAAGTTGGTCGAGGGCGAATGGTGGCGCGCCGATTATTCCGGCCCGCCGCTGGTCTCGTTGGAGAAGAAGATTGCCGACGGGCTCGGCCTCAAGCTCGGCGACGAGGTCGTGGTCAACGTGCTCGGCCGCGACATTCCGGCCAAGATCAGCAATTTGCGCACGATCGACTGGCAGGGTCTCGGCATCAATTTCGTCCTGGTGTTCTCGCCCAACGCCTTCAAGGGCGCGCCGCACACCCATATCGCGACGCTGACAGAAGCGGGCGGAAAGGCGGCGGGCGACGGCAAGATCATCAAGGAGGTCGCCGACGCCTATCCGATGGTGACGAGCGTGCGCGTGCGCGAGGTGATGGAGACGGTCGGCTCTGTGGTGACCAATCTGGCCCTGGCGATCCGCGGCGCCAGCGCCGTGACGCTGATCTCGGCGATCCTGGTGCTGGGCGGGGCGCTCGCCGCCGGCCACCGCCACCGCGTCTATGATGCGGTAATCCTCAAGACCCTCGGCGCGACGCGGCTGCGGCTGCTCGGCGCCTATGCCCTCGAATACCTGCTGATCGGCCTTGCCACCGCGGTGTTCGGGGTGATCGCGGGCAGCATCGCGGCCTGGCTGATCGTGACGCGGCTGATGACGCTGAGCTTCGTCTGGCAGGCCGGCAGCGCCGCCGGCGTGGTCGCCGCCGCGCTGGTCGTGACCGTCGGGCTCGGGCTTGCCGGCACGCTGCTGGCATTGAACAAAAAGCCCGCGACGGTGTTGCGAAATTTGTGACAAAATGTAGCGGCGGATCGAGCTGCCCGGAATCGGCCCGGTTTCCGCGATTAACCACGCTACCCCGTCAGCTTCGCGTCAGGATTGACGCCGAGGGCGACATTCAGCCGCGCGTGGAAGGTTGCGGCGAATGTGTTAGTTTCCCACATATCGGATGGGTTCGGAGTCCCGATTGTGAGCCAAAATTAAATCGGCTGGCAGCGGTCTCCGAGATAGAATTTGACGAACCGGCGGCATGGCGACCCTCGTGCCGGACCGGACCAACCAACGGGAATTCGACCATGTCGGACCTAGACCGTAACTACGCTTCTCCTTTCGGCAGGGCCGCCGGGCGTGTTGACGCCGCGACGGTCGATGCCGGCCTGCGCGCCTATATGCTGCGCATCTACAACTACATGAGCATTGGCCTGGCCATCACCGGCCTTGCCGCGCTCGGCGTCTACATGGCCGCCGTGACCGACGTTCCGACGGCGGACGCCGTCCGCGTCGGCAAGGTGTTCCTGACACCGTTCGGCTACGCCATGTTCGTCAGCCCCCTGAAGTGGCTGTTCATCCTGGCGCCGCTCGCGATGGTGTTCGTGATCTCGGCGGGCATCAACCGTCTGGCACCCTCGACCGCCCAGATCCTGTTCTGGGTATTCGCGGCGCTGATGGGCATCTCGCTGTCGTCGATCTTCCTGGTGTTCACGCACACCTCGATCGTGCGGGTGTTCTTCATCACCGCGGCGACCTTCGGTGCGCTGAGCCTCTACGGCTACACCACCAAGCGTGACCTGACCGGCATGGGCTCGTTCCTGTTCATGGGCCTGATCGGCATCGTTCTCGCCAGCCTGGTGAACCTGTTCCTGGCCAGCTCGATGCTGCAGTTCATCGTGTCGGTGGTCGGCGTGCTGGTGTTCTCGGGCCTGACCGCCTGGGATACCCAGCGGCTGAAGAACGACTACATCTACGGCTATGCCTCGGCCGGCGGTGACGTCGCAGAGCGTTCGGCCATCACCGGCGCACTGTCGCTGTACCTGAACTTCATCAACCTGTTCACGCTGCTGCTGCAGCTCCTCGGCCAGCGCGAGTAAGCTCTGAGACGAGAGAACGGACACGAACCCCGGCCGAAAGGCCGGGGTTTTTGTTTTGAGGGTACGGCCTCTCCCCGTCATTGCGAGGAGCTCGCGACAAGATTGCGCAGCAATTTTGCGCCGATGCGACGACGCAATCCAGAGCCCCTCCGCAGATGCATTTCTGGATTGCTTCGCTGCGCTCGCAATGACGGGTGTGGAGGCAGCGCAGCCTCTTCCGGCCCCTCAGGGAACGCTCTATCCTCCCCCCATGTCCGCACCCGATATCAGGCCCACCACCGAGGCCGACCTCCCCGCCGTCACCGCCATCTACCAGCAGGCCGTCCGCGAGGGCACGGCGACGTTCGAGCTGGAGCCGCCCGACCTCTCGGAAATGACGCGCCGCTATCGCGCGCTGATCGACGGCGGCTATCCCTATTTGGTCGCCATGCTGGACGGCCGCGTGGCCGGCTATGCCTATGCCGGCGCCTACCGGCCGCGGCCCGCCTATCGCTTCACGGTGGAGAACTCGATCTATCTCGATCCGTCCTTCCACCGCCGCGGCGTCGGCTCAATGCTGCTGGAACGGCTGATCGTCGAATGCGAAGCGCGCGGCTTTCGCCAGATGATCGCTGTCATCGGCGATTCCGCCAATGCCGGGTCGATCGGCGTGCACACAAGGTGCGGCTTCAAGATGATCGGCACGCATCCCAGTGTCGGGCTGAAATTCGGCCGCTGGCTGGACACCGTGATGATGCAGCGCGACCTCGGCGAGGGCGCAAGCACGGTGCCGGGGAAGTAGTTCATCCGTCATTCCGGGGCGATGCACAGCATCGAACCCGGAATCCATTGAACGGCAGGGGCGGTGGAGGGAGGGATGGATTCCGGGCTAGCGACTTCGTCGCGCCCCGGAATGACGATCGATGGTTCGGCTAAACCACCGCCAGTTTGCGATCGATCACCAGCAGCACCCGCTCGAGCTCGTGGCCGCGACGCAGGATCAGGCCGGTCGCCGAGATCACGCTGTACATGCCCTGCTTGCGCGCCAGGCGCGGGTCCTTCTCGATGCGATAGATCGGCACTTCCGAGGCGCGGCGATAGACCGAGAACACGGCGCGGTCCTTCAGGAAGTCGATGGCATAGTCGCGCCATTCGCCGTCGGCGACCATGCGGCCGTAGAGATTGAGAATCCGGTGCAGCTCGAGCCGGTTGAACGTCACCCCGTTCGGCTGCGCATGCGCCGCGGCAGGACGCGCCGCCGCGCGCTGCTCGCTCGGATCGGCATCCTCCGACGTCAGACTCATGGGAAGCGCCTCCTCATCGCACGGCTACCCGCGTCCGCCAAGATCGTCCCGGAACCGCGTTCGTGACAATTGCATGATTGCGCCAACCGTTCCGCATCGCAAGGGGCTCGACCCATCGAATCGGCGTCGCATCAGGACACACGCAAGGGTGGAACTCCGTCGCGGCAAACCGTCACGGGATCGTTAGCAGGAATCATAGTATCGCCGCTTTTCCGCCAACCGCCTGCCGCCCTGCACTGCGAAAAGGGTGACGTGCGTTGACCCGGTCCTTTCGGTTCCGGATTCCTCAGCCCCCAGCCCCCCGGGGTCGAACAGGATCGGGTCTGTACGTACGACAAGGAGGGCCAACGCAAGTTGGTCCTTTTTTGTTTGTGCCGAGATGTTTGCGGTCTGCCGTCATTCCGGGTTCGCGCCAAGAGGCGCGCCCCGGAATGACGAGCATCAATTGCTGAGACGTTCTGCCTGCTTCAATGCAGCGACGTGTAGGCCGCACCCAGCATCGGGCCCGGCCTTTCGCGGCTGCCGTCCTGGACGTAGACCACCGCGCCGTCGACGCCGTCGCGCGTGAGGTTCTCGATCGGCACCGTCCAGCTCTCCGGACGGCCGGTCCAGTCGCCGACCTTGAGCAGGCTGCGCACCACGTTGTGATAGGTGACCTGCTGTCCCTTGTTCTCGCCGCGGGTGATCGCGATCGGCACCGACTTTGCGATCGAGCAGATCCAGACCTCGCCCTTAGAGACCGTGGGCTCCTTGCTTGCGGCGACCGACACGTTGATCTGCTTGCCCGAGAGCGACATCGTCACCGGCACGCTCATCACGCCAGTGCCCTTGTCGGTCTTGCCGATCGCGTTCTCGATGCCGGTGCGATCGCTGCCGATGACATGGGTGGAGCCGTTGACCACGACCTGCGGCGTGTAGACCTCGCGGTCGCCGCGCATGCGCGAATAGGCACGCTGCCGTGCAGAGAAGCGCGAATCCGCCAGTGTGTCCTTCCAGCCGAGATAGTCCCAATAATCGATCGGCATGCTCAGCGCGATGACGGAGGGGTCCTTGGAGAGATCGCCGATGATCTGGTCGGCGGGCGGGCAGGAGGAGCAGCCCTGCGAGGTGAACAATTCGACGACGGCGCGGGGTTCAGCCTCGGCAGGACGAATGACGGCGATGATCGCACATATGCCGAGAGCTCCCGACCAGAGGGCGCCGGACCAACGTGGAATCAGATGGGAAGCCGTCATTGTCGTCATGTCGAACGCCGCACACCGTTGCTCTCAGAGGGAAATCTTATCGCCGGATGGTCACCGTAGTCTTACGGGGCGCGGTACATTCATCCATCCGGGCCACCGTCCAAAGGGAGGTTTTCCGCCGGGCGGGCCCGTCTGAAGCGTACCGCAAACGCGCGAAGGCGGCCTTTGATAGGCCGCCTTCGTTAAGGCTTCTACTCACTTCGCAGTGAGCCATCATTCACAAATCCGCGTTTACGCCGCGAGCTTGCGCAGCACGTAGTGCAGGATGCCGCCGTTGCGGTAGTAGTCGAGCTCGTCCAGCGTATCGATGCGGCAGAGCAGCGAAACGCGCTGCAGCGAACCGTCGCCGGAGACGATCTCCGCGGTCAGCTTCTGGCGCGGCTTGAGGTCGCCGACGAGGCCGCGGATGGTCACCTTCTCGTCGCCCTTCAGCCCAAGCGACTGCCAGGAGGTGCCTTCCTCGAAGGTCAGCGGCAGCACGCCCATGCCGACCAGATTGGAGCGGTGGATGCGCTCGAAGCTCTGGCAGATCACGGCGCGCACGCCGAGCAGGCGCGTGCCCTTGGCGGCCCAGTCGCGCGAGGAGCCATTGCCGTACTCGGCACCCGCGAACACCACCAGCGGCACCTTCTCTTCCTGGTACTTCATCGCGGCGTCGTAGATCGACATCTGCTCGCCGTCGGGCCAGTGCTTGGTCAGGCCGCCCTCGGGGATGTTTCCGTCCGCGCCCTTCAGCATGAAGTTCTTGATGCGGATGTTGGCGAAGGTGCCGCGCATCATCACTTCATGGTTGCCGCGACGCGTGCCGTACTGGTTGAAGTCGGCCGGACGCACCTGGTGCTCGCTGAGATATTTGCCGGCGGGCGAGGTGAGCTTGATCGAGCCGGCCGGCGAGATGTGGTCGGTGGTGATCTTGTCGCCGAACATGGCGAGAATGCGCGCCTCGACGATGTCGGTGACCGGCTCCGGCTCCTTCTTCATGCCTTCGAAGTAGGGCGGGTTCTGCACATAGGTCGAAGACATGTTCCAGCGATAGGTCTCACTCTCGACCGTCTTGATCTTGCGCCAGTTGGTGTCGCCCTTGAACACGTCGGCATACTTCTTCTTGAAGATCGACGCGGTCACGAACTTCTTCATGAAGGCGTTGATCTCCTTGGTCGTCGGCCAGATGTCCTTCAGGTACACCGGCTTGCCGTCCTTGCCCTCGCCGAGCGGCTCGGTGGCGAGGTTCTTGGTGACGCTGCCCGCGAGCGCGTAGGCGACCACCAGCGGCGGCGAGGCCAGGTAGTTCGCCTGCACATCCGGCGAAACGCGGCCTTCGAAGTTGCGGTTGCCGGAGAGCACGGCGGCCGCGACGACGCCGTTGTCGTTGATCGACTTCGAGATCTCCTCGGGCAGCGGACCGGAATTGCCGATGCAGGTGGTGCAGCCGAAGCCGACCAGGTTGAATCCGACCTTGTCGAGATCGGGCTGCAGACCGGAATTGGCGAGATATTCCGCGACCACCTGGCTGCCCGGGGCGAGCGAGGTCTTCACCCACGGCTTGGCCTTGAGGCCCTTCGCAGCCGCATTGCGCGCGAGCAAGCCGGCGCCGATGAGGACGCTCGGGTTCGAGGTGTTGGTGCAGGAGGTGATCGCAGCGATCACGACGTCGCCATGGCCGATGTCGAAGTTCTTGCCGTCGACGGGGAAACGCTTGGCCGGCTCCTCGGCCTTCTTGTACTCGCTGGCAAGCGCGAGCGAGAAGCCGTCCGCCACGGTCGGCAGCGCGATGCGGCCTTCGGGACGCTTCGGGCCGGCCATCGACGGCACGACGTCGCCGAGGTCGAGGGTCAGCGTTTCCGTGAACACGGGGTCGGGCGACTTGGCCGTGCGGAACAGGCCCTGCGCCTTGGCATAGGCCTGCACCAGCGCGACGCGGGCCGAGGCACGGCCGGAGGTCTTGAGATAATCGAGCGCGGCGGCATCGACCGGGAAGAAGCCGCAGGTCGCGCCGTATTCGGGCGCCATGTTGGCGATCGTCGCCTTGTCGGCGACCGAGAGGTGGTCGAGGCCGGGGCCGAAGAACTCGACGAACTTGCCGACCACGCCGAGCTTGCGCAGCATCTGCGTCACGGTGAGCACGAGGTCGGTCGCGGTGACGCCTTCCTTCAGCGCGCCCTTCAGCTTGAAGCCAACGACGTTGGGCAGCAGCATCGACAGCGGCTGGCCGAGCATGCAGGCTTCCGCCTCGATGCCGCCGACGCCCCAGCCGAGCACGGCAAGGCCGTTGACCATGGTGGTGTGCGAATCGGTGCCGACCAGCGAATCGGGATAGGCCACCTCGAAGGTGCCGGTCTTCTTGCCGACGGTCATCTTCTCCTTCTTGGTCCAGACCGTCTGGGCCAGATATTCGAGATTGACCTGGTGGCAGATGCCGGTGCCGGGCGGCACGACGGAGAAGTTCGAGAAGGCCTTCTGGCCCCACTTCAGGAACTCGTAGCGCTCCTGGTTCTGCTTGTATTCCTCGGTGACGTTCTTGCCGAAAGCCTTGTTGTCGCCGAAGAAGTTGACGATCACGGAGTGGTCGATGACGAGGTCGACGGGCACCAAGGGGTTGATCTTCTCAGGCTCGCCGCCGAGCTTCTGCATCGCATTACGCATCGCGGCGAGGTCGACCACCGCGGGCACGCCGGTGAAGTCCTGCATCAGCACCCGCGCCGGGCGGAAGGCGATCTCATGCTCCAGCGACTTCTTGCGCAGCCATTTCGACACCGCGACGATGTCTTCCTTCTTGACCGAGCGGCCGTCCTCGTTGCGCAGCAAATTCTCGAGCAAAACCTTCATCGAGTAGGGAAGTTTCGAAATTCCCTTCAGACCATTCTTCTCGGCGGTGGGCAGGCTGTAATAGACATAGGTCTTAGCGCCGACCTTGAGAGTCTTTTTGCATTTGAAGCTGTCGAGCGAGGTCATGTAGGAGATCCCAATTGCTAGTTATACCCGGCAGGGTATTTTAACACCGTCAGCGTATCAGGCTGGGCCGCTTGCAGGGGCAGGTTGAGTTGCTGCATCAAGTAGTTCCGGGCTTATAGAAGCTTTCTAACCGCGCCGCCACAGCCACTATCGTGCCGCAGCAATTCGCGAGCCAAAAATTCCCATGCGCTACCCCAAGATTTCCTGAGGCCCGGCTGTGAGCGGACTGAACCAAGGCGACATGCGGCTGTCAGGTCACGGGCTGAGATGCGTGCGGGGCGGGCGCGAGGTGTTCGCCGGGCTCGATTTCGCGGCCGGGTCGGGCGAGGCCGTGGCGGTGATGGGGCGCAATGGATCGGGCAAGACCTCGCTGCTGCGGCTGATCGCAGGCCTGCTCGTTCCGGCCGGCGGGACGATTGCGCTGGAGGGAGGCCATAGTGAGCTGACCCTGGCGGAGCAGTGCCACTATCTCGGCCATCGCGATGCCCTGAAGCCGGCGCTGAGCGTGGCCGAAAACCTGACGTTTTGGGCTGATTTTCTCGGCGGCGAGCTTTTCGATGCCGTCGAGAGCCTTGCCAAGGTGGGGCTCGACCACGCCATCCATCTGCCCGCCGGATTCCTGTCCGCGGGACAGCGCCGCCGGCTCTCGCTGGCGCGGCTGCTGACGGTCCGCCGCCCGGTCTGGCTCCTGGACGAGCCGACCAATGCGCTTGATGTCGCCGGTCAGGACATGTTCGCCGGCCTGATGCGCGAGCATCTGGCCGGCGGCGGCATGATCGTCGCGGCGACGCATGCCCCGCTCGGGATCGAATCGCGGGAGCTGCGGATCGGGGGTGGGGCGTGAAGTTCAGGCACCCTCAGTTTTCCAAGCGGCCGGGCTCGGCTCTCTCCATTCCCTCCCCCCACAAGGGGGAAGGGAGCGCAGTGTGCCTGTGGCTGTCGGATGCGTTCCCAGAAGCTGGAAGCCTCTCATGACCGCCCTCACCGCCCTCATCCGCCGGGACATCAGGATTGCGCTTCGCGTCGGCGGCGGAGCGCTGATCGGGGTCTTGTTCTTCCTGACCGTGGTGGTGCTGATGCCGTTCGCGGTCGGGCCGGATCTGGCGCTGCTGTCGCGGCTGGGACCTGCGATCCTCTGGCTCGGCGCCCTCCTAGCCAGCCTGCTGACCCTCGACCGGCTGTTCATGGCCGACCATGAGGACGGCTCGCTCGACCTGATCACGATGAGCCGGACGCCGCTGGAACTCGCCTGCGCCGCCAAGGCGCTGGCGCATTGGCTCGCCGCCGGCCTGCCGCTGATTGTCGCAACCCCCGTGCTCGGCCTGTTGCTCAACCTCGACATGATCGCCACGGCCGCGGTGGCGCTGACGCTGCTGGCGGGCACCCCGGCCCTGACCTTCACCGGCATGATCGGCGCGGCGCTGGCGGTGACGCTGCATCGCGGCGGGCTGTTGATGGCGGTGCTGGTGCTGCCGCTGTCGATTCCCGTGCTGATTTTCGGCGTTGCGGCCTCGCAGGCGGTGATCGTCGGTCCCATGACCTTCGGCGCGCCGTTTTCGATCCTGTGCGCGCTGTCGCTGGTCAGCCTCGTGATCGGCCCGTTCGCGGCCGCAGCAAGCCTGCGGCATGGCCTCGACTGAGATGGGCTCGACGAACCTTGACCCGGATCAACTTTCGCGACGGGCTTTCGTGCTGATTGCCTGAGCGGCCCCCGGTGATTATCAGGATACCATGACGCTGATCGACCTCGCCAACCCCACGCGGTTCCTCGCGCTGACAGCGCGGGTGTTGCCGTGGCTGGCGGCCGCGACAATCATCCTGCTCACGATCGGTCTCTATCAAGCTGCGCTCGCGCCCGATGACTATCAGCAGGGCGCGACCGTCAAGATCATGTTCATCCACGTGCCCAATGCCTGGCTGTCGATGTTCGTGTGGGGCGTGATGAGCATCGCATCGTTGGGCACGCTGGTGTGGCGGCATCCGCTCGCCGACGTCGCCGCCAAGGCCGCAGCTCCGATCGGCGCCGCCTTCACCTTCCTCGCGCTGCTCACGGGCTCGCTCTGGGGCCGGCCGATGTGGGGCACCTATTGGGAGTGGGACGCGCGGCTGACCTCGGTGCTGATCCTGTTCCTGATGTATCTCGGCCTGATGGCGCTGTGGCGTGCCGTCGACGATCCCTCGCGTGCGGCGCGCGCTGCCGCGGTGCTGACCCTGGTCGGCGCGATCAACCTGCCGATCATCAAGTTCTCGGTCGATTGGTGGAACACGCTGCACCAGCCCGCCTCGGTGATACGCATGGGCGGCTCGGCGCTTGACAAGTCGTTCCTGATTCCGCTGCTGGTGATGGCGGTCGCCTTCACGCTGCTGTTCGTCACGCTGCACCTGGCCGCGATGCGCAACGAGATTTTGCGCCGCCGTGTCCGCTCGCTGCAGATGATGCAGGCCAGCCGGATCGCGTTTTCGAGCGACATGGCCGCCGGTTCGCGTGAAGACAACGCGTCCAAAGAAGCTGGGGCTGCATGACGATGTCGCTCGGTCCTTATGCCTCTTTCATCGTGGCGTCTTACGCAGCTGTCGCCCTCGTGATCGCGATCCTGATCGGCTGGGTCATGCTCGATTATCGCAGCCAGACGCAGCGCCTGCGCGAGCTGGAGCAGCGCGGCATCACCCGCCGGTCGGGCCGCAGCGCGACGGAGCCGCGATGAGCGATCAACCTGCCTCCGCTCCGCCACAGCGCCGCGCCTTCCTGGTGATGCTGCCGCTGATCGTCTTCATCGGCCTCGCGCTTTTGTTCTGGTTCCGGCTCGGCAGTGGCGATCCCTCGCGGATTCCATCCGCGCTGATCGGCCGGCCGGCACCGCAAACCGTGCTGCCGCCGCTCCAGGGATTGCAAGAGAATGGCGCGCAGGTCCCGGGACTCGATCCCGCCGCCTTCAAGGGCAAGGTCAGCCTCGTCAACGTCTGGGCGTCCTGGTGCGTGCCCTGCCATGACGAAGCGCCGCTTTTGACCGAAATGGCAAAAGACAAGCGCTTCCAGCTGGTCGGCATCAACTACAAGGACGCCGCCGACAATGCGCGCCGCTTCCTCGGCCGCTACGGCAACCCGTTCGGCCATGTCGGCGTGGACGCCAACGGCCGCGCCTCGATCGAATGGGGCGTTTACGGCGTGCCGGAGACCTTCGTCGTCGGGCGCGAGGGCACCATCGTCTACAAGCTGGTCGGGCCGATCACGCCGCAAAATCTCAAGGCCGTGCTGATGCCGGAGCTGGAGAAGGCGCTGAAGGCAGGAAGCTGATGCCGCGCTCGTACCACACGCTCAACTGTCATCGCCCGACTTGATCGGGCGATCCAGTATTCCAGAGACGCCAGTCGTATACGGAGAAGCTGCGGCGTACTGGATGCCCCGGTCAAGCCGGGGCATGACAGCGGTATGTGGAGCGACGCTTCGCCTGTCCTTCGCCTAACCCTTGCTCACATCCCCCGCCTCGGCCTCGCTTCTCTCCAGCGAGACCGGCGCGAGATGATAGCGCTTGGTCAGCGGCATCTGGGCGATGGCGAAGATCATCGTGATCGGAGTGACGCCGAACACCTTGAAGTTCACCCAGAAATCCGTGCTCTGGGTGCGCCAGACGATCTCGTTCAGCACCGCCATTCCGGCGAAGAACAGCGCCCAGCGCAAGGTGAGGATGCGCCAGCCCTGCGGCGTCAGGTTGAACACCTGGTCGAACATCACGGCGATGAAGGAACGGCCGAACAACAGGCCGCCGCCGAGGATCGCGGCGAACAGGCCGTAGATGATGGTCGGCTTGACCTTGATGAAGGTCTCGTCGTGCAGCACCAGGGTCAGCGTGCCGAACACCAGCACGATCACCCCCGTGACGATCGCCATGATCGGGATGTGACGCGTCACGATGTAAGAGGCGGCCATCGCGACCGCGATGGCCACCATGAAGGCGCCGGTCGCCGCGAACAGATTGAACTTCGCATTGACGAAGAAGAACACGAGCAGCGGACCGAGCTCGGTCGCGAGCTTGAACAGCGGATGCGGCTGGGTCTTGTCCATTCTCTCTTCCGTATCTCCCATCCTTCGAGACGACCGCTTCGCGGTCTCCTCAGGATGAGGACCTCATGTGTGGCACGACCTCATCCTGAGGAGCCGCGCAAGCGGCGTCCCGAAGGATGACGCTATTCGATTCCGGCGATGGCGCGGGCGAAGTCGCGCGCGGTGAAGGGCGCGAGATCGTCGACGCCTTCGCCGACGCCGATGAAGTGCACCGGCAGCTTGAACTTCTCCGCGAGCGCCACCAGGATGCCGCCGCGCGCGGTGCCGTCGAGCTTGGTCATGACGAGGCCGGTGACCCCGGCGGTGCGATGGAAGGCCTCGACCTGCGACAGCGCATTCTGGCCGACGGTCGCATCCAGCACCAGCAGCACGGCATGCGGCGCAGTGTCATCCACCTTGCGGATCACGCGCACGACCTTCTCGAGCTCGTTCATCAGCTCGGCCTTGTTCTGCAAGCGGCCCGCGGTGTCGATCAGCAGCACGTCGACATTCTGCTCCTTCGCCGCGGTGAGCGCGTTGAAGGCGAGGCTTGCGGAATCCGAGCCCTGCGCGCCCGCGATGACGGGCGTCTTCGTCCGCTCGCCCCAGACCTTGAGCTGCTCGATGGCGGCGGCGCGAAACGTGTCGCCGGCGGCCAGCATCACCTTGCGGCCTTCGGAGGCGAATTTCTGCGACAGCTTGCCGATCGTGGTGGTCTTGCCGGAACCGTTGACGCCGACCACGAGAATGACGAACGGCTTTTTTGCCGCATCGATCACGAGCGGCTTTGCCACCGGCGACAGCACCTTCTCGACCTCGGTGGCGACGACGTCCTTGACCTCGTCCGCCGAGATCGCCTTGTCGTAGCGGCCGGTGCCGACGGCATCGGCAATGCGCACCGCGACTGACGTGCCGAGGTCGGCGCGCAGCAGCACGTCCTCGATGTCGTCGAGCATGGCGCGGTCGAGCTTGCGCTTAGTGACGAGGTCGGCGACCGCGGTCCCGAGCGAGGACGAGGTGCGCTTCAGCCCGTTGGACAGGCGGCGCCACCAGCTCAGCTTGGGGGTCTCGGAGGTGGTATCGTTCATGGTGGCGTGTTAGCCGTTCCGGCCCGTAAACGAAAGCCTTGACCGAAAGTCCTGCGATTGCTCGATGTTCCCCAATTGACCGCCGATGAGATCTTAGGCCGCGTGCTCCATCGCGACGGCCTGATGCTGGTCATCGACAAGCCGGCCGGCCTGCCGGTGCATCGCGGCCCCAAGGGTGGCCCCAATCTGGAGGATTCCTTCGACGCGCTGCGTTTCGGCCTGCCGCGACCGCCGGTGCTGGCCCACCGGCTGGACAAGGACACCTCGGGCTGCCTCGTGCTCGGCCGCCACCGCAAGGCGACGGCATCGCTGGGCCTTTTGTTCAAGCACGGCAAGATCGGCAAAACCTACTGGACCGTGGTCGAAGGCGGCCCTGCCGAGGACGAAGGCACCATCGACATGCCGCTCGGCCGGCTCAATGCCGAACGCGGCTGGTGGCAGAAGCCGGATCCGGAAGGGCAGAAGGCGATCACGAACTGGAAGGTGATGGGCCGGGGCGACGGTTTCACCTGGCTTGCCATGGAACCGGTGACCGGCCGGACCCATCAATTGCGGGTGCATGCGGCCGCGAGCGGCTGGCCGATCTTCGGCGATAACATCTACGGCAACGGTCCGCGCTTCGGCGAGCCGCGCCTGCACCTGCATTCGCGCGAGATCGTGGTGCCGATCTCCCGGAACAAGGAGCCGGTCCGCGTGGTGGCGCCGGCCCCGCCGCATATGCACGAGAAGCTCCGGGCCTGCGGGTGGAAGGGGGAGTAGCCTCTTAGACCCTCATGGTGAGGAGGCGCGTCAGCGCCGTCTCGAACCATAGAGGCCCGCAGGCGCATCGCGGTCGTATCCATCCTTCGAGACGCCCGCTTCGCGGGCTCCTCGGGATGAGGAGCGGTGGTCGGTCGAGAAGCGGCTGTGCTCGGCTACCGTGCCATGGTTTACGAAACCTTCAGCGCTCGCCTCTAATGATAACGGTTGCTTAGAAAAAGCTTCCGTAACCGCTCAGGACGAGCCGCGCGCGATGACCAATTCCGGGCTATCGATCATCGACGAGGTCGAATCCGCACTGCGGATCGGCTCGCCGGAAAAGGGCCTGGCGACGGCCCGGCGCGTCACCGAGCTGTTCCTCTCCTCCGCCGGCAATTTCGACGACGAGCAGATCGCGCTGTTCGACGACGTGCTCGAGCGCCTGATCGGCACCATCGAGCTGCGCGCCATCGCCGATGTGGCAGCACGCATCGCGCTGGTCGAGATCAGCGCGCAGCTTGCGCCGATCGCGCAGGCGCCGCCGGCGGTGATCCGCCGTCTCGCCAACAATGACGAGATCCACATCGCCGGCCCCGTGCTGCAGGAATCCGCCCGCCTCGACGACGGCGAGCTGGTGAAGATCGCATCAGCTAAGGGCGAGCCGCATCTGCTCGCGGTCGCCGGCCGCTGGTGGCTGAAGGAGATCGTCACCGACGCGCTGCTGGCGCGCCGCTACCCCAGCGTCAGCCGGCGGCTTGCGGCCAATCCCGGCGCGCGCGTCTCCGGAAAAGGGTTCGCCATCATCGTCGGCCAGGCCGAAAGCGACCCGGAGCTCGCAGTCAGTGTCGGCGTCCGCGTCGACTTGCCCTCGGAGCTGCGCCGCCAATTGCTGCGCTCGGCGACGGACGCGGTGCGCACCCGCCTGCTGTCGCGCGCCCCGCCGCATCTGTTCGAGGAGATCCAGAGCGCGATCGCCGCCGTCGCCATCGGCGCCGAGCGCGAAATGTCGGCGGTGCGCGATTTCGAAGGTGCCAAGCGTGCCATTGCGGGCCTGAAGGCTACAGGCCAGCTCGACGAGGCGACGTTGCTCGGCTTCGCCAGACAGCGGCGCTATGAGGAGACGGTGGCGGCGCTGGCGGCGTTGTCGGGATCGACGGTCGAGGTGATCCGACCGCTGATGCAGAGTCTCCGCGAGGACGGCCTGCTGGTGCCGTGCAAGGCCGCACAGCTCAGCTGGGAGACCACCATGGCCGTGCTCGAATGCCGTTTCGCGACAGGCGCGATGACGCCCGCGGACATCGCGAGGACACAGGGGCATTTTGCGAGAATGACGGCGGAGAACGCCAAGCGCACGCTGCGATTCTGGCAGGTCAGGGCGTCGTAGTTTTCCCTCTCCCCTTGCGGGAGAGGGTGGCTCGCCGCGAGAGCGGCGAGACGGGTGAGGGGTCTCTCTCCGCGCATGACCTCTCAATGCGATTGCGCGGATACAACCCCTCATCCGGCGCTTCGCGCCACCTTCTCCCACAAGGGGAGAAGGAAGAGAGCAGCTGCTTACGTCGTGAGCCGCTCGCCATCAATGCCAGCAATCTTCAGCCGCACGATGCTTCCCACCCGCTCGCCCGCAATCGCCACCGGCAGATAATGCTCCGTGCGGCCCTGCCCCTCGCTCTCGATCAGCACATCGCGCCTTGCGCCGATCTCGGCTTGCAGCCGTTGCTGCAGCGCCGCCTCTCCTACCGCGCGCAGCCGCTTCGCACGCTCTTTAATGACCGGCCCCGCCACCTGCGGCATCCGCGCGGCGGGCGTGCCGGGCCGCGGCGAATAAGGGAAGACGTGCAGGAAGGTCAGGCCGCATTGGTCCACGAGACCCAGCGAGCGCGAGAACATGTCCTCGGTCTCGGTCGGGAAGCCCGCGATGATGTCGGCGCCGAAGACGACATCGGGGCGCAGGCGGCGCACCTGCTCGCAGAAGCCAATCGCATCCTGCCGCGAATGCCGCCGCTTCATGCGCTTCAGGATCATGTCGTCGCCCGACTGCAGCGACAGGTGCAGGTGCGGCATCAGGCGCGCATCCTCCGCGATGGCATCGAGCAGGTCGTCATCCGCCTCGATCGAATCGATCGAGGAGATACGCAGGCGCTTGAGCTCGGGCACATGGCGCAGGATCTGCTTGGTCAGCAGGCCGAGCTTGGGCGCGCCGGGCAGGTCTGCGCCGTAGCTCGTGAGATCGACGCCGGTCAGCACGATCTCGGCATGGCCGCGCTCGACCAGGGTGCGCACCTGATCGACCACCGCGCCCATCGGCACCGAGCGCGAATTGCCGCGGCCGAACGGGATGATGCAGAAGGTGCAGCGATGATCGCAGCCGTTCTGCACCTGCACGAAGACGCGCGGCAGGCCGCTCGCATAGCCATCGACGAGGTGCGGCGCCATCTCCTTCACCGCCATGATGTCGCTGACGGCGATCTTCTCGCTGGCGCCAAGATCGAAAGCGTGGCGCGTCTCCCGCCACGCTTCGCCGCGCATCTTGTCGTCATTGCCGACGACGCGATCGACCTCGGCCATGCCCGCAAACATCGCAGCCTGCGTCTGCGCCGCGCAGCCGGTGACGACGATGCGCGCCTCGGGGCGCTCGCGCTTCAACTTGCGGATCGACTGGCGCGCCTGCGCCACCGCCTCGTTGGTGACGGCGCAGCTGTTGATGACGATGGTGTCGGAAAGCCCTGCGACTTCCGCCTTGCTGCGGATCACCTCGGCCTCGAAGGCGTTGAGGCGGCAGCCGAAGGTGACGATGTCGACGGCCATCAGGCGACCGGCGCGAACAGCGCCGGATCGAAGCTGCCCTCATATTCGAAGGTCGCGGTGCCCGTCATCAGCACGTGGTCGTCGCGCTCGCGCCATTCGATGCCGAGCTTGCCGCCGGGCAATGTGATCTCGACCTTGCGCTCGGCGCGCTTCAGCCGCGCGGCGGCGACCGCCGTGGCGCAGGCCGCCGACCCGCACGCCTTGGTCAGGCCGGCACCGCGCTCCCAGGTGCGGATCGTGATGTGCTCGCGATCGACGATATGGGCCAGCGTGATGTTGGCGCGCTCGGGAAAGATCGGATGGTTTTCCAAGAGCGGACCGAAGCGGCCGAGATCGTAGGCGTTGACGTCGTCGACCCAGAACACCGCGTGCGGATTGCCCATGCTCACCACTGAGGGCGAATGCAGAATGGGATTGTCGATCGGCCCGATCTGCAATTCGATGTAGCGGGTGTCGCGAAACTCTTCCGCCAGCGGAATGTCCTGCCAGCCGAATTTCGGCGCGCCCATATCCACTGTGTAGAGGTCGGGCGCCGGACCCTGCCAGGCATTGAGCAGGCCGGCGGCCGTCTCGAAGGTCGCACTGGTCTGCCCGGTCTTCTCGAAGATGCGGCGCACGACGCAGCGCATGCCGTTGCCGCAGGCACCGGCCTCCGAGCCGTCATTGTTGTAGATGCTGATGAAGGCCTCGGTGCCGTCGAGCCGCGGCCTCTGCAGCACCATGAGCTGGTCGTAAGCCACGCCGCCGTTCGCGGACGCGACGGCGCGGGCATCGTCCGGCGTGACCTTGGCCGCCGAATCGCGCAAGTCGACAACGACGATCTCGTTGCCGATGCCGTTCATCTTGGCAAATGCGTGGTTGGCCAGCGCGCTCATGAAAATTCCCGAATTTCGCCTGCCTTATATGGCGATCCTCGGCCGCTTGGCCAGTGATTTGCCACCCGGGTCGGGACATCGGGCAAGTTGCCTGCCATGACGCATCTGTCATGGGACGAATTCGGCGCTCGCGTGTTAGAACGGCGCGGTTCGCGCGAACCGGGACGCGCGGACGGGTTAAGGCCTTGGTGGGTAAGGCCTTGATGAATTGAGGCCCCGACGAAGCGGGCCTCGGGGAGAATAAAATGAACACTTTTCGTCGCCTCGCTTTGGCCGCGCTGATCCCGGCTGCGGCCTTGTCGCATGGGCTGTCAGGCGCTCTGGCGCAGACCGCGAGCCCGGCGCCGGCCGCATCGGCAAGTCCCTCGCCGGCCCCGACGGCTTCGCCCGCCCCGGCTGCAAGTGCCTCGCC